>CAYOPG010000005.1:0-49526 GCA_964405775.1 uncultured Lentisphaerales bacterium
GATGCTAGTGGACACAAATAATGGAAACATCACGCTCATTCATAATTACCGCTTCAATCGCCATGATGGCGGTGACCGCATTTGCCCAGTCCCCTAAAGCGGAAACGGCAAAACTCCCCGTCTACCCCACACCGGACATGACGATTGACTACCACACCGACTGGACAAAGGGACACTATCCGCGGAAGATTGCCGAGTTCAAGGCAAAGCCGCTCGCAACAAACGATATCGTCTTTATCGGCGACAGCATCACTGAAAAGGGCGAAGACTGGGGCAGGCGCTTCGGCTCCGGCCGCGTCCGCAATCGCGGCATCGCCGGCGATGTCACCGCCGGCGTCCTTCAGCGCCTAGGCGAAATATACGAATACCAGGCCGCCGCCGTATTCATCATGATAGGAGTCAACGACATCAACGCCTCCGGCAAGACCGACAAGTTCGTCGTCGACAACATCAACTCCATCGTCTCCGAAATCCGAAAGAATTCCCCAAAGACTAAGATATACGTCCAGTCCATTCTCCCCACCGCCAAGGAGGACGTCTCCAAGACCGTCAGCTCCGTCAACAGCACACTACGTATGAACGCCACGAAAGGCGGCTACACCTTCATCAACCTCTACAACGACTTTGCGGACGAGAACAAGACCCTACGCAAGGAATTCACCAACGATGGCATCCACCTCACCGAAGCCGGCTACGCCAAATGGGTCGAAAAGGTGAAATCCACCGTCGACCAACTCATAAAGAAGTAGCCCCGTTCCAACCAAGCCCGCCGCAGCCTCCAGGGTCAACACGGGAAACAAGAAATAGGGGGTCCGCTAGAGGTGGGGAAAGACATACGGTTTACAGAGTTCTCTTCGGTTGTTTTCCCAACTTCTGTGTTGCGGGCGGCTCTGATAAATAGTGTGATAAAGTCATGAAAAACGATGGCTATTCAGTTGATGCTGTTTACGTGGCGTGGTGGGGACTCTGCCACGGAGGCGGATGATGCTATAATCTTGTCTCAGGCCTGTTTTCGTACGCGCCATTGGTCCTCCGGCGAATCTTCGGTGAATTCCCGTCGCGATAAGAAAAAAGGTAAGCAAAAAAAGGTTGCCCTTGCGTAAATCAATCAAAATATGATAAGCTGACCGGAACTTTTTTTGACTTGTATAGCCGGCGGGTTTCGATGCCGGGCGGTAGTGCGTTTTGGAGCTTTTAAATGAACAAGGTATACCACAGGATCGACAACAGTTCTGGCAGCGTAATAAACCTCCGCGCGGGCGGGGTCAGATACAACGAGCTCGCGGAAGTTCAGTCCCGCGGAACCTTGTCACTGGCTCAGGTGATCAAGATTGACGGAGATAGCGTGTCATTGCAGGTTTTTGCGGGTGCTCGCGGAATCGCCACTGATGCGCGGGTCCGGTTTGTAGGACATCCGATGCAGGTGTCGTTTTCCGACAATCTATTGGGCCGCGTTTTCGACGGCGGCGGGAATCCCCGCGACAACTCCCCTGCCCTAACCGACAACTTGATCAGGATCGGCGGTCCGTCGGTTAATCCTGTCAAGCGTATCATCCCGCGCAACATGGTGCGCACGGGCATTCCGATGATCGACGTATTCAACACGCTCGTAGAATCCCAGAAGCTGCCGATTTTCGCCAAAGCGGGCGAGCCATACAACCCTCTTCTCGCACGAATTGCGCTCCAAGCCGAGGTGGACGTGATCGTACTGGGAGGCATGGGGCTCAAGTACGATGATTATCTTTTCTTCCGCGACACTCTGGACAAAAGCGGGGCTCTTTCGCGCACGGTCATGTTTGTTCACACAGCGGCGGATCCAGTGGTTGAGTGCACAATGGTGCCGGACTTGTCGCTTGCCGTGGCGGAGCAGTTCGCTCTCAAGGGCAAGAAAGTTCTGGTGCTGCTCACGGACATGACATCGTTCGCCGACTCGCTGAAGGAAATCGCCATAACAATGGAGCAGATTCCTTCGAACCGCGGCTATCCTGGCGACCTTTATTCCCAGCTTGCATCTCGCTACGAAAAGGCTGTCGACTTTGAAGGCGCAGGCTCGATTACGATTCTGGCTGTAACGACGATGCCTGGCGACGACGTGACGCATCCTGTGCCGGACAACACGGGCTACATCACGGAAGGGCAGTTTTATCTGCGCGACGGACGTATCGAGCCCTTCGGGTCGCTCTCCCGCCTCAAGCAGAACGTCAACAAAACCACGCGCGAAGACCACCGCACAATCATGGACACCATGATCCAGTTGTATTCGCAGTACCGTTCCACGATCGAAAAACAGTCAATGGGCTTCCGAATGAGCGATTGGGACGCAAAGCTTCTAAAATATGGCAACCGCTTCGAGAAAGAGATGATGGACATCTCAGTCAACATCCCGCTCGAACGGGCTTTAGATCTGGGCTGGGAAATCCTTGCCGACTCCTTCGAGCCAATGGAAACCGGAATCAGATCTGAGATAATAAATAAATTCTGGGTCGGAAAGCGGGCTTAGATTTATCGGCGTTTGAGCCGGAGAACTTGGTTACATGGCTAAAGTCAAACTCACAAAAACGGAGTTGAAAGCGCAGAAAGACGCGCTCGCGCGCTTCCAGCGATTCCTGCCGATGTTGCAGCTTAAAAAGCAACAGCTGCAGCTTGAGGTCGCGGGAATGCGTGCCAGAGCAGACGAACTGGCCAAAGCCATGGACGCTGTGATCAATTCACTCTCCGGCTGGCTCGGTCTGCTTGCTGACGAAAAAATTGAGATACCGGTAGTACTGGACCGAGTGGATGTCGGAACCGGCAACATAGCTGGCGTGACCATCCCCGTCTTCAAGGGCGTTGAAACACATCGTGGCGAGATAGACATGTTCGCGACTCCGCCTTGGGTTGACGACGCGGTAGCGGCGGCGGAAAAGCTAATGGCCACCGACGCCGAGAGACGTGTGCTGGAGCAGCAGATTATTCTTATTGAGGAAGAGCTTAGGACGACATCGCAGCGCGTCAACCTTTTCGAAAAGGTTAAAATCCCCGAGTGCAAGGAGAACATCCGAGTTATCGGGATTGTGCTAGCGGACGAGCAGACATCTGCCGTCGCGCGTGGTAAAATAGCCAAGAGCCGAGACAAGGGCGGCGAGCCCAGACCAACTAACGGCGAAGAGGATGCGGCATGATCGTACCGATGAAATATTTGACGCTTCTTTGCGTCGAACGCGACAAAAAGCGCGCGCTCCACGAGCTCGCCAAGCTAGGTATTTTGCACGTGGAGGAACGCATACGCGACTCCGCAGGCATCATAGCAGCCCAGAACGCGGTTGAAAGCGCAAAGCGCGCCATGACTGTGGTGGGGATCGCATCGGGCAAGGGCGACTGGAAGCAGCTTACAATTAAAGAGTCGGCGCTATCAGCGGATCACGACACGACAATAGTGGGCGATATAAACCGCAGCGCTGATTCCTATGCAATTGCAAAGGCAAGAAGTCTGGAGCTCGCACGGGAAATAGCGGATTACGAAGTCTGGGGCGACTTCGATTTGGAGATGGCAGCCAAGCTCTCCAGCGAGGGACTTCCTGTGAAACTTTTCACAATGGCAGACAAAGCGGAAGTACCCGTGCCCGAGAGCGGTTATTTGCATATCGTCGGTTCTGGCAGAAACGGCAAATACGGCGTGGCTGTAGGCACAGAAGTGCCTGAGGGTGCAACATTTGTAGCGATGCCAAGAGCAAGGCTCTCGCAGGTGGAAGCGGAATATAAAGCCGCGCTGGACACTATGAAGCTGAATGCAGACAAATTGGCCGCCTATAACGACAGCTTAGAGGAGATACAAGCGGAGCTCAACAGACGAATGGAGGCTGGCGACTACATCTCGGTTTCAGACAACATGCCGGCATCCGGCGCTGTAGCGTACCTGATCGGGTTCATTGACGCTCGCCAAGAAAACAACGCTATTGCCTCCGCGAGAGACAACGGTTGGGGAATTGTCGTTCGCGATCCACTCCCAGACGAGACACCACCCACACAACTGGAACCGTCAAGGATTTTCAGGCCGGTTCTGGCGCTTTTCAAAGCACTCGGCATCACACCGGGATACACGGAATCCGATGTCAGCGTGCCGTTTTTCTTTTTCTTTTCGATTTTCTTCGCCATGCTCGTTGGCGACGCCGGATATGGCGCGATAATTCTGGGGCTTACGCTCTATTTGCATGGCAAGACAAAGGCTGCCACGGCGGCGACCGGCAAAAAGCCTTCTTTGCTTATAAGTTCATGGATTAAGTTGCTGTATTTCTTCTCCTCCAGCACGATTTTGTACGGACTTCTGAGTGGCACCATTTTCGGCACAACGTATTTTGGAATGGACATGCATACCCTTCCGGCTTTTATTCAGAAGTCGGTGGCATTGCTTGCGGATCAGGATTACATGATGCAACTCTGCTTTACCATAGGCGCGGTACATCTGAGCGTTGCGCGGGTCTGGAACGCTATGATACTCTGGCCATCAAAAAAAATGTTGGCCGAGCTCGGTTGGGTTGGCGTAATTTGGAGCATGTACCTGCTCGTATGCACCATCGTTATGGATCCATCGAAATTCACATACCCGTTCTGGGGGCCATATTTGCTGTTAGTTTCGGTAGTGCTCATATTCCTTTTCATGCTGGACAAATCCGAGCTTAAGACTCAGGGCATCAGCCTCGCGATGCTGCCGCTTAACATAATGAGCAGCCTTGGCGATGTTATTTCTTACGTTCGCCTTTACGCGGTTGGGCTGGCTTCAGTGAAGCTTGCGGAGAATTTCAACAGCATGGCGTTGGACATGGATCTTCCGATGCTGATTAAAATCCCCGTTGTAGTTTTAATACTCGGTTTCGGGCACGGACTGAATCTCGCCATGGCGGCGCTCAGTATACTGGTCCACGGTGTGCGCCTGAACACTCTTGAGTTTTCCGGTGCCAAAGGCGTGTCATGGAGCGGCTACACTTTCAAACCATTTACAGCGTTAGATCCGGTTGCCGCAAACGCGGCGAACGATCCGCAGAGGGAATCTTGATTTTATACAAAACTAAAGGCGCTTTGTGGCGCACTCTATCTAAAGGAAGGTACATAATATGCAAGAAATCAATGTCGCAATGGGAATAGCGGGCGCAGTCATCACCTTGGGGCTTAGCGCCATTGGTTCAGGACTTGGCACGGGCAGTGCAGGAGCGTCTGCGGTCGGCGCATGGAAGAAATGCTACGCGCAGGGCAAACCCGCTCCTTTCATCCTGCTATCATACGTGGGCGCCCCGATCACTCAGACGCTCTATGGCATGATAGTTATGTTCGTCATGATCAACACTGCCACTGGCGAGGGCTTTCGTCCAGGCGCCGGCATAGCGATGCTCATCATAGGCATATTCTCTGGAATAGCAATGGGCATCTCGGCGTATCTTCAAGGGCGAGTTGCCGCAGCGGCCGCGGATTCACAGGCTGAGACGGGTTCTGGACTAGCAAACAACATGTCGGCGATCGGCATAGTAGAGACCGTCGCCATTTTCGTGATGGTGTTTACGCTGATAGCCGTCGGCAACCTCGCCGTTGCGCCAGCAGGCTAAATTTGCCCAACTATCGCCTTCTCAAGGGGCGCACTGCATGGTGTCAGAGGATGGGCCAGTTGGTTTTTTCTTTGCCAATGCGATCCCTGACACCATTATTATTCCTGACACCAAAGCCCAGAAAATAATCGCGCCGAACATCAAAAGGCCGAGTGCTGTTGATTGTGTTCGCGGAACGGCTACAGAGTCCATCAGGAACTGAAGCATGTTTTCACGAACACCGGCCCCCCCGGGAGTTAGCGGGAAAGCTGCGACAGTGTTGGCTATGGGTGAAATAACGAACAAATCGCGCAACGGAAGAGTCATTCCGATAGACCGGCTCAGAAGAAAGTAGCAGCATACATCTACAACATGGTTGCAAAGGGAAAGCAGGATTGCCGCAACGGTAACCCGCGGATGTGTCAGACATACACGGAATGTCTTCCAAATGTTTAGCATTGTCTCAAGCAATTTTTCGGAAAAACCGCCAGGCTTCGGGTATACGCGTCTGGAGAGCTTCCCCCAATCTATTACTGTGAGCAGCAGCACTAGTACTATGCAACCAGACAGAACAGCATAAATGACGTGAATCATCAGCCGAAGGATCGGGTCGTTCTCGAAAAAATCTTTCCGGAACAAAGATATGGTCGAAACGAATATGATCATCGCAAAGAATCCGATGAGACGCTCTGCCGCTATAGAAGTTATTGCCTCCGTACGTCGTCCCGGGCATTTTACAGCAATCACGGCTCCCTTGACGAAGTCCCCACCGGTTGCGCCCGGTCCCAGAACATTGAAAAAATGGCCTGTGGCGTAGAGCCTTAAACTGTCTTTAAAAGTTATTGGGAGTTTCAGTGTACGCAGCATGATATACCAGCGTACAAGGCCGCATAGCAAAGAAATACAGAACATTGCGACACCTGACGCCAAGTACCACGGGCGGTCGAGTGCGGATTTTAAAGTGGCCGTCAACTGCGAGAGGCTGCCTGATTTGCCGACGAAAACAGCGAGCAGAAAAATCGCGAGAGCCGAAGCCAAAATAGTAAAAGTCACCCTGCGTCCTTTTCCCAGAAAAGGCAGTTTCAGCATTTCAAGGTAGTAATGAAAAGACATAGTAGGCTGGATGTTATTCTATTCGCGGAGCTTGTGAAAGCTAAAACAAAATTGCAGAGATACCGAGGTTTACAGCATTGAATGCGCCATGCATGGCCGTCACAAGCAGAACGGAGCCGGAACCTATATAGGCGACAGCGAGCAGGACGCCGACAAAAAAAAGTGCAGGAGCGGCAGGCAGATGTATGTGGAGCAGAGAGAAGAAAACAGCCGATAGAAGCACGGCCAGGACGTTGCCGTGGCGGTGTCGCAACACAGACACGAGAACCCCCCGATACATGATTTCCTCGGCAAGAGGTGTGACAGCTATCATCACTATCGCCGCGGCAATGGAAAGCCATAGAGGCGAGGCTTCGTTGAAAACAGTTTGCATCACAGGCTGCGATTCGGGACTGAAACCGAAGTGTTTGGTATACGCGACTCCAGTGATGTACGAGATCGGAATAGCGGCCAGTGCCATTAATACGCCGACAAGAATCCCCTTCCCTATTTCAGGCAAAGGTCGGGTGATGCCAAGCTGACACAACGGATTTGTGCGAAATTCCAAGCAGCGTATGAGCACTAGGGAGATGGCGAACGCTGCGGGTATGCACATAACGACGACATGTACAAAACCGAGAGGTGTGGATGCCGCTGCGTAGCCACGACCTAATATGTTGGCAAGGATGACGCCAGAGGCCATCAACATTGCAAACGCTATTACGGCGATGGCGTCGAATTCAGTCCACACGCGTTCCGCCGCATCCCCTTGTTTTTCAAGGCTCATCTGGGTAGATGGATGATACCGGGTTTCGGGACAGCGAGACGCAAATCTGGGCGCTTGCGGAACACCATGTCGAGCGTCCAGAGTCTGCGCAGCAGGTGAAGCGGCAGCATTAAAATTGCAGCCAGAAAAGGCATCGATCCAACTAACAACAACGCCATAAGCGCACTCATGCCGAAAAGCATGCCCACTAAAAAAATCGTTGTGCCAAACAACAGGTATGCCAGACAGAGCAGAAACAAGTAGCGGAGGAGCCAGAAGCCGATGTAACTGAACGTCTCGGCGAACGCCGAAATAAAACTCCTGCCTTCAAGAATAACATGTGGTGTCACAAAATCGGCTACGTATCCGATAAGCACACGGTCTATTATGAGAATGGCCATAAGCGCGAAACCGTGGCGCATGACGGTGGTGTACAAATCCGGCGAATCCGCTGGAAGTGACGCGATAGCAGAAACGGCATTCACGAAGACAATGCAGAATATAGCCACAGAGACCAGCTTAATTGTGAGCATGCCGCGGAACAACTGGGAAGACGGGCGCTGCGCTGCGATCCAGGACGATATTGCAAACGAATCCGGCGCATATACTCTAATCAGCAGCATTGAATGCCCGCGTGCGGCAAACCAGATATTAATAGTAACCACAAATGCGTAGAACAGCAACCCGATTAATATCAATTTAGTACGTTCACGTTTGGTTTTAGACTGCATGGAGACCAAGTCAACGGATGTGGGAGTTCCGTATGACGATGATGAACCGGCGGCCCAATCCCGGATACCGACGGCGGTATCTCGGACTGCGTCCGAAAACATTTCTTTCTGTTCTTCGTCAGTCAGACTTGCCCGTTCTTCAGCCGGCATGGACTGCAACTTCCCGAATAATTCGAACACCCCGCTTGTCATGACTTGGTCGAGCCCCATTTCGGAGGCTTGACTCGTAGGTTTTCCAGATGCGGCGAGAGAGGTCAGCCATGTCACTGGATTTGGCATGGAAACCATAGTCAGCATGACGCAGATCGCCATAATAAACCAGCGGCGCAGAGAGAAGTTCGAGAAGAGAATTGTTACTGTGTTCTGCCACCCGCGCGAGAGGGATTTTAGGCACACTACGGGCTCAGGCGGAGGCGGCGAGCCATCGGCAGCGGTCTGCGGAGGGGTGAACGGCGATCTGGGGATGCGCGACTTCAGCTTTTCTGCCAATTCAGGAGGAAGGCCTTCCATCAGCTCCTCTATCGACTTAAGCGGAGGCTGCGGAGATTCCGGGCTTGCTCCTGATTCGGGTAATCCGGCATTTTCATTGTTGTTGAGAGAGTCTTCCGGGGGAGTCTCCGTCTCTTTTTTCTCAGGCGGGAAAAGCCCTTCAAGTGTTGAGGCTTTGCGCCACTCGGTGCCAAAAGCGGGAGACCACACGAAATCGTCGGGACCTATTATTTTTTCCTCAACGGCTTTTCTAACCGCATCCCATGAGACCGGGCCGGTTCTTTCCCCGCCTACGGCATAGTACCACGTGACATTCATATAAGCTGTAATTACTCCTGTACTTCTTCCTATTGGAGGACTTCAACGTCCATTTGCCCCCGCGCATATTCGATTATTGGTTTCGAAAGGCGCCCGGTTATAGATTCCTCGTATAGCGTTGTGTGCAGCTTTTCATGCGGTACAGTGTAGACGAAAAATAGCACTATAAGGATAACGATCGCCGTTGTCATCGTTGCGAACACACCGCCTATAATTGAATCCGCGGGCTGGCCTATTATGACTTTGAGAAATTTACGAACAACCGAATAAACAGCGGCACCTATGACGGCGGACACCACAACCACAACCGCGGCGGCAAGGACGACCCAAGGCACCTCGCCGCCGCTGGCGAATTGCTCGCGAACGAGAGGATACAACAAGACTCCGGCAGCCGTTGAAGTCGAAATTCCAAGAAGTCGAGCCAGCTCTCCCGCCAGACCGCGCATTGTACCACCTATGCAGAAAATGAAAAGCAATATCAAGACTGCCACATCAACAACGTTGGCGGCAGTTACAGCATTGGCTACAACGATCGAGTTCATGCTTTTTCCAGTTCTTTGGTTTGATCAAGGCCGCTGCGACCGTTCATCGTATGGGAAGACTTCGGCGAAAATCAGACGCATCCTCTTTGCGTCGCGAGGCCTGTTCGCCTCGTCCAGCTTTCTGGCGAGACTCCAGAGCGTGTGTGGATTGGATCTGTCTATTCCATATGCCTCAGAAATAAGCATGGCAGCGCGCCCCGGATCCTTGATCGACGCGGCCTCCACCATAAGCTTGTCGATCGCCTCCTGTACCTCGTAGGAGCGTCTGTCGTTTATTTCCCTTATGGCTTCCACCGCGCGCGCGCGTTCCTTCGCATAATCGGTCTTATTAGCCACAATGAGGAAGTTTACATAATACTTTGCAGCTATCTGTGGTTCATTGGAGTACGGTTTGTTATTGAACACAGCCATGTTGAACAAAGCCACCGGATCCTTAGGGTCGCTTGTCAGAGCCTCAGAGAGTAGCTTCTCCGCGCTCGCGTAATAGCCCTGCTCCATCTCGCAGGCTGCGTATGCGGCGACCAAGTGCGCCTTTCGGTTGACCTTGTTGTACGCACGTCTGATGGCGTTTTGAGCTTTATCATATTCGCCCATCTGCCTGTATGCCTCGGCGAGCCCTTCAAGGGCGGAAGTACCGCCATCTGTGTTGAGTTTTTCAGCCTTTTCAAACGCTTTTACCGCAGACTTGTACTCGGCGGACAAAAGGTACGCCATCCCAAGATTGAAGTGCACAACTTCATTATTACTGTTTAGTTTTGCCGCCCGCTTGAGGTGCGTCGCAGCTTCGGTATAATTACCATTGCTAAGCGCAGCCTGACCGCGGCTGATCGCCTCTGGAGAAGTTTCGCGGTTACAGCCATTGGCGAAGAACAACAGCAAGACGCACATCATGAGCATGGCTACATCGCTCAGTTTGGCTTTAGATGAATAATCCATTGGGATTCCTATATGGAGAGAGTCTTGAAAAATGAAGTACATCGTATCATCATCCCGCTTAGATGTCCAGAAATGCGTCAGTGCGCATATTCAATGCTGCGGGTTTCCCGTATTACGGAGACGCGCACCTGTCCTGGGTATTGTAGTTCAGCCTCTATCTTCCGGCTGATGTCACGAGCCAGCACGACAGCATCGTTGTCGGAGATATCAGCCGGATCCACGATCACGCGCAGATCTCTGCCCGCCTGTATCGCGTAAGCTTTGGAAACACCTTTGAACGAGAGCGCAATCTTCTCGAGCTTGGCTATCCGGTTCAGGTAGATGTGCGTGTTCTCGGAGCGAGCCCCGGGACGAGTACTCGATATGGCGTCCGCAGAAGTGGCCAACACTCCGTAGGCTGAAACAGAATCGACCTCTCCGTGGTGTCCTGCGACGCCATCCACAACCTCTTTAGACTCCCCGCACTTTCTCAGAAAATCCGCCCCTATAGCGGCGTGTGGTCCCTCCACCTCGTGATCCATGGATTTTCCGATGTCGTGAAGCAGCCCCACACGCCGGGCAATCTCCGGATCCAGCCCTATTTCCGAGGCTATCATGCCGCATAGAGCGCTGACTTCGCGGGAGTGTTGCAGCACGTTTTGCGAAAAGCTTGTGCGGAATTTGAGGCGCCCCAGCTTGTTTAGGATGCGGTTGTCTGTAATATTAACATTCATGTCGGAACATGTTTCCGCGCCGATTTCGACCAGAGTGTTTTCCATGTTAGCCTCGACAGCTGCAACAACCTCCTCGATACGCGCCGGCTGTATTCGCCCTGAAGCTATCAGCTCTTCGAGCGCAATCGCGGCGATCTCTCGGCGTAGCGGGTCGAAACTTGAAACCACCACGGTCTCCGGCGTGTCATCCACGATAATGGAAACGCCTGTCGCAGCCTCAAGTGCTCTGATATTGCGTCCTTCGCGCCCGATTATGCGGCCTTTCATATCATCTCCAGACACCGTGACCGTGCGCGTCATGGATTCCGAGGCAGTTGATCCCGCGTAGCGCTGCATGGCAGCCAAAACTATATCCCGCGCCTCGCGCTCCGCAGTCTCCGTCGCCTGCTCCTTATGGCGACGTATGAACGTGCCCATTTCACCCTGAATCTCCTCCTTGGCGTGATCGAACAGGTTCCTTCGCGCCTCCTCACGAGTGAGGCCTGCCAGTTTTGAGAGCAACATCTCGGATTTCTCCGCAAGTTCCGCGGCAGACTTCTCGCGCACAGCAACGTCTGCCTCAGCCTGTCTCGCCGCCTTGATCTTCGTCTCTACATTCTGCTCTTTCTTGTCGAGCACGTCCGCCTTGCGGTCTAAATTATCCTCGCGCTGCGCGAGCACTTCCTCTCGTTTGTTCAGCGCCGCCATGGTGTCGTTCATCTGCTTGCGCTGCTCTTTGATTGACGTCTCAAATTCTTCGCGCGCCTTGAGAACTTCTGAACGAGCCTGTATTTCGGCCTCCCGGATAATGCTTTTCGCTTCACGGTCCGCATCGACCTTTTTGCCGTTGGAGTTCATGTGCTTGTAGGCGGCGGATTTCCTCAAGAGTACGGTGCGTAGCTGGAATCCGACAGCCACCCCAAGGATCAGACCTATCAAGCCTGACATAATTTCTGTAGCCATTGTTGTTGTATTCCGTTTCGATTTAATAAACGCCCGAGAACCGGACGAGTTCAACGGAGCCACGGTAAACACCGCGCTCGCAATGCCATATTATTGCATTTTTAAGACATCAACGCAATATAATAACTTAGAAACCGCAGCTCATTTCAGACAACTCTTCGGCTGGAATTTCGCACCAGCCGGGCTGCTCCAGTAGGTGGAGTAGCAGAACGGCGCAAGCCGCGGAATCGTAGAGAGCATCGTGGGGGGCTCGCCCGGGGCAGAGTGTGGACACTGCCACATCAAGGCCAAGAACAGGTACGAGGTGTTCCAATGCGTACGATTCAAGGCCTGGCCAGGCACGACGCGAAAGCGACAGAGTGTCTATCCAGGGACCGAAGACGTGCAGTGGCGCGCTTGACGATAGGATTGAGCGTTCGGTACCGATGTTATGGGCAACAAGCGGGATACCGCAAAGCCGGCGAAAAATGTCTGGCCACAAGCAGTGCAATGTCGGGGCAATGGACAACCGCGCACGCAGCTGCGCGTGGCGGCCCGGGGCGTATTTGTTGAATGGCCTGTCTCCAATATTTATCAGGCTGTCGAACATGCCATCGGGGTCGACAGCACCGTCGCATAGCGGAACCATACCAATCTGCCACGGTTCGTTGGGAAAGCCGGGCACGTGTCCGGTGGTCTCAAAATCTACTGCAAGAGCGTTGAATGTCATGCGTTAGTCCGTGACCGCGGACTCGAAAAGCGATTTGGTGACGCTATGCCATGCGCGGGGATGAATCAGAAAAAAGTGGCACGTGCAACCAGCTATTTCTGATACTTCAGAAAGGAGTTTTTCTTTGGTGCCATTCATGACGCCTACCAATAGCTCATCCGACATGAAAGCAAAAGGCAGAACCCCTTTGACCTTAATGTAGTCGATTGGCAGAGCTTCCAAAGCGTCGTTTGCGACATCGAAAAGCTCAAGCGGCACTGTAGGGAGCTTGCACAGCCTCTGCATCGATTCAAAAGCCGCGTTGGAATACTGTGGATGTTGCTCCTCAAGGAGTCCAAGCGCGGAAATCAATAAGGGGTAATCTGTTGCCGGCAGATCCACGAACGCGTGGAGGAGCTCCGAATACACCTGCTGGGGAATCAATCCCTCTTCCTTCCATTTCCATAATACATCTACCTCGGTTCTCGCGGCTTCGCTGATCCAAGCTTGAACGCTTCCTGCGGCGGCTCCCTGAGGTCGTGCATGGCGTGACTTTCGTGGCTGCTCCTGCTCGACTATAAAAAGATCGTCAGAGAGCAGCATGTCGCCTGCAGAAATGGAAGACATGGACTCTTTTTTAGCCAGTATCCTTTCGACGACAATAGCCGCCCTTGTTGCAGCGGGGATGTCTGTGAAACTCTTGAGTTTGGCGGCAATTGCGGAGGCGCTTTCAGCGTCACCCTCCTTAAGCAGCGTCTCGGAGAGCGCTATAAGTGTTCTTATCTGCTTGTCTCGGGCGCCGATCTGCTCATAGGCGACCGAAAGGAACTCCAGTCCAGTGCGGTCCCCTGGCATGGTTTCAAGCATCTTCTCGAAGAAGTCTATTGCTTCAAGCAATTTTGGATCGTCTTGTTTTTCTTCCGACATTTCAAACTCCTGCCGGCGCCTCGCGAGACGCCCTTCGAGTTCTATTCGTCCCTGTAGGCGTTGCCTTTTTCGTACAGGGTGATTCTGCTTCCCAGACTGGCAGCTTTGACTGCGTCGCCTCTTTGCATGTAGATATCGGAGGCTCTACGCACCATTTCTACAGCCCGCTTGAAGGCGCCTTCTTCCGCATGGGCGGCGGCGAGCGTAACTAGATACTCGGGCTCCTTGTCACGGAACGCTCGGCTCGCCTGCTCCGCCAGCTTAAGCGCCAGCTTCCCGTTACGGATCTCTTCGTATGGAGAAGTGGCGAGGACCCATGCGTACGTCATTTGCGTTTCAGGGCTTTTGGGGTTCTGCTCGTAAGCTTGCTTAATTTGCTCTAGTATGTCCTGAGCTCGGCGCAGGCCGCGCTGTCGTGCCTCTTCCGCAGCCTTTTTCTTGAAATCGAGGCTTATACCGGCAAGAGAGAATTTTGTTTCTATTTCCGATTTATCCACCGCTTTGATATAGGCTTCCTCGGGGCTGATGATGCCTTTTGAGGCAAAGCGCGTGAGCTCGTCTGCGAACGTCTGCATGCCGTAATTGCGACCGGTCTGTATAACAGACGGCAGCATGTGGGTTTTGGCTTCGCGGATGAGTGCTGATACGGACGTCGTTACGACAAGCACCTCGAAAGCGGCGATTCGACCTTCAGAATCCTGGCGCTTGCAGAGAGTCTGCGCCACGACACCGCGCAATGTGTCCGCGAGCATTGAGCGTATCTGATTCTGGCGCGAGGCGGGAAATTTGTCTATTATACGCTCCACAGTAGTGGAGGCGGTGTTGGTATGCAACGTTGCGAACACCAGATGGCCGGTTTCTGCTGTTTCAATTGCCGTCTCCATTGTTTCGAGGTCGCGCATTTCGCCTACGAGCACGATGTCTGGGTCCTCGCGCAAAGCCGCGCGCAAAGCGCGGGAGAACCCCTCCGTATGGCGGAAGACCTCTCGCTGGTTGATTATGCACTTTTTTGGCTTGTGCACGAATTCAATGGGGTCTTCGATTGTGATAATATGGTCGCGCCGGGTGTTGTTTATGTGGTCAATCATTGCCGACAGGGTCGTGGATTTTCCACTCCCCGTGGGGCCGGTTATCACTACGAGGCCCTTCGAGAGAGCGCAGAAATCCCGCAACACTCCTGGAAGATTCAAATCCTCAAAGGAAGGTATAACCTCGGGAATTGTGCGTAAAACGCAACCGTACCCGTGCATATCGCGGAACCCGTTGAAGCGGAAACGCGCCAGACCGGGTATCTCATACGCGCAGTCGGTATCCCACTCCGTCACGAGTTCGTTGTAATTCTTTTCCGGTACTATCTCCTTGACGAATTCAAGTATTTCGTCGCTTGAAAACACGGGCTCGTTCTCAAGCGGGCAAATCACGCCATGGACGCGGACGACTGGCTTGCGGTTCGCACTCATATGCAAATCGCTTCCCATTCCATGCACCAGCGTCTGCAGGTATTTGTCTATCTTGGCCATGGCGTGATCCCCAATTTTCTACTTGACCCTGAAACCCCGCGCAGGTTTGTTTTCGAGATTGAATATCTCCTCGTCAGTCCTCTCACCGGGCTCTTTCAAAGTACCGTCCAGCAATCCCCTGCCGAGAACAGCGTTCATGGGCATGCCGATTCCGGCACCTTTGTCGACTTCCACGGTGCGTCCAATCGTAGCCGCATCAGCCAAACCGACTGTGACGAACACGATGATTTCATATTGTTCCTTTTGGCGTGATTTCCAGCCGAACAGGCGCGGGCCGATGAAAGGGATATCGCGCAGCAGCGGGATGCCTGAATCAATGTTGCTCTCTCTGGTTTCAGTCAAGCCGCCGATTACTGCGGTCTTGCCGTCAGCCATAGTGAACGTTGTTATAAGTCTCTGCATGCTGATAATAGGATACTGGTTGGGACCGACAACTCGGTACCCGTCTATACCCTCTGATACATCGCGCTGGCTTATTGAAGGGACTATTTCCACAGTGATCAGGCCGGACGGGCTGACGCGCGGCGTCACCTCGAGTTCTATGCCGTACTTGAAAAACGCCTCTCCGACCCAAGGATCCTTTTTACCTGGTATAACTGCAAGTTCGGAAGATATTTTCGACTGGCCTCCCTCCTGAGTTGAATCTTCAATTTTTACGTCGACGTTGGGCTCGCGAGTCGTCATGTCTACAACAGCTTTCGTCTCGTTCTCCACGATAATTTTGGGATTGGAGAAAATTTGTGCGCCGTCCATCTGCTCGAATGCACTGATTGCAAGGCGGAAATTGTCGGCAGATATCTGGCCGCCAAATCCAGAAACAGTTTCAACGACCCTGCCATCCCCAGAGGTTTTAGTAATGCCGTAAGGGTAAGTCTCCCTTCTGTTGCCATCGCGGTAAACGGTCGTTACACGGTTGTCCATAGTATAATCAGTGTTTTCTGTTCTAGTAGAACTTACGTCGTATCCCGCGCGGAGATTACTTGTCTCTACACCCCACTCGAGAAGCGAGTTCCACTTTGTACCGAGCTGTTTGCTTGCGGAAGAGTTCAGGCGGACGAAACGAGCTTCGATATAGACTTGGCGGGCGGGAACGTCAAGAGCTTCAATGATGCTTCGGCAGTTCTCGATTTCCTCCTCGGTTCCTTTTACAACCACCATGTTTTTAGACGGGAACGATACGGTACGTGATCTGGAGCCGACAACGCCGGGCGTTGCGGGAGCTGTGCCCTCCGTAAGACCGAAAGTATCGCTGAGGAGTTCTGATATATCGTCTGCTTTCGCGTGTTTCAGTTCGAAAGCCTGAACACGGCGCGGCTCTTCGGTGTTGACCGGGGCTTTCTCGCGGACCATGTAAATAGAGGAGCCGCGAGGATCTTCTTTAACTTCAAGCCCGAATGGAGCAACGATCGCGTTTAGCCCTTTCTGCCATTCGACGTTTGAGAACTGAGCGTTCACTGGGCGAGTGAGCTCGTTGGTCCAGGCAGACACGATATTGGCGCCTGTTACTTCCCGGAACGTGCGGACAACTTCATCCAGCGAGCTGTTTTCGAAGGCCATCGATACAAACTTTTCGTTATTATCTGAATTCACTCCGGAACCTGCAGGTGTCATTGCTGTGGATGACACAGGAGCCCAGGTTTCCGCCACTCCTGCCTCTGCAAGTATTGCGTCCACTTCTGCAGCCGCTTCTTCTGTGGCAACGTCAGTTTTTGTGACGTCACGCGCCGTAGCGCCTTCCGGGAAATCCACAACAACCTCCGCAACTGGTTCAGCCACCGTTGGGGGAGCGTCTGCTTCGGTCTCACCCTCGGCTATTATTGCGGCTATTGCCGCGTCAACGCTGGCGGCATCATCCTGTGAAAACGCATACCCCGCGCAAAACAATGCTGTTGCAAGGCATGCTGTTAATATTTTCTGCATTCGTGACTTCATGGGCTTATTATTCCTTCGTTTAGTTATTTGGAGATATAATTCGTTTGGCGGAGACACGGGTTTTTTCAAATCTTGCCGGGCTGAAAGAAATCGAGTCGATTTTCCATACGAACTCTACGATGTCGTTTGTAAAGCAGATATTATCACCTGCGAAATACCCTTTCCCGTCAAGTATCATCTTAAAATCCTGAGTGTTGCCATCCGGCTTGGTCGCTTTGAACACGGAACTCTGACGCGGGAGATTCTTCTCGGCAGCTTCCCACTCTTGCTCGGTAACGGGACCCACCCTGCTAAGTGCGCTCTCCCTCATTCGACGGGCAGCCTCCGCTTCCTTTTTCCGCCGTGCCGCATCGGCCTCTTCCAGTCTGCGCGCTTCTTCTTCGGCGCCCGGCTCATACCCCACAGGCCAGAAAGGGTCTCGAATGGAGGAATCAGCGGAAGCCTCTGTGGCAACCTCGGCATTACCATCGGATCCCATCTGTGCGTACGAGATAAATGCGATTGCACAGACAGCTGATATCAAAAAGCAACACACGTGTTTTATCATTTGCCCTTCTTCCCTTCATCAACTATCTTACGCTCAACAGTTACGGGCCATTCAATACAGAGCGTCACCGAATGCGTCTCCGGCGTTTCGTTACGAGCAAGTATCCGCATTGAGGACAGTGTGGCCATTGGCAGGCGATCTTCTATCGCTGAAACCAGCTTAACAATGCTTGAGTATGACCCCGATCCGGATATCTCTATCGGTTGTCTTGCGTAAAGGATTCCCTCGGGTGGCTGCGTTGCTTTGATCGGCATTGTCTGGTGGCTCTTTACTGAGCCGCCGTCAAGCAAGACCCCGCACTCCTTTGCTATAGGCTCGACTAGGAACATTGCGCGCATGTCGAGTGAATTCGCCAGAGGGATCAGCACACCGTTTTCGTTGAGGGATGTCAGCCTTTCCTCTTGGCGTTCGGTGGCGTCGCGCAATCTGGTAAGCGAAGAGATGTTTCGATATAATTTCTCAAACTCCTCCTCTGTGGTTTTCAGTTGGGCGGCGGTGCTGTCCACCTCTGCGAGAGCCGGCTTCAGAAGCAGAAAGAAGACCGCCACGCATAGCACGGAGACGCATCCTGTCACGATTATCGATATGCGGGTCTGCTTAGGTATGCCGCTCCAGTCTATCTCCGTTTTTTTTGCGGGTTTTACATTTTTAAGGAGCGCACTCATTCAAATACCCTTTCCCTGCACTCGCACTTAAGCTCAAAAACGAACTTCATATCCCCATTCAACACCCCATCCCTGCCAGTTGCAAGACGGAACGATCGGTCGGGAATCTCCGCCTTTACCACTAAATTGGAGAATGCTCCGGACTGCAATGAGCGTTGGAGGGACTCAACGGAATGATTTGAATCCGCAAATCCGCCGATAAGCATCTCCACCTTTTCAGCAATTTTTACTTTTGGAGTCACGGCGGACTTGGCAGGCTCGCCTGCTTTCGCCCGAGAACCTCTGGCCGCTCCAGCGGGCGGTTTCTTCTCGACAGGGCGTACAGGCTTGGTTATTTCCATGCTAGTGAACTGCACTGTTTTCGGCACCACACTTTGGAGAGACTTGAGGGACTTGCCAAACATGAGTCTAGACCCCATATAGGCATCAAGCTGATTCAATGAGCTGTCGGCAGCTTTCTTTCGAGCCGTCAATTCCTCGAACTTTTTTCTACCTTGGAGCCTGTCTGCCTTCTCCTGTATATCCGCTTGGGTTTTGAGTTGTAATTTGGCTTTTGAATTTGCGTCCGCCACCATAACAAGCAGCACTGTGAGAACAATAAATGAGAGTACAGGGGCAAGCACACGGAAGCGCACAGGATTGCTGCCCTTGAGCTCCGAATGATCCAGGAGATTCATGTGTATAGTGCTTCTCATGCGTCCTCCAAAACAGCCATGGCTGCACCGATAGCCGGCATAAACAAAGGCGCCAGTTTTTCAAAGCCGTCCGGAAGAACCGCGCTAGAAGACCTGCGATAATCCAGCGCGGGGCTGATTGGCACAATCTCAGCACCGGTCTTTTCCCTGAAAAGTTGAGCCCAGTAACGTGATCCCGTCGTAAGCCCACAAAGATAAAAATTCTCTATAAAACTCCCGTTCTTGCGGGACGCATAGTCCACTGAGAGCTCTGCTTGACGGAACAGCGGCCCCAACGTAGGCTCGAGCATAGAGGTGGGATCGACTAGAGTCTCGTTCAAGATCTTCTCGGACGTTGCACGGTCGAGATTCATGCCCAGACTTACGGCTTCAATGGCGTTATTGCTGCCTATTGAGTGCTCCCTGTAAAGCAGGGGTTCGAAATCGTCGAAAATCACAAGCGCGGACGATTCCGGCCCGACAAATATGGCAAGAGCCTTGCCATTTGACTTAAGAAAAGTCTCGGAAGCCGCGAATGCATTAAGCCGTGCCAATGCGGAGATTTGTATGGAACAGGCTGTTGGCTTGCGCCCTTCGGGCAACAACGAGGCCGCCCACGACGCGATCGTCTCCGGGATTGCCGCAACGAACGAAAGGAAGCCGCTGCGACTTTTATATTGGCGTGTGCGGTAGGAGTGTTTGTCACGATCCGAGAGGGCATCGTCGACCGACACCGCCTGACGCAAAATGGAATCCTCCGAGTTGACCGCTATTGCAGCAGAAGGAGCGCAGAAAGGCTTTGGCAACTGCCAGCGGCTCTCAGGAGACTCGGAAGGGAATGAACCCGGAATTCTTGAATCTATTGGAAGGAACCCGGCGGCTACTATCTCAGGCTCCCCTGACCTGATACGCATTCTTACCGCAGGGGTTCCGAAATCGAGATCAGCTCCAACCTCCAGACCGACCACGTCTGTAATACTTCGGGGCTTGACGGATTTTGGCGGCGATGCGGTCTTGATTTGATTATTAGCGGACGTTTTCATCATTGTCGATAAAATTCAGAAGCAACATACGTGCCACTCCGTGATGCGGTTTGGACGCTCCTTATTAGAGAGAATGCGTTTGTAGCGCTACAGGCTACGACATCTTCCAAACTGCGTCAACATTAATATTTCCGTTCTCAATTGTGAGAACAAGTGCTCGCACTTGAGAGAAGCTTACGCGCGGTGTAATGGGGGGAAGTTCCCTGGCTGTCCCAGCCAATTCTCTCTCCGATTCGGGCCAGGCGTTCCACAAGACTGTCTCGACTCTGCTCGGAGTTGTCATCGACGCATGGCTTGTTTTCGTAAAGCTGATAGCTACGCCGGTATTCCGTATCGGTGATGTTGGGCATTATGACGTTGGCTCCGGCCATAACTCCCAGCTCGCGCCCGTCATCGGCTAGTGCCTGCAGAGCCGTAGTGGACGCTATATTGACATCGTGTAAAAACAGGCGGGCGGCGGAGATCATATTAAGTCCAAGACAGAGATGATCAGCCGCGTACTCGGGAGTGAAAGGGATGCCCCTGCCCAGGGGTGTGTCATGGTGCGGGATGTAAGGCCCCATGCCTATCATGTCGATGTCCATGTCTCGCATGAAAATTATGTCTGCCGCAAGATCATCGCATGTCTGCCCCGGAAGACCGCTCATAACGCCGCTGCCAACCTGATAGTCGCAACGGCGGAGAGCTTTGAGGCATTCAACTCTCCGGTCAAAGCTGTGGCTGGCCGGGTGAAGCAGGGAATAAAGCTCGCGGTTTGTGGTTTCAATGCGCAGAAGGTAGCGATGCGCCCCGGCTTCCCGCCATCTGGCATAAGTCTCAAGCGACTGCTCTCCCAAAGACAAAGTCACGCCCAGCTTGCCATTTGACATCTCGCCAAGTTTCCGCAGTATGCGCTCAATGAAGGCAGTGTGCTTTTCGGACTCGATTTCTCCAGACTGCAGAACAATGGAACCATAGTGAAGGTCGATGTTTCTCTGCACCGCGCGCAGGATAGTAGGTTCGTCCAGCTCGAAACGCTCCGTATTCTCGTTTCCCTTGCGGATTCCGCAGTAGTAGCAATCCTTTGCGCAAATGTTTCCCATTTCTATTATGCCGCGCAGATTCACAACTTTGCCTGAATGCCGCACCTTCACCTCATAAGCTGCGTCATGGAGAGCCTTGGTTTCCGCTGGGGAGCGTAGAGATATTAAATACGCGAGTTCGTCGCGCGACAGAGCCTGTCTCGTCTCTTTTGCGCGGTCGAGAATTGAAGTCAGATCATGCGCGCCCATCAAGACCTTTCCTCGATTATTCCACCGCCGAGAACGACATCGCCTTGATAAAACACAGCCGATTGACCAGGCGCTACGCCTGAAATTCCTGCATCGAAACGCGCTTCAATACGGCCATCAGCAAGCGGTCGCACCGTTACCGAATCTATGGGATCGCCAGCTGAGCGAACTTTTATTTGGGCCTCGATTTCGCCCTCTAAAACCTCGGTCGCGATCCAGTTTACGTTCCCGGCGATCAACGAATGGAACACCGCATCCTTTGCGGAGCCGACCACGACCTCGTTGCGACATGCGTCTAGCTCGACCACGTAAAGTGGCTCCGGACATGCGATCCCGATTCCCTTGCGCTGCCCTATCGTGTATTTCCAGAATCCCGTATGCCGTCCAAGAACCTTGCCCTGCGAATCCACGAAATTGCCGGGGCGGTCAGGTTCACCGATCAGCTCGTTGCGGTCACCACTGTAGAAGTCCTGACTGTCCGGACGGTCGGCTGCGAGGAGGTTGTTATCGCGTGCAATCTCACGAACTTTCTCCTTCGTCAAAGTTCCAAGTGGGAAAAGCTGCAAAGCGAGCTGCTCCTGAGTTAAGCGGTAAAGGAAGTAAGACTGATCCTTGGAGACATCGCGCGCGCGCAACAGTCTGTAACGTCCACCAGCCTTATCTTTCCGGGCGTAGTGCCCAGTTGCGAAAAAGTCGAACGCCACGCCTTCCTTGCCCGCCATTGCTGGCAGCAGTCCGCATTTTAGCATCGCGTTGCAACGGACGCACGGGTTTGGAGTGCGGCCGGCGAGGTATTCGCTACGGAAATGCGCAATCACTAACCGGTCATACTCTTCGAAGCAATCAAACACGCGATGCGGAATGCCGATAGCGGCACACATTGTAGACGCCAACTCAATGCTCGCCTTTTCATTCGGCCCGAAGCAGGCCCCCCGCTCGCCGCCCGCATAAACACCATCGCGCCAAATTTTCATCGTTACGCCGGTAACGTCATGTCCCTCATTTTTTAGTAACAGCGCCGCAACCGACGAATCCACGCCGCCGCTCATTCCTACGATAATTCTCATGATGCGTTCATATTATAGTCTATGTGCGCAATACCAACAAGAATGAATGGTACTTTCAGTCGACCTTTGATTTCACACCAGAAAACAATGACGGGGCAAACGAAACAATACCTTTTCAAACCTTTATCAGTTAAGATCGATATATTTTAAAAATATATTATCTGCGAATTTTAATGTGATTTTGCTGTATTTAACACATTTATAAAGGTTACAGACACACGTTCGGATATTTTTTTAAGCTTTAAACTGTTTATAGGCTTAAGCTTACCCTTGAAACCACCTGATTGGAAGGTAATGTTAACTCCAAACTACAACGAGTGTTAACTTATGCTGTAAAAGTGCGAAATACCCTGTAGTTTTTTGTTCACAATTTACATTCGATATGCTACTGTGTTCTTCTGTTTGGAGCAATAAGTCCCGAGAGGAGCCTTGGGAACGGCTTCAACGAATCTCTTTATAATCGGATTGGAGACAACAGCACAATGAACGAATGGATTATTGAAATGGGCGGCACGGAAAGCGTTGCGGCGTCCATAGCACCGGCCTTGCGCGCGATGTTTACCGACAAAGGGATTGGACGCGTCAAGTTCCTAGCAGGCTCTAAAGCCGATGCCGATGCTCTGGTGATTAAGGACGTCGCCAATCTCGAGGCTGTTTATACAGCACTGCAACAGGCTGCGCAAGAGGGTTCCAAACCGAAGCAGGTAGCTGTAGAAGGTGTAGGCACATTTTCAATATACGAAGGGGACGCGGCGAAGCGTGGCAAGCGCCTTGAAGGACGGATCTGCGTTGTCACCGGAGCTGCCCAGGGTTTCGGTGAAGGCATCGCCAAGGAGCTAGCGAACGCAGGCGGGCACATCGTTGTGGCGGATCTCAACGACGCCCTCGCAGGCAAGGTGGCGGCTGATCTCGACGCAAATTTCGGAGCTGGCACGGCGATAGCAGTCAAGGTGGATGTTGGCGACGAAGCTTCAGTCAAAGCTCTTTTCGAGGAAACGACGCTCCGCTTCGGCGGCCTCGACCTGCTCGTCAGCAACGCAGGCGTACTGCGCGCCGGCGGGCTCGAGGAGATGACGCTCAAGAACTTCGAGTTCGTAACCCACATCAACTACACGGCGTTTTTCCTCATCACAAAGTACGGCTCGCGCCCGATGAAGCTGCAGGCGCGCTTCAACCCGGATATGTACGGTGACATTGTTCAGGTGAACTCGAAGTCCGGTCTCGAAGGCTCCAACAAGAACTTCGCATACGCAGGCGGCAAGTTCGGCGGCATCGGCCTGGTGCAGAGCTTCGCAAAGGAGCTGGTGACTGACCGCATCAAGGTCAACGCCGTGTGCCCCGGCAATTTCTACGAGGGCCCGCTGTGGAGCGATCCCGAGAAGGGGCTCTTCGTGCAATACCTGAACGCGGGCAAGGTTCCCGGCGCGAAGACGGTGCAGGACGTGTACGACTTCTACGTCGCCAAGGTGCCAATGCGCAGGGGCTGCTCCCCGGCCGATGTCACGAAGGCCATCATGTACTGCGTGGAACAACTTTACGAGACCGGACAGGCCATCCCTGTCACAGGCGGTCAGAACATGCTCAAATAACGGAAACAACAGGAGATAAAAGAAATGGCAACCCCAGTGATCATGCCGCGCCAAGGCCAATCGGTCGAAAGCTGCATCATAGGCAAATGGCACAAGAAAAAAGGTGACAAAATCGCATCAGGCGACACCCTGTTCACGTACGAGACCGACAAGGCTACTTTCGACGAGATTGCATCTGTCGAGGGCACGCTGATTGCCGTATTCTTCGAGGAGGGCGATGATGTGCCCTGCCTCACAAACGTCTGCGTCATCGGCAACGAAGGAGAGGATGTCTCCGCTTTCGTTCCCGAAGGCGCGGCATCCTCTGCGGCGGCTCCTGCCCCTGCCGAGGCTCCTGCATCTGCTGCGGCCCCCGCTCCCGCTCCTGTCGCAGCGCCCGTCGCACCCGCGCCGCAGGGCGGCAGCTCCGCCGTCAGCCCGCGCGCCAAGAACCTCGCGGCACGCTCCGGCGCCGACCTCCGCATGGCCCAGGGCTCCGGCCCGTCCGGCCGCGTTATCGAGCGCGATGTGCAGCAGCTCATCGACACAGGCGTCATGGCCACTCCGGCCGCAGGCGCATTCCCGGCTGGCACTGCTGGGTTCGGCATCGGCGGTCGCGTCGGCGTCGCAGATGCGCTCGCGCCCGTGCAGGCGGCATCGCCCGCAGCCGTAGCCGCCGAGGTCGCGGCAGGTCCCGATTCCTGGACGGAGAAGCACTCTTCTATCCGCAAGGTCATCGCCCGCTCCATGCACCAGTCCATCTCCAAGATGGCACAGCTCACTCTCAATTCGTCATACGACGCGTCCGACGTCCTCGAACTGCGCAAGCGCCTCAAGAAGGCATCGGAAAAGGGTCTCGGCGACGGCGGCTTCGCGCTCGCGGCCTCCGTGCCCACGCTCGGCGACATACTTCTCTACGCTGTCTCGCGCACGCTCCTCAAACACCCCGCATGCAACGCGCATTACGATGACGAGAAGATGACTTACTTCAGGCACGTCAACCTGGGCGTCGCCATCGACACGCCGCGCGGCCTCATGGTCCCCACCCTCTTCAAGGCCGACCAGATGAGCCTTGCCGAGATTTCCGCGAAGGTCAAGGAATACGCGGACGCCTGCCGCAAGGGCTCCATCAGCCCCGACCTGCTGAGTGGCGGCACGTTCACAGTCACCAACCTCGGCACGTTCGGCGTCGAAAACTTCACGCCCGTCATCAACCCGCCGCAGACTTGCATCCTCGGCGTCGGCAACATCGTCACGCGCGTCCGCGACGAAGGCGGCGCAGTCAAGCCGTACCCGGCGATGGGCCTTTCGCTCACGCTCGACCACCGCGCCGTCGACGGTGCGCCGGCCGCGCGCATGCTCAAGGACCTCGTCACCTTCCTCGAGAACTTCTCGCTGATGGCAATCGGAGGGAGGGGCTAATATGTACGATTTGATTGTACTCGGCGGCGGTCCCGGCGGCTATCTCGCCGCTGAACGCGCGGCTCAGGGCGGCCTCAACACGCTGCTCATCGAAAAGAACAAGCTCGGCGGCGTCTGCCTCAACGAAGGCTGCATCCCCTCGAAGACGCTCCTCAACAGCTCCAAGGTGTTCGACCACGCCAAGAACGGCGCGGCATACGGCGTCACTTCCGAAAATGCGCGCATCGACCAGGCCGCCGTCGTCGCACGCAAGAACAAGGTCGTCAAGATGCTCGTCTCGGGCGTCAGCGCAACCATGAAGGCCGCAAAGGTCACCGTCAAAGAAGGCAGCGGCACGATCCTCGGACGCGACGCCGCCGGCGTCATCTCCGTGCAGGTGGGCGACGAGAAGTTCGAGGCTAAGCGCCTCGTCATCGCCACCGGCTCAGAGCCAGTCCTGCCGCCCATCCCCGGCGTCAAGGAGGGCCTCGCAGACGGCTCTGTCATGACAAACCGCGAAATCCTCGACCTCACAGCAATCCCCAAGACCCTCGCCATCGTCGGCGGCGGCGTCATCGGACTCGAGATGGCCGGATATTTCCAGACATGCGGCTCGCAGGTCTCCGTCATAGAGATGCTCGACCACATCGCCGGCGCCGCGGACCGCGAGATGTCGTCGCTCCTCCAGAAGGCATACGAGAAGAAGGGCATCAAGTTCCACCTCAACTGCCAGGTCACGGCAGTCAAGCCCGGCCACGTCGAGTTCACGGACGCGGGCAAGACGAACAGGGTCGATGCCGAGCGCGTGCTCATGAGCGTCGGCCGCCGCGCCGTCACAAAGGGCTTCGGGCTCGAAAGCATCGGCGTGCTCACCGACCGCGGGCGCATCGTCACCGACGCGCAGTGCCGCACCAACGTCCCGGGCGTCTTCGCAGTCGGCGACGTCAACGGCGTGTGGATGCTCGCTCACGCCGCATACCGCGAGGCCGAAGTCGCCGTCAACACCATGCTCGGCAAGAAGGATGTCATGCGCTACGAGGCTATGCCGTCCGTCATATACACGTCGCCGGAAATGGCGTTCGTCGGCGAGACGGAGGAGACCTGCAAGGCCAAGGGCATCGAGTACAAGAAGGTCACGCTCCCCATGAGCTACAGCGGACGCTACCTCGCCGAGAACGACGGCGGAGAAGGCAAGATCAAGCTGCTCGTCGACCCCGTGCGCAACCGCATGATCGGCTGCCACATGATCGGCAGCTACGCATCCGAGATCATCCTCGCCGCCGGCATCATGATCGAGACGCAGATGCGCATACAGGACATCAAGGAAATCATATTCCCCCACCCCACAGTCTGCGAAGTCATTCGCGAGGCAATCTTCCACATTTAACGAAAGAGAAGGCAACACAAAATGTCAAAGCAACTATTCATCGACCCCGCAGAAGTCAGGAAACCCAGCTGGATCAAGCTGGACAAAATCCCCGTCAACCAGTACAAGCGCACCATAAAGGAGGAGCAGGAGAACTTCTCCAAGGCCGACTTCCTGCGCATCTACAAACACATGCGCATCATACGCGAGTTCGAGAGCATGCTCTACTCGATCAAGACCACGAACGCTTACAACGGCCTGGAGTACAACAACCCCGGCCCCGCGCACCTCTCCATGGGCCAGGAGGCCGCGGCAGTCGGCCAGGCGTTCCTCCTCTCGCCCGAGGACTACATCTTCGGTTCGCACCGCAGCCACGGCGAAATCCTCGCAAAGGGCCTCTCCGCGATCCACAAGCTCAAGGACAAGGACATCCTCTCCATCATGGAGGGATTCCTCGACGGCGACGCATATAGGGTCGTAGAGCAGGCAAACAAGGGCAAGGACCTGTCCGTCAAGGAACTCGGCGTGGAGTTCCTCGTGTACGGCGCGCTCGCGGAGATTTTCGCCAAAAACACCGGCTTCAACCGCGGCCTCGGCGGCTCCATGCACGCCTTCTTCCTCCCCTTCGGCATCTACCCCAACAACGCCATCGTCGGCGGCTCCGGCTCCATATCCGTCGGCGCCGCGCTCTACAAGAAGGTCAACCGCAAGCCGGGCGTCGTCATCTGCAACATCGGAGACGGCTCCATGGGCCGCGGCCCCGTCTGGGAAGGCATGGCGCTCGCGTCCATGGACCAGTTCCGCACGCTGTGGGAAGGCGACATGAAGGGCGGCCTCCCAATCATGATCAACATCATGAACAACCAGTACGCAATGGGCGGTCAGACACGCGGCGAGACGATGGGCTATGACTTCGCCGCGCGCATCGGCGCAGGCGTCAACGCCGAGCAGATGCACGCCGAGCGCATCGACGGCTACAACCCGCTCGCAGTCATCGAGGCTATGGGCCGCAAGCTCGACATCCTCCGCGACAGGCGTGGCCCCGTCCTGCTCGACACCGTCACATACCGCTACTCCGGCCACTCGCCCTCGGATGCCGACTCCTACCGCTCCGCCGAGGAGAAACAGGCGTGGGAGAAGGTCGACTCCATCAACGCGTTCCGCAAGGAAGTCGTCGACGCCAAGATCGCCTCCGAAGCCGCGTTCAACGAGATTGACGAGTACGTCGTCAAGACGATCACCAACGCCGTCAAGCTCGCCATCGACCCGCAGCTCTCGCCGCGCATGGACCTCGTCAAGCACCCGGACGCTATCGAAAAGCTCATCTACTCCAACCTCAACGTCCCCAAGATGTCCGAAGCCAAGCCCGACATGCTCATGAAGCGCGAGGACAACCCGCGCGTGCAGCAGATCGCCAAGAAGGAGCGCTTCGCATTCGGCGCGGACGGTAAGCCCGTCTCCAAAAACAAGGTCTTCCAGCTTCGCGACGGACTCTTCGAGGCGATCCTCGACAAGTTCTACGAGGATCCCACGCTCGTCGCATACGGCGAGGAAAACCGCGACTGGGGCGGCGCGTTCGCCGTCTACCGCGGCCTCACCGAGGCTGTCCCCTACCACCGCCTCTTCAACTCCCCCATCTCCGAAGCCGCCATCATCGGCTCCGCGGTCGGCTACGCCATGTGCGGCGGCCGCGCGCTGGTTGAGCTCATGTACGCAGACTTCATCGGATGCGCAGGCGACGAAATCCTCAACCAGCTCCCGAAATGGCAGTCCATGTCGGCAGGCATCCTCAAGATGCCCGTCGTCGTACGCGTCTCCGTCGGCTCCAAATACGGCGCCCAGCACTCGCAGGACTGGACCTCCCTCTGCACACAGGTGCCGGGGCTCAAGATCGTGTTCCCGGCCACACCGTACGACGCCAAGGGCCTCATGGCCTCCGCGCTCAACGGCACCGACCCGGTGATCTTCTTCGAGAGCCAGCGCATCTACGACATCGGCGAGCAGTTCCACAAGGGCGGCGTCCCTGCTGAGAGCTACCAGATCCCGTTCGGCGAGCCGGACGTCAAGCGCGAAGGCAAGGATCTCACCATCCTCTCCATCGGCGCCACGCTCTACCGCGCGCTCGAGGCGGCGGAGCTGTTCGAGTCCAAGTACGGCATCAGCGTAGAAGTCATTGACGCACGCTCGCTCGTCCCGTTCAACTACGAGAAAGTCATCGAATCCGTCAAGAAGACGGGCAAGATCATCGTGGCTGGCGACGCCTGCGAGCGTGGCGGGTTCTTCAACGACCTCGCCCGCAACATCGGCAGCTTCTGCTTCGACTACCTCGACGCGCCTGTCGCCGTCCTCGGCTCCCGCAACTGGATCACGCCGTGCTACGAACTCGAATCCGACTTCTTCCCGCAGACGAGCTGGTTCCTGGATCTCTTCCACGAACGCATCCAGCCCATCCCCGGCTACGTCGCGACAAAGAGCTTCACGGACGTCGAGCTCCTCCGCCGCAGCCGCCTAGGCGTCTAAAGCAGCGCCGTCCAAACAGCAAACGCCGCCTGCCCTGCACCCGCAGATCAGGCGGCCTTTCTTTTTTTTCCATCCGTGGCAGAGTCCCCACCCTGCCACAGGCTTCCGCCTTGATAAGGGCCAGACAAGATTTTGCGCCAACAGCGTCAACCAAGTCTCTTGCCCCAAACTGGCCTCATGTGGCATAATGTGCGCGTCACATGCAATTTCGCAGCACGACACAATATATTTCTAGCACAGCATGACCAAAGAATCCCCTCTGATTTCGCAGCTCAACGCCCCCACCCCCGAAGAACGTCTTGACGCCCTCAGAACCCTCAAGGCGAGCGCACCCGCGCGAGAAGGCGGCTCAGCCCCGGGGCGCGACGTAAACAACCACATCCACACCACATATTCATTTTCGCCGTACTCGCCCACCAAGGCCGTATGGATGTCATACAAGGCAGGTCTTGCCACGGCGGGCATAATGGATCACGACTCCATCGCCGGAGCACGCGAGTTCATCGAGGCGGGGAAGATCATGGGGCTTCCGACGACCATAGGAGCCGAGCTGCGCGCCTGCTTCGCATACACGCCGCTTAAAGGCCGCCGCATAAACAACCCCGACCAATCCACCGTCGCATACGTTGCCATGCACGGCGTGCCGCATTCTCGCATCGACGCGCTTGCGGAGTTCTTCGACCCGATCAGGAAGGCGCGCGATCTTCGCAACCGCCAGATGACGGACAACCTGAACAGGACGATTGCCTCGGCGGGCGTCTCCATCGACTATGATGCCGATGTCGTCACAATATCTGAGTGGAAGAACGGCGGCGAAATCACGGAGCGTCACATTCTGTACGCCGTGGCGAACAAGCTTATAGGCAGGTTCGGCATAGGCGCGGATCTCGTCGCGTTTCTACGGCAGAAGCTGGCGCTTCCCGTATCGGACAAGGTGGAGGCCAAGCTAACGGACGCGTCCAACCCGTTTGCCGACTACGACCTGCTCGGCGTGCTGAAGGGGAATCTTGTCGAGAAGTTCTACATCGACGCCACAAAGGAATGCCCCGCCATTTCCGAGGTGGCGGAGTTCACGAAGGAGAACGGCATCGTTCTCGCCTACGCGTATCTCGGAGACGTCACGGCATCGGTCACCGGCGACAAGAAGGCGCAGACTTTCGAGGATTCGTATCTTGACGAGCTTTTCGAGGAGATCAAGCGTATCGGCTTCAACGCCGTCACGTACATGCCGTCGCGTAACACACGCGAGCAGCTTGAGCGCGTGCGCGCGCTTTGCGACAAGCACGGTCTTTTCCAGATAAGCGGAGAAGACATCAACCAGCCCTCTCAGGAGTTCATCTGCAAGGCAATGCGCGATCCGTTCTTCGCCAACCTCTACGATGCGGCCTGGGCACTTATTGGCCACGAGCTACTCGCCTCCGGTGAGCTCTCCAAGGGAATGTTTTCGGAGGAAACAAAGCGAATTCACCCAGATCTCACCGAACGCATCGCGTACTACCGCGACGCGGCAAAGTCAAAGTTCTAAAAATGAAAAACTTCTTCGAAAAAAATGCCGAGAAAATCGAGCAATACGTGTCAATGTCCAACGCTGGCGGCAGCCGTAACGACTACGTCCAAGGCGGCGGTGGCAATACGTCCGTAAAGTTCGACTCCAAACTCATGGCGATCAAAGCCTCTGGCTTCCGCCTGGACCAGGTCGCCACGAACAACGCATACGCGGTATTAGACTACTCTGCTGTCCGCTCCTTCTACGAAAACACAGACCCTGCCACGCTCGAAGATGTCGAGAAGGCCGGCTCTTCGAAGGCCAAGGAAAACACGCTCGCAATAGAAGGTTTGCCACAGCTCCGCCCGTCGGTCGAAGCCGGCTTCCACTCGCTGCTCGACACGTTTGTGCTTCACACCCACCCTGTGTACGCCAACCTCGCCGCATGCTCGGCAGATGGAGCCAGAGTTGTGAATGAAGCTCTCGCGGATATGCCGCAGAGCCACGCTTTTGTGCCGTACATAAATCCCGGCGCTCAGCTCACATTCTCCATCCTTAACATCCGCAATGAAGTTGAAAAGAAAACGGGTAAAAAGCCTGCCATCATCTTCATGCAGAACCATGGGCTTATCATCACATGCCCGACAGGGGAAGAATGCCTTGAATTGAATGAAGAAGTAAACAAACGCATAGCCAAAGCGTATGGCGTCTCATTCACCGACTGGCCGGAAGTCGCCATAAAACCCGCGACCTACGAAAACACATGGGTGTCCGACACGCCTTGGCTGCGTGAGCGCCTTCTGCACAGTAAATGGGATCTCGACTTCTTTGTAAAGCAGTCGCTGTATCCCGACCAACTTGTGTTCCTCTCCGGTCAGATGGAAGTGCTGGATCAGGACGACCTAACCACTACCCTCTCCTTCGGGAAACGGATGACACAAAAATGCACGATCTTCCGTAAAACGGGAGAAGTGTACTATTCTTGCAGCCGCAATGAAGCCCAGACGATTGAAGAGACGCTCTGCGCGATATTCTTCATAACCGAAACCGTCACCAAATCAGGACACCGCATCTGCACGATGGACGAAGCCGGCAAGGACTTCATCAGTGGCTGGGAAAGTGAAGCTTACCGCCGCACACTAGGCTCTAAATAAGCGATAGAGATTATTTAGAGCCTATGCCCTTTGTATGGGAATGAGAACGGCGGATTTACCGCCGCTTTATTTTCAAGCAAAGCATGTAATTTCAGAGGGTTGCTCCTTTGACATTTTAGCGAGGGGTTTGATATAATGGGCGAATAAGATCAGGTGCGCTTGTGTTCAGCGTTTTTGTGCGCTTTTTATTTTATGAATCAACAACGAAACGAGGCAGATCATGGGAAAATACAAAATATCCGTACTGGTGGGTAGCGTAAGCAAAAACTCCATCAACCGCAAACTTGCTGAAGCTATGATCAAATTAGCTCCAGAAAATTTCGAATTCAACTTCCTCGACATAGGGGCACTTCCTGTCTACAACTACGACAACGACGGAGACATCCCGGCCGCAGCAAAGAGCTTCAAAAAAGCAATCGCCGAGACTGATGCGTTTATAATGTTCACTCCTGAATACAACAGGTCGGTTCCGAGCGTCCTGAAAAACGCCATAGACACCGGATCGCGCCCCTGGGGGCAGAACTCCTGGGCAGGCAAACCCGTCGCCATTATCGGGGCATCCATTGGTCCCAGCGGCACTTCAATTGCCCAGAGCCACCTGCGCGCGAGTCTGGCGTGCCTCCAGATGCGCCAGATGAATTTGCCAGAAGCGTACATAACGATCACAGAAAATTTCTATAACGCCGATGGCACTGTCGGTGGAGGTAGCGCTGGTTTCCTGAAGAAGTGGATGGAATCTTTCGCCGCAAATGTAGCCAAAGAAGTTGCCAAGGCATAAATAATGAAGACAGAAATTTCCCGCAAACCAAACCCCGCTGATAAACTAGCATCAAGCGGGGCTCGGTGGCTTTGGCCGGCATCACTTGATGATGGTGCAAACCAGTACGTAGAATTTCGCCAGTCGTTTCAATCCACATCCGCATTGAAAACTGCAGAACTGGCTATAACATGCGACAGCGAATACGCGGTTTGGCTGAACGGCGAGTTTTTGGATTGCGGGCAATTTCCAGACGTACCACCGGAGCGCACCTGCGACTTGGTGGAGATTGCCGGTAAAATCCGGAAAGGACGCAACGAGCTGCGAATTGTGGTTTATTACCAGGGGGTGGGGTCTTTTCAATACATTAAGAGTGATCCCGGCGTAGCGTTTGCCGTGTTGGGCGGGTCGATAGATGCCGTCAGCGGGTCAAAAACTAAGTGGCGAGTTTCGCCCAATTTCAGACAGGGCGACAGCGTTGCGCGCATAAGTAGCCAGCTCAGCTTCACATACGAGTACGATGCTCGAAACGACGGAGACTGGAACACCATAAAAACCGCAGACTCCCGCATAAAGGCAGAAGATCTGGCACTGTCTGCACGTCCTATTCCGAAGTTGGAAATCGGCGGCCGCGTGCCGGTAAAACTTATCGCGCAGGGAGCACTAGGTTCGCTGCCGGCGGGAAGCGACAGGATGTCTGTCGGTTCCATCATGCAACACGAACCGCTTATGGCGAGGCGCATGAAGGAAATGTTCGGAGGGGAGAAAAACATCAATTTCCCGTCCGAATCCGGCGCGACCCTCGGCACGGATTACCTAAACTCCGACGGCATATACCTGATCTTTGACATGCAGCGCCAAGAAGTCGGATTCATTGAGTTTGAGATCGAGGCGGATGCCGGCGTCATAGTGGACATTGCAAACGGCGAACATCTTGATGACATGCGCGTACGGTCTCACGTGGGCAATCGAAACTTCGCCAGCCGTTATATATGCGCGGAGGGGCGACAGACTTACACGCATTATCATCAGCGTATGGCGGGCCGATACATTCAGATCAACATCCGCAATATCGGCGCAAAATTAAAAATCTTCTACGCCGGGATGCGGCCTTCCATGTATCCGATAGAAGAGCGCGGCAGCTTCAAATCAGGATACGCGCTGCAGGACAAAATTTACGAGACTGGAGTAAGAACGCTGCGCCTCTGCATGCACGAGCATTATGAGGACTGCCCATGGCGTGAACAGGCGCTGTATGCGAATGATTCGCGAAATCAGGCAATTAGCGGATACTACGCTTTTGGCGACGTGCGTTTCCCGGCCAACGCGTTCGGGCTCTTTACTAAAGGGCTTGGCGACGACGGATGGCTTGAAATGTGCATGCCCGCGAAAATAGCCATCACAATCCCTTCCTTCACGTTGGCGTGGGTTCTCGCGGTTGCGGATCACAGGATTTACACTGGCAACATCACTTTTTCACGCAAGATGCTGCCAACCGTCCGAGCTATACTTGAAGCCCGAATAAAAGAAATGGTGGACGGGCTACTTCCCTGCCCCGTCGGACAACGCTATTGGCAGTTTTATGATTGGGCAGACGGCCTTAGTGGCGACGAACGCATGAAGCCCGGCGAAGTGCGTTACGACGCCCCGCTCAATATGTTCCTCTCTTTGGCATTCAAAGCCGGATCATTCATAGCAGAAGCCTGCGGTGCGGATAAAGAAGCCCGCAAGTGGGCGGAGATATCGAAGGAGATGCGTCCCCGAATAAACCGTTTGTTCTGGGATCCCTCTGCCGAAGCGTTCTTGACTTACGTAGGCGACCGCGCCCCAAAACACTATTGCGAACTCACACAGTCTCTTGCACTTCTCAGCGGAACCGCTGACAAAGCCAAGACACGCAACCATCTGCGCGAAGGGCTCCTCGCACGTCGCGAGGACTGGGTGGAGACGACTCTAAGCCAGTCGCTGTACAAGTACGAGGCGATCCTCTCCGGCGGGACGAAGTTCGGGCGCCGAGTGTTTGACGCTATCGACTCCGAATGGGGCGCGATGCTCGAAAAAGGTGCAACAAGCTTTTGGGAAACACGCGAGGGATCCGAGGCATTCAACCAAGCCGGCAGTCTATGCCATGGCTGGTCGGCAACTCCGGTCTATTTCTACGGGGCATACATACTTGGGGTACGGCCGGTAGAGCCCGGATTCAAAAAATTCATTGTTGAACCGATGCCGTGCGCGCTCAATTCCGCCAAGGGAACAGTCCCTACGCCTCATGGTCCAATACATGTGGAATGGACGCGCAGCGGCAGTAAAATACGTTTGCGCATTAAGCACCCGTTGTCATGCCAACGTGTGAAGCGTTCTTCTGAGTCTTAACGAATTGCGTTGGCGTTCCGGATATGTTACAATCACCGCAATTATTAACACGAGAACAAAAGATAAAACGACAGACTGTATGGCAAAGGACGATTCAATAGAAGTGACAGGCACGGTGGTCAAGGTGCTACCTGCCACCATGTATCGTGTGCGGCTTGACAACGGGCACGAGGTTCTGGCGCACATTTCAGGTAAGATGCGCAAATTCTTCATCAAAATCACAACGGGGGACAAGGTGACCCTTGAGATGTCGCCCTATGATCTTGAAAAAGGGCGCATAGTTTACCGGCACAAGAACAACACACCAGGGTCACCGGCTCAGTAGTCGTCGTATTCCACGCCCGAATCCATATCTTCTTCGGGTGTCAGCTGTTCATACTCAAACTCAGGTTCTTCACTGAGGTCTTCTGTTGCGTCTAATTTTGGCTCGACTGGCGAAAAAACGTCCGGCGAGTTATTATTTTGCAGTGGAGAAGCCGAAACCACTTGGGAGTCGTCAGCGCTTCCCACCAGTTCACGCACCAACTTCTCTCCCTCTTCCCAGCACATAAGCTTACGCTCGGCAAGCATCAGCTCCATCCTGCGTCGAGCCGCTTCCGGCGAATCTGCCGAGTCCGCCGCGGGTTCAAGCTCCGCCTTGCGTGTCTTGCACCACCGGCGCCATTGGGTCAGAATTAAATCGTGTGCAAGATCAGAGGCGGTGAAGTTCTCACGTCCACCGGTTTTATTGGGCGCCACGGCAAGCGAGCCAATAAACTCTCCAAGCTCTTTGTCCGTCTCCTGCAATTCGAGCAGCTTGTCCTCGCCTTCATGTAACGCTTCATAAAATCCTTCGACCACACGACGGCACAAACTGCTTTTCACCAGCCAAGAAGGCAATAGCTCCGCCATCAGAGCAGTGCCACGTGTATCGTCGTAAAATGTATGCACCAGAAACTCGCAAACTGATATGTCCACCCTGTCTGGCAATTCCGCCGCCCCACCACCTTTAGTGGAACCGGCGCCTTCAAATCCAACACCACCAGCAGCAATTTCATCATCCACAAATGTCAGCGGTTCTTCAATCGGGATGTTGTCATGCCATTCCCGCTCATCACGGGTTGTAGACGTTCTGTCGCCACTTCCTCTGGGCCCCGCCCAGCGTTCCGCCGACTCCTGTTGGCGTTTCAGGACTTCTTCAATGCCATTAAGTTCGCTCTGCAACGCCTCCTCGGGTATCCGCAGCAATTCCGCCGCCTCTTGCAACATCCTCGCCTTGTGGACTTCATTGCGGCAAACAGCAATCGTCTGCAACACGCCGTCTGCGATGCGGCCAACCGCCCCCTCCGAATCCGGCGAAGTCTCCTGAGCCCGCAGATAAGCGATATGGAATGGCACAAGTCCGGCGGCTTCATCCAATACTTTCTGGAATGCCTCGGGAGGATTTGCCCTCAGGAAGGAATCTGGATCCTCCCCTTCCGGCATATGCGCGACGCGTACCGGTATGCCCTTCGACAGCAACACTGCACCGGTGCGAACGGCGGCTTTCTGTCCGGCTGAATCCTGATCGAAAACCAAAACGGCGCTGTCGGCATAACGCTTCAGCAGCTTGGCGTGCTCTTCGGTGAAAGCCGTGCCTTGCGACGCCACCGCCCTGTCGAAGCCGCATGCGTGGCAGCGTATCACGTCAATCTGCCCCTCGCAGATAATAGCCTCGCGATGTGGGGCAGCCACTATTTTGCGCTGGGCTTTGTCCAGCGCATAAAGAACGCGACTTTTCTTGAATATGTCGGTCTCGGGGCTGTTGACATATTTTGCGGGACTTTTCTTTGGATCCAGAATGCGACCGCTGAATGCTATAACTCGACCTTGGGTATCGCAAATCGGAAACATAAGGCGTCCGCGGAAACGATCGTGCAGGTTGCGCCCTGTACGCGGATTGTCGAGCGGAGTTCCCAATCCTGCGGCCACCATTTCTTCAAGTGTGTACTTGTGAGCTTTGGCGAATTTCTCCAGAGTGCCTGATGTCTCTGGCGCGTATCCGATCATAAAGTTCTCAACGATAGTATCAGGCAACGCTCGTGATTGCAGATATCTGCGCGCCCCATCCGCACTCTTCATCTTCATAAGGCATCGTCTGTAGAACTCCGCCACCTCTGTATGCAGCGCCAAAAGACGCTTCGCCGCCGAAGCCGCGCCGCCGTCATCGCCAAACTCCAACTTGACTCCGCATCTGTCGGCCAGCATCTCCACGGCGTCCATGAATGTCATGCCGTCATGCTTCATCAGAAAAGAAAAGACATCGCCACCCTCTCCGCATCCAAAACACTTGAAAGACTGCCGTGACGGATCAACGGTGAACGAGGGCGTCTTCTCCTTGTGAAACGGACAACAAGCTTTAAACGTACCACCAGACTGCTTCAACGGCACCCGAGACGAAACCACATCCACAATGCTGGTGCGGTTTTTTAGTTCGTCTATGATATGACTGGGTATAGAGCGTGCCATAATTAACAGGCATTATACCATAGTGCCCGTTCTCAACTACAATTATTATCCAGAATGCAATAATGAACGATCAAGGAAGCGCTGTTTCAGCCCAAGCTGGTGGGTAGTGGAATCCAAATCCTCGCCGAGCATGGAATGAGGCGGACATCTCCGCAACTCCGACTTTGCCGTAATTGTAGCGGCAGACAGCGAATCTCACTCCCTGCCCCGGCTTCAAGCCGAGAGCATCGAACGACACACGCATTTCTGAAAGCCAAACGCAACCTTCCACAACACGCACCCACACGCGCAGACCCGCATCGCACAGCTTTTCCTCAAAAGGTTGCATCCCCTGTGTCCGGTAATCCGGAAAGTGCAACTGAAGGCGCTTTTTCTCTGGCGTGACATGAAATTCAAAATAATCATCCCGTCCCGAAGGCTGGACAAAGAACTCTATAACGTCGCCAAGCGCCCAAGTTTCTTCATTGTCTACAACAGCCCTGTTTCGCAAGTAGGTGTCGTAAGCCGAGGCGCGCACAACGACATCTCCATCCGATACGCCTATAACAGCAACGCATTTTTCAACAACCTCCTCGCTCTTCGGATATCCAATCAACTGCAAAGGTCCTGCCGCGACTTCGATATCGCCGACAACCCCTGTGTTCAGCATTTCTTCAAGCAGACTTACTTCATTCACGATCAACTCCTCTGACTATGCTCGACATTTTACACCAGACCACGACATTTCGCCACAGTTTTGACCATCACCGCGCCTTTTTGGTAATTGAAAACAACGCAGACCAAAGATGCACGGGGTTTCTACTGCGCGATACTGAATGTGAAGACCGGGGGACCGTTACAGGGGCTGCCATTCTCCCCTAGACCGTGAATTATTCCAAACGTGGCGGGTGTTAGTACCTGTCGTCTTCGTCGTCGTCTCTGTCGTAGTCATCTTCGTAATCTTCGTCTTCCTCGTCATCGAATCGGAAGCCGAAATCGCCCTCTTCATCTTCCTCATCGGTGAATGGGCTCTCTTCTTCACCATCACCGTCGTCAAATTCATGCCCCCCGCGCATAGGTCTGAAGTGGTCTTCATCCTCGGCAAAGTCGTCGAATCCGCTTCCATATTGCTCCGGGTTGGGCCCCTGCGCAATCTGGTCCTGAACAAGAGGATATTCCTCGCCTTTAACCGGAGCGAAATCCTTGCCAGTGTGCTGTATTCGGAAGTGCCAATCGTCACCTTCCGACATGAACACATAGAACAAACTCTCTTTTGATCCAGCTTTTATGAAATCCATGGCAGCGATGTCCTCGTAGACATCCGTATCGATTTCGTCCAGCTCGGGATCAAAACCCTCCGGAATCGTTTTCCCAGTCGCCCTGAGCGAAATACCGGTGAAGTAGTAGAATGGGTATTCGTCATCGAACAACACCGAGTCCTGTATGGCCAGATGAAGGTCATACAGGTTCGCTCCGTCAGGCAAGTCAATGAACCTCACACATTCGTCATCAAGCCAGGGACCCGAAACGCAAGTTACCCGCAATCTGTGTATCATTTTAGCTTTTGTTGGCATATCGTTTATGGTTGTGTTACAAAACCTGAGTTTATTAGTTTTTCAAACGTCAATCCTCCAGAAGCTTCCGAGCCTCCGGCAAGTTTCTCAATGTAGCGCGCGATGACATCAGTCTCGATGTTCACGGCATCGCCCTCAATGCGCTCTTCGAGTGAAGTTTCCCGCAATGTCGTAGGTATGATCGAAACTTCGAACAAACGCGGGCCGGGCACTGCGCTTACCGTCAGGCTGATGCCATCGATAGCAACCGAACCTTTACGCACGATGTAGCGAGCCTCTTCCTCTCTGCAAGAAATTCGCAGCTTTATGTCGCGCCCCGTTCGCTCGATTTTCTCCACCGCCCCTACTCCATCGACGTGTCCGCTAACGATATGTCCGCCCATCCTGTCACACAACCGCAGAGCGCGCTCCAGATTAAGTGAAGCTCCGGGTTTGAGCCCTCCAAGGTTAGTGCAATCCAGCGTTTCCTGCAAAACGTCTGCCGTAAATCCTTTAGACGATATTCCCACAACGGTCAGGCACGCGCCCTGCACAGCCACGCTCTCGCCTGGCACGAGCGGCTCGGAATCCCACGGTGTGCATTCGATATCAATCGATGCCCCGCCGTTCTTCCGCGTCATCCCTTTGAAAGAGCCCTTCTTCTGAATCAGTCCAGTAAACATAAATCACCATCAAATCCTAGGCAAAGCCTTTATTAAAAGATCGCGCCCAATGCGCTCCACTCCATCGATCTCAAAGCGCGGAGCAGTCGGCAGATCGAACGGGAACGCCCCGAACGTGCGCTTGGAGCCGGCCCCGAGAACAATGGGCGCCACGAACAACAACAGCTCGTCCACCAGAGACTCTGCCACGAGCGCCGAGCCAAGCTCCGCACCACCCTCGCAAAGCACACTCATGTAACCTTCCGCGCCCAAACGCTCCATCAACACAGAAAGAGAAATTTTGGCATTAACTTTGCCGTTTGCGGGATGTGCGACGGGAAGCACCATGACTTGCGCCCCCGTTGCCGACACCTCGGCAACACGCCCGGCAGGCGTGACGCCTGTTGTCACATATATTGTCCGCGAAGCATGACCATCCGTGAAGATTTGCGACGAGAGCGGGATTCGCCCTGTGGCATCAAGCACCGCTCTCATTCCGGGCTGTCCATGCCTCTCGTCGTCATGCTCCGTCGATCGCAGCAGCGATGGGTTGTCTGCCAACACCGTGCCACAGCCCACGAGCACCACATCGGACTTCCCGCGCAGCTCACGCACGTACTGACGCGATTCCTCGCATGTGATCCACTTGGAATTCCCTGCATGATCCGCAATCGCACCATCAAATGACTGCGCCAACTTGAGCCGCACATAAGGACGCTTGGTCTTGACGTGTTTAAAAAACGGAGCCAGCATTTGCCGCGCCTCTCGCTCGCAAACACCGGTCACCACTTCGATGCCGGCATCTAGAAGCATCTGCAGACCGCGACCTGCATTGGCAGGATTCTCATCCGTCGCCGCCACCACGACTCGTGTGATCCCTGCGCGGATTATCGCATCTACGCAAGGCGGGGTGCGGCCACTCGTGCTACACGGCTCCAGCGTCACATACAACTCGGCTCCCTGTGCGTCGCCACCGAGCGCTGCAAGCGCCGCCGCCTCTGCGTGCGGCCCACCTGCAAACTCATGGGAACCGGATGCAACAATATCGTTGCCACGGACAATTACGCAACCCACCGGCGGATTTGGCATGGTGCCGCCTTCGCCAACTTCAGCCCAAGACAATGCAGCACGCATAAACGCCGCATCGCGCTTGGTTTTCAAATCTGTGTTTGCGTCTTTTTTCAATCGTTCAGCCATTTGTTGGAAGTCAGTGCGCTATTTTAGACAAGGCCTGCTCCAATGTCGATATTTAATTGAGTTTTTGCCCTTGATTATGCTAACATGTTGCTTCTCGCACCGGCACAGAGCCATTCATTAACCCTCAAATGTTTCTTACCCATCATGATTGACACAGTAGAATTGATGCGCAAGGTCGGAAACATCCGAATCCTGACATCGCATCTTGTAGATAACCAGCTGGCTGGCGACTACCACTCCACTTTTAAAAGCCAGGGGATCGAGTTCGACGAGGTTCGCGAATACATGGTAGGCGATGATGTTCGCGATATAGACTGGAACGTCACCGCCCGTACTGGCTTCCCCTACGTAAAACGATACTCGGAGGAACGCGAGCTCACAGTAATGTTCGTCGTTGATGTCTCAGGCTCGCAGTCGTACAGCTCCACACCACGCCCAAAGTCTGAGCTCGCAGCCGAACTAACATGTCTCCTTGCCCTGACTTCGATCCGCAATCAGGACAACATCGGACTGATCCTGTTTTCCGACCGCATCGTTAAGACTATACCACCGCGCAAAGGCCGCAAGGCCGTGATGCGCCTGGTGCGCGAAGTGCTTGCGGCAGATGAAGCCTCAGGTGGTACCGACATTGCCGGAGCGCTCAACTATCTAGGGTCGATCCTGCACCGTAAAGCCGTGGTTTTCCTGATTTCTGACTTCCAGAACGAAGGCTGGGAAAAGCGCATCGGCATCACCGCACGCCGCCACGATCTGGTCTGCTGCCACCTTTCCGACCCTTGTGAAATAAACCTGCCTGACGCTGGGATCGTCGAACTCGAGGATCCGGAAACCGGTGAAACGGCATGGGTGGACACTTCAGCGAAGGCTGTTCGCGAGGCTTTCGCGGCAAACGCCACGGAGAGGATGCGATTGCTTGATGCCACATTCAAGAGCAACAAAATTGACACGATGTCGCTCTCAACTGCGGAAGACCCGATTCACAGTGTGCGCGCGTTCTTCAGACGCCGGGCCTCGAAGAAAACGCGCAGGTAGCCGCATGAAACATACTGACAACTACCGCGCCGCTTATTCTAGACTTCTCCGTGGAATTCCGCGCGGAGTTTTTATAATCGCCCTTACTTGCACAGCTATGCACATAATGCAACGGGTTGTGGCATCCTCGCCCGTTCGCACGGTCCTGCTGGGGCCGGATCGTAATCATGTGCTAGTGCAGGATCCTCTGTCATTTCTATTTGCGATCCACGGCATAGGCCTCTCGCTTGGATTTTTCTGGACGTCAGTGACGTATATGTTCCTGCACGGTTCGTGGATCCACCTCATCCTAAACATGATCGGTCTTTACGTGTTCGGCAAGGGCGTAACACGCGAAGCGGGTGAAGGAGCTTTGTGGGGAATATTTATCTCAAGCGGCATAGTCGGAGGCGTTGGTTGGGCGCTGTCGAGCGGGTTAGACTCGGCAGTGCCATGCATGGGTGCTTCTGCTGGAGTGCTCGGCCTCGCGGGAGCCTACGCCACATTGCGCCCGCGCGACCGTTTCGTGATTTTTCTCCCCTTTCCCATCGTCTTGCCCGCTTGGGTTCTTGCAATCGGTCTCCTTGTCCTGAACGCGCTGGAACTTATCTTCGTCGAATCGCAGGTCGCTTACCTCGCGCACCTTCTGGGAATTGTCGTCGGCATCGTCGCAGGCTTTATAATAAAGAAGTTCAAATGGGGCAATAATTACGGGGGATAAGACTTTGAGATATCCACGCGATAACTAGGAGGCACTACATGAGAAATAATCACAGAAAAATTGTTTGGGTGTTATTTACGGGCATATTGCTCGCAACAGGAAGCGTCCATGGCGTTGAAATAATCCGGAGATTGACCGATGACGCGCACGTCTCGGGGCAAAAGCTTACACATAAAGACTTGGAGGGCAAGGTCATCTTCATCGAATTCTGGGGGTTGAACTGCCCGCCATGTCGCGCTTCTCTGCCAAAGATGCAAGAATTACACTCAAAGTACGGCAAGCGCGGCAATTTCATAATGCTCGGATCTCATTGTCAGGGGCGTGACGACGAGAGCGTCAAAGCCCTGCTTGACAAGGCGGGCGCAACTTATCCTGTATACCAACACCTGATGGTTGATGGCATGCCTGATTTCAGGACTATACCGCGAGCCGCCATCATTGACCACAAGGGCAAGCTTGTCGCTACCGGCGCACTAGGAGAGGTGCTTGCCGAGCTGCCAAAAGTGCTGAGGGATGCTCCCGTCCCAATTCCCGGAAGCCTTTTGGGATCGACGGAAATAGTCCACAACAAGGGCGTGGAGAAAAAGCTCGTCTTAGGACAGAACGTTGAACCGACGCTGCAGCAGCTCAAGGCGAAGGCGGAGATGGACAGCGATGCGGGACGTGAAGCAGCAGCGATCGTCAAGGCTGCGGAATCCGCGTTGACAACGCGCGAGGAGGAAATTCGCCGCCAGCTTGAAAAGGAGCCGAGCCTTGCCCACGCCTCAATCGCGGAATTTGCGAAAACATCTCCATCAAGAGCCGCGCAGTTTTCTGAAGACTACAAAAAGTTGAATGCGAATCAGGACGTCGCTAAACTCAGGTTGCTGCGTCAGGAGCTAGCCAAAATGGAAGCACAGACTCCGAAAAACAGGATTATGGCGAAAACCGCAGTACAGCAGGCAGTCACAAAGCGCCGCCAGTTTGCCGCATTGGAGGAAAGCGCCGATCCTGCTGTGCAGAACGAGACAAGAGACCTTCTCGCTTCATTTGATGCCATGGTAGATACTTGGGGGAAGCTTGCCGAATAACCGCAGGAAAGCTTATGCGATTTCACCTGTGATCAAAAGGTGGTTATGAAAAACTTTTTCGTCGTTATTGCACTATGCGTCGTAATGGTGGATTCAACGCCACTGAACGCCGCAGAGGAGTTGCAAACACGAGCCTCTCCTTACGAGGATGTAAGGGCATACGTGGAAGCTATGATGCTCATTCTGGACAGCCATGTCGAGCAGCCGAATGTCAAGCAACTTACCTACGCGGCAATAGAAGGCATGATATCCTCGCTGGACCCCTACAGCAACTATTTGCAGAGCGACGAGTTCGCAAACCTATCAAGCGCCACTTCGGGCGATACTGTCGGAATCGGCATTGTCGTAAGCGTCACTGACGGCAAATGTACTGTTGACTACCCGGTTCCCGGCTCCCCCGCGTTCAAGGCGGGCATTGAGCCTGGAGACCAGATCCTAGCCATCGACAGCGTTGATCTGGAGGGCAAAACCATGAATCAGTTCATGGAGTTGATCTCCGGTGAAATCGGCTCGATCGTTGTGCTCTCGATCGCACACGGCAACTCAGAGCCATACGATGTCACTATCCGACGAACGGCTATGGAAATACCAGCATTGCAGTCGGCTCACATGATCGGCGGCTGCTCCAACATAGCATACGTATGCTTTTCACGCTTTTCAAGCGGCGCCGCTTCGGCATTCATCGACACAATGGAGACATTCGAGGACAACAACGCGGACGCGCTGATAATAGACCTCCGGGACAACCCTGGCGGGCTTGTTTCCGAGGCAATGCTAATAGCTGACACGATTCTTCCTCCCGAAAAAACAATCACCATAATAAAGGGACGACCCGGTGTTCGTGCACCTCAGACCATTGAAACATCATCCACGGAAATGCTCAGCGGCCGTCCAATAGCGGTGCTTGTCAACGGCGGAACCGCCTCGGCGGCAGAACTTTTGGCAGCCGCAATCAAAGACAACAACCGGGGAGTTCTCTTCGGGTCGAAAACTTTTGGAAAAGCATCTGTTCAGACAATATTTCGGATGGTTTCGCGCCCCGACGAAGGAGCGCTGATCACCACCGCATATTATTACACGCCAAAAGATGTTCTGATAAACGGCAAGGGGATCACACCTGATTTCATCATTCCGCAATCTGCCTCCGAATTGCGCGAGAGCGTGATCAAACGGCTATTCAAAACACATCCGGAACTCTGTGGCGAGAATTCCGCTTACGCCAAAGCTGCCGCCTCCCGTGATGCGCCGCTCGAAGCTGCAGTAGAACATCTTAACAAAATCATGGCATCTAAAAAGAAACAAGACGAAGATGCTCCGCCCGGTTCACAACCACTATGACAGTACTAGGAATCGAAACATCATGCGATGAGACATCTGCCGCCGTAGTGCGCGACGGCCGCGAAGTCCTCTCATGCGTAGTTTACACACAGCAGCAACACAAACCCTACGGAGGAGTCGTCCCAGAAATTGCGTCGCGCTGCCACATCGCCCTCCTGCCCGGCATAGTCCGCGAAGCTGTCGAGACTTCAGGCGCGCAATGGAGCGACATCGACGTTGTTGCCGCCACTCGCGGACCCGGCCTCGCAAGCTCCCTGCTTGTCGGCTGGTCTATGGCGAAAGGCCTCGCTCTTCGTCTGGACCGTCCGCTAGTCGCTATCAACCACACGGAAGCACACCTCCACTCCGTCTTCCTGGATCCCGCGGCACCCGACCCGCGTGAGGCCGTCCCCATGCTCGGACTAGCCGTCTCGGGCGGACATACTTCCATTTTCCGCATTCTCAAATACGGCGAAATCCATCTAGTCGGACGCACCGTGGACGATGCCGCGGGCGAGGCTCTGGACAAAGCCGCAAAGCTCCTCAACCTCGGCTACCCCGGCGGTCCGATCATCGACAAACTATCAAGAACCCAAACCCCGGGAGTGTACGATTTCCCCGAAGGCCATGTCCGCGAAGGTGCTGCCACAGGCGGACTCCGCCACGACCTCTGCCTGAGCTTCAGCGGGCTGAAGACCTCGCTCCTGCATCAGGTAAAGCGCCAGCCGCCGACTTCCGAAGACGAAGTCGCGCAGCTTGCATGCGACTATCAGGAGGCTGTGGTTCAGGCAATTGTAAAACGCTGCGCAAAAGCGCTTGGGAAAGCAAAATACATGGCGGTTGGCGGCGGCGTCTCTTTGAACAGCCGCCTCCGCGAACTTCTCTCCGAAATGTGCGCTACGCGCAACGTCCGCCTGCTAATGGCGCTTCCGCGTCACTGTGGAGACAATGCCGCCATGATCGCCGGCCTCGCGGGCATGGGCCGCGGCATCCCCTCGCCAGAGTCCTTCTCACTGGACATCGCCCCCTCCTGGCCGGTCGATTAGCTGAACGCTCCAACTCCTGCGGAGGCGCTGAGAGTTAAGCACTGGGGCCTTGTACAGGAACCCACACGGATTCAGCGCGGCCTGCGCAGCGGAATTCTCCCCAGCCGTCGTTGTTTGTCGTAACCGTTTCCTTTATGTGCTCTGTGATGTCCTTGTAAGTTACCCTTGGCATGCCCATCTTCATTGACTTTTTCGATTCGGCGTCATTGCTCAGGAGTACAGCTATTCCACCTGGATGCTCCTTATCGCCCGTTCGTGTCCAGCCAATGCAATTTGGGTCGTCGAAATAGTCATGCTCGTCCCCGAAAGCAAATCTACGCCTGACATCGAGAAAGCGGTCGATCAACCATTTGTGGCTTGGTATTTTTATGTCGCAGTCGTTGCCGTCGTGACCTTTGCCACGATACTCGGCACCGTAATAGTCGGGGTGGAATATGCATGGGTATCCGCCTCGCCGCAGCAATATAACCGCATATGCAAGAGGCGTGAACCAAGCTTCGACTGTCGACTCAAGCGCCTGCAACGGCTGAGTGTCGTGGTTGCTGACAAGTGTAACTGCAACTTCGGGATTGCTCTGCACTAGACTCCGGTCGAAGATTTTTCGAAGATCATACGCATTGCCAGCTTTCGAGGCATCAGCAAAATTAAAATGCAGCACCGCGTCGAACAGCTTCAAATTGCGATCAGTGGCGTTCAGGAAATATTTCAGGCTCTCCTCGACACCCGTCCAGTATTCGCCAACTGCAAAGATATCTCTGCCGGCATGTTCCCTCATGCGTCCCAGCCATTCCACAAAGAATTCGGCGCTTACGTGCTTTACAGCATCAAACCTGAATCCGTCAACGCCGGTGGTGTCGAGGTACCATTTTCCCCAACGGATCAGCTCTTCCTTCACATCAGGATTATCAACATCGACATCGCATCCCATCAGAAAGTCGAAATTCCCCTTCTCCTTGTCGACGTTTTCATTGAACGACTTCCCCTCGAAGAGGTAGACTGCCCTCATATCCTTGTCGAACTCATTCGTGTCTGTGGCGTTGAAATGATGCCAATGCCATTCAAACTGCGAATGTTTGCCCGCGCGTCCGGGGTAAGTGAAGTTTGTCCATGCGCGAATCTTACGCATTTCACCCAGAAGTTCTTTTCGGTTGTCGGGATTGTAAGGCGTTGCGTTGAACTCTTCGGGATTGTCGCCCCCGAGCCTGTGATTCATTACTACATCGCCATATACCTGAAGCCCTGCCTCGTGCGCAATGCGTATAGCTTCCAGGTATTCTTCGCGAGTGCCATACTTAGTGCGAATGCTCCCTTTCTGATCGAATTCTCCAAGATCGAACAGATCATAAACACCATATCCAACATCATCCTTACCGCCCGCGCCCTTATAGGCGGGAGGCAACCACAGCGATGTAATCCCTGCTTCTACAAGATGAATCACCTGTTCGGCAACTTCCCGCCAAAGGGCGCCATCAGCATTCGTATACCATTGGAAGAACTGCATCATGACACCATTGTATTCACTCATATATCGCCGTTGTTGTTTGTGAAGACCAAGAACTGTTTTTCCCCACGCTCGCATCCGAGGGGATTTTTCGCCCTAGGAACTATTAAGACCAGTCTTCCTTGGATTAAGGCTTACAATGATCCCTGCGTCAGAAAGCATCGTCTTTGCTGTCCGAACATACTACTTTTGAAAAACATGTCAAAATAGCGAAGAATCCGCACCGGTAAGATTTCCGGCAGAGGACTCGCCAAAATGCTCGGGTGGTTGCCATTTACATCCGTAGAATGCCCAATGTCCTATGTGTTCGAGGGTGTCTGGTATAGTTACTTGAGCAAGACTAATGCACCCATCAAATGCGTGCGCTCCGATTTTTTTCACGCCCTGAGGCACTACGATGGACGCAAGGGTCTTGCACCCGAAAAACATACGTTGAGAAACCTCAGAAAGCTGGGCTGGCAAGACAATTGTCGTCAAGGAAGTGCAACCTGCGAAGGCACTCTGGCCAATTGTGGAGACACTCTCTGGAACCACAAGATTTTTAATGCGCGTGCAGTTGGCGAACGCGTATTCATCTATTTCAACCACGCTGTTCGGAATATCGTACGTTTTGTGTTTGTCGCCCAAACCGCAGATTAGTCGTTTCATATCCGCGGTGAAAAGCATGTCTCCTGACACCCGGAAAGACTTGTTATCAAGTTTGAGTGTCACCCGTGTAAGATTGCGGCAACTATGGAAGGCACCTCCTTTTATTTCTTTCATTGTTGAAGGGATGGTGATTTCCTTAAGGAGAGCACAATTATTGAATGCGCCGTCTTCAAATGCCTCGACGCCTTCGGGGATCACGTAGCCACCCTTCAACCCTTCGGGACAACGAACAAGTTTTTTCATGTCACGTGTGAAAACGACACCCTGCCACGCATCAAACCATGGATTAACCGGAAGAACCGCTATTGCCGGCAAAGCGCTACAATCATCGAAAGCCTGCCTTCCAATTTCGGCTACATAGTCGGGAATTGTAATCGAAGCTAGTGCCGTACAGCTCTTGAACGCCCATTTGCCGATTTTCTCAAGCTTTTCTGGCAGGACAACAGATGTTAGATTTGAACACTTGTAGAAAAGCCCGTCACTAATGACCTTGAGCCCGTCAGGCAACTCCACATGTTTGAGGAGCGAACAGCTGAAGAATGCGCTGTCGCCGATCTCCAATACACTCTCTGGTATCGAAATATGAGTCAAAGAAGTACACCCGCCGAATGCGAAAGAACCAATTGATTTGAGCTTTGCATTCAATACTATGCGGGACATCCGCGTACATTTGTGGAAAGCCATTTCTCCAAGCTCGGTGACAGTTGAAGGCAAGGAAATCGAAGTCAATTCGGTACAAACCGCAAAAGCCCTGTCTCCTACTACACGAAGTCCCTCTGAAAAGCTCACATTCTTAAGTTGTGCGCACCAGTAGAATGCACCATCGCAAATTTCGTCGACTGAGGGGGGTAATGCTATTTCATTAAAGGCTGCGCTGGAAAACGCACCCTTCCCTATCTTCTTCACAAGATGACCGTCGAGCTCGGCAGGGATATTTTGTCGTCCAGCAAGGCTTGGACTGCAGCCAACAATCGTCGTGGAGTCGTCGTTTTCCACAACATATTCATAGCCTTCCGATTCTTTGACTGTTTTTTTGTGTATCAGCATCAATCGCGCCTCCGATTTACCAAACCCCCTGCACTGTATTTGGCTGAACAGACCTTTCCAACCTCCCCCGACTATAACAAACAGCCTCGGGAAATGCAACATTGACCTTTTTTTCGGGCGGGGAACCTATAAGGGATAACCGTGCATTCCCGAGTTCCAGATTTTACTCGCAACCCCGCCTACGGCCTACGTGGCAGAGTCACCACCCTGCCACAACATCACCACATTGTAATATTGCATGAAG
>CAYOPG010000006.1:0-38669 GCA_964405775.1 uncultured Lentisphaerales bacterium
ATCTGCGGAGATTGCCCATACCCGAAATAAACAGACTCCCAAGTGTCGCCCAAAGCATCGGCATCGGCGTCACCGAAACCGTCGCCGGGATAAAACTCCCTGCTGAAGAGGTAACGCACAGTGAGATCGTCGGTGCCCAGTTTGATGCTTACGTCGCCCTCCTCCGGCGTGGGCGCAGGCATCCTCTGATCCTCGGGCGTCAGGCCTGCATCCGCGCGCCAGGTGAAGAGATAGGAGCCGGGATCTGGAATCGCCCTTGCGCGAACGGAGATGTTTTCTCCGAATGTGTTGCCAAGCACAGGATCCCACGCGATGGTACGTCCGACGTATTCCATCCGGCCAGTGCCCAACCCTTTTAGTCCGACATAGGGGGACTGCATGACCTGCAGGAACAGCCTGACACCGGGTTTCACGATGACGGGCACCGCGCGAGAGGCGCGACCGCCGTCTTCATCGGTGACCGTGAGCACTGCGTTGAACTGACCCTCGGTGTCGTAAATATGTGAAACTTCGCTGGAAGCCCTGCCCGTAAACGGGGTGTCCCATGGAAGCGGGCCGCTGGCCGTGCGGGCGGCTCCTACGCCGTGCCCGAAGTTCCAGTGATAGGAGAGAGTGTCGAAAGTCTGTGCTGCATCAGTAGCCGAGAAGTTGAAGGTGTATTCATCGCCTGCGTATATTTCGACGGGCAAGCTTGCGCCGGGTTCGGGGCCCGGAACGGGAACTTCTATGATCGGCGCCTGATTTGTAACGATGACTCTTAAGTAGGACGCATTGTAATTCCCGGCCCTGTCCATAATCGTGAGTGTCGTCTCCTCGCGTCCATCCGGAGTGATAACGTTGAACGATCCAGTGGTCTGGCCAGGATTGATCGTTACCGTGTTGTCGCCGGATATCTGGCCGGCGTAGCCTGTAACGTCGAAGACCGCGCCGGTCGGGGCTGCGGCGCCAAGCTGTATGCGGACACGGTGGAACGCGTCTGGATCTTCACCGACCAGTAGCTCTTCCGGACTTACCACCACTGCCTTTGCTGTACCGGTGAGAGTAACAGTAACAGGAATGACGACAAATTCCTCCGGCTTCTCCCTGGAGCTGATTGTAATGGTTGTCATACCAGGATTCACGCCGGTGACGGAGAACTGAGTCTGCATTGAGCCTCCGGCTATGACGCCCGTCCCGGCGACTGTGCAGATCGTTGGGTCTGCACTTGTCGCTGTCAGCTCTATAGTGCCGGTGTTTCCTACCGCCTCGGGATGACGGCGCACGGCCACATTGAGGGAAGTTCCGGTTATAAGCGAAATTCCTCCTGACTGCGGCGAAACGATTTTGTACATGTTTACGAACAAATTCGAAGCAGTCGGTGCCAACATGTTCGCACCGGTATTGAATGTATTCGCCGTTGCATGACTGTACTGGTCTCTAGCGGGCAGCGTTTGGGAGGGATTTGCCGAGTTCTGCAGAACGGCACCGGCGGGAATATCTATAGCGTAGCGCACGGTGCCCCCAAGCGGGCTGTCGACAGTTGGGAAGGAGATGCCCTTTCCGTAGTCTGTCGGTGCCGGGAGGTATCTGAACTCCATGCTGTCGTTTAGACTGGAGATTGAGTTGAACCCTACGAACTGCGCGAACTTGTCTATACCACCCAGCCTGAACCGAAGCTGCGGCACCACCGTTGCGGGAACAAGTTCCGCGGTCACCGGACTACCGCCCATGTCCGTAATCATAGCGACTATGGTAATTGGTTTTGACTCCGAATATACATTCGTCGTCGTCATGTCAAGGTCACCAATCCACATCATGAATTCGCCGATCTGCAACCCTTGCCCCAAAGCCGACGACCCAGCCGCGAAAATCAGCATGGCGGAAAAAACCGCAGTAAAGAATTTTGTCATATGTTTTTTCATGTCTTACCCTTGCAAATGTGTTCTAAATCACTGGTTTTCACTTTTTTGAGCCATCTCGGCTTTTCGCAATGTGACGAAGGCCTCGAACGTCTTCTTTTTCAACTCTTTGTATCTGGCGTCAAGCTCTGAGAACTCTTTGTCATCATTCAGAATCTTCTCGAGATCCGCGTTCTTCTCGGCTATAGTTTTGCTCAGAGCCTCAATCTCAGAGACAAGTTTCTTCGCCTCCGCATTCTCCTCCGTAACTAACACCCGGCGTTTTTGAGCAGCGTCGCTAACCTCGGATGTATCTTTTTGGAGTTGCTGCAAGTTTGCCTGAAGTGTTGCTATGTCAGTAGTCGAATCAACAGCAACTTCATTTTCCGGCTCCGCCTTTGTACCCTCAGCCGGTTGCTCCGCGGCATAAACGCCGAAAGCGACTGTCAACGCAGCCGCGAAAATCGCCGTTTTAATTTCCTTTAAATAGTTTTTTTTATCCATCTTCCCCACCTCGTCATGTATTGCGTTTAAGCTCGGCACCGGTTATGCGCCGGACGTCACCTTTTTAACGTTTTATAAGCGGTTTAAATTCACTCTCCACCATTCTTTTCCTGATCTCCTTGCTCGCGTTCCCGTTTTGCGGCTTCTTCTACAGAGAGCCTCTCCAGATGTTGACGGCGAATTGTTTCTCTGATTTGCACTTGTGCGCGGCTCAAATCTGCGCGCGCCGCATCCATGCTGTCCTGCAACTCCAACAGCTTCTCGTCGTCCATGTATATCTTAACAAGCGCCGCCTTTTTCTCTGCAAGTCCTTTTTCCAACTCTGCCACGGAAGCTGCGAGCTCGGCAGCCTCCTCGTTCTCAACGAGGATCTGCGCTTTGCGTTCTTCAATGCTCTTGTTGATCTCAGTAAGCTTCGCCATTTTCTTATCGCGCTCTGAAGCAACTTTTGACGCTTCGGCGCGGTAGTCAATCATTCGAGGATCCTTTGCACGCGCCTTTGCCGCTTCGTCTATCTTTGCCGCCGGGGCATTTATTTGAGAGGCTTCTCCGGCGCCGGAGGCCGCGGCAACCGACTTCGCACTTTCTTCAGAAGTATCTGCCTGCTTCTTTGGGTCAGGAGCACTGCCAGCGTCTGCATCCACACCGAATGCGTTATTGGACAACAACAACGCCGTAAAAATTAAAGCTAACAAACCTTGGCGGGCGGCACACGCCGAACGACTGGCTCTGTTTTTAAAGATTCTCTCGTTTATCATGATCTGCATCTCTTAAAATGTTATAATGGTGTTTCCTCTATCCTCTAAGTCCACAAGCATCTATGGCGTCGCGGAATTTACGAATGAGGCGCGGTAAAACATCGTATCGGCTGTGCTGTAAACTCCGCTTATGTCAAATGTCACATAAGTAAAGCCATCGGGATCGTGAACTGGGCTCACCTGAATGACGCTGTATGGAGACGTGAGCTCCGACGCGGTGAAGGGGGAGCCGGCCACTAAATCGTCCTTCGGTAGCAGCAGCCAATCAGTCCACGAAGCGATGGGCACGGTCAGAGCCGGACTCGTCTTGATCATAAAATCGGAAACTATGGACGACGTCGGCGTCCGGAAAGTCGCGTTAGATGTGGTTATTGCGGTGAACACCAAATTGGAGCTGCCAGCGGGAGGCGCAGGTGGCAGAGGTGCCAGGACAACCACGGGGAATCCCGTCGATGTGGCTCTCCCGCCATCGGAATCCGTGACGAGAAGCTTGAAAGTGTATGTCCCAGCCTGCGCATAGGCGTGCCCCACCGACGGGAATGACGTGGTCGTGGCCTGCGTCCCGTCGCCGAAACTCCACACATAAGTAAGACTGTCCCCGCCGGGATCCGTCGCGGTCGCGGAGAAAGACACGGTTTGCTGGGCGTGGACGGCGTTGGTGGGCACTGTGATGGACGTGATGACGGGAGGCAAGTTAGTGACCGCGACGTTGTAATAGCCGGTTTTGTAGGTGCCCGGGGTCGGCGCCACGGGCGTGAAACTGAAGTTCGCCGTCGCATTGCCATTGAGAGGCTTGAAGGAAAACACCGCCCTGCTGGTGCCGGCGGGAAACGACAATGCCGGTGACAACGCCTCGACGCGCCCCGGCAGCGATCCGCCCACCACGTACTCGGCAACGGCCGAAGGCGCCTTGCCGCCGATCGCCGCGACGACGTCCACGAACCCGAACTGGTCTTCTCCGATGGCGGCAGGACCCACGAACACGAGGGAACCCGGCAGCGGGTCGTTGGGATCCAGGGGGTTGGTGCCAAGCAATACCGCCTCCTCGTGGTCGGAAAGCCCGTCGTCATCCGTGTCCGGATTATTCGGGTCGGTGCCCAGAATAAACTCCTCAAGATTTATAAGCCCGTCTCCGTCGGGATCCAGCGCGGAATCGTCAAAATTCGGGTTGAGGCCGTGGGCTATCTCCCAGACATCCGGCATGCCGTCTCCATCGCTGTCCACCAGCCCCGCAAGATCGAAGATCTGCACGCGGCGGTTCTCCGTGTCCGCCACCGTCAATTCGTTCGCGCCTGGCCCGGCGTAAACGCTATAAGGCTTGCTCATTTCCCCTGCCCGCGTGCCTAAGGAGCCAAATTGCGCATATGAAGCCCCACCCGCATCGAACAATGCAATTCGGTTGTTGAAACCATCTGCCACCACCAGATAACTGCCCCATAAGGCGACGTCAGTCGGACGGTTGAGATATCCGGGGTCCGATCCAGCCACGCCCTCAACTCCGTAGGTCTTGATGATCGAGCCCGAAGAGCTCATCTGGTAGACGCAGTGTTTTGAGGCGCTGGCAACGTATATATAGCCGCCGACGACAGCTTCTACACCATCAAATGTAGTGTTCGGATACATTTGGACTGCACTCGCAATCATGCCGGTGTAAGGTCCGGTTAAAGCCAACAGGTATGCAAAGCCAGAACTGTCGTTACCACACACAATTACACCGTCCGACGTGAACGACACGTCGGTGGGGTTGACCATATAGCCAGAAGCAGGATTGGTGTAATGGCCAAGGAAAGTGAACTGCACTCCCGCCGTGTTCTCTGTGAAAGAATAAAAAACAATCCTCTGTGCAGAAACGCCGCGATCCGCGATCGCTATGATGTTTTGCGTGGGGTGTTTCGCCATGCCGTACGGAGAGGAGAAGGTGAACCCATTCGCCCCAGTGCCGTCCGCCACGTCTGCTATGCCTGTAAAATTGCGAACCAGCGCCCCGGCGGGAGTTTTCTTCCATATAGAGAGCTTCTTCGCATACGCGTCAACAGCAAAAACGTGCATCCCCGTCGTGAAAACCCTGTTGGGTGAGGTGCCGGAGTTTACCTTGCTGAATGTAGCTGAGATGTACTGCGGAGCAACCAAAGTGTCCGCCGTCGCGGCAACCGCTAACGAAGGGACGATCATGGAGATAACACCTAAAAAAACACATGCGCGATTAGGAATCTCTCCGATTCTGGTCTTTTTCATTGTTCCCATCCCTGCTATTTTCCTTTAAGAGACATCATACATCAAGATCACGGGGATCAAATCTACCCCCTCGCATTACTTAGATACTATCACAAAATATGACACTCTACAAGTAGACATTTCCGGTTTATAGCCGATTTTTTAGCAGGGTTTTTTAGCAGGGCGCTGTTCACGCTTTTCGCACTTGCATTGGAGCTGTTCGGATGTCGCATAATCCGCTCCACCCCACGCAGTAGCGCAATAAGGGGGCGTCCCTTGGCGATGTAAATCTTCCCGCTATGGGATCAGTTATGTTGACAAGCCATCCTGTTTCAGCCAGAGATGCTTTGTTATTTTTCCGGAATCCACTGGATCAGCCGGAGGTTGCCACGCGGTACGGTTATGTTAAAAGGATCGAGTTTTTCTCCCGTGATTAGATCCACTGCCTCTTTAACCGGATAGTGGAACACCGCATGGGTTGGCTCATCGTTGCCTTCAACCGTCCACCGCTGGTAGTAGTTGCACATAATGTAGGTTACAAAGCAGTCTTCACCGTTGTCCGTCTTCCAGGGGATGGTACGATACTCGAAAGCGTCGCTGACCACGACTGGGCGCGGCGGCAGCTCTTTCTCAGCGATTTCACCGATCCAGGATTTGACGTCTGCCAGTTCGCCGGCAGGAAGAATCCACACGTAGCCCTTGCCGTGCGCGAACTTGACGCTATTTGTGCTTCCGGTGACGCCCTGTTCTGCCCCATCCGGCGCTTTCAGCCATCCTAGGTCCCGCTTCTGGCGCATTTGCCCTAGTTCTGGCAAATCGCCGATCACTATAGCCTTTCCACCGCGTTCAACAAACTTACCGACTGTGTCGAAAGTCTCGTCTTTTATGTAGTTCGCAGATGGAAGCACGATAAAGTCGTACTTATATTCGTCCAACCTGCCGTTTGCGACACGCTTCTCCGTGGCATAGTCGGTGGCATATCCCATGTGCGTGATTGTCGCCGTGACCAGATTATGCGTTGCAAAATATTCGCCTGCGCGCGGACGCACCGGATCCGGATAAAGCACTACGAATGGCGAGCGCGGGAACTGCTGATATGCCATCACTATGTCAATGTTGCGCTGGATGCCATACATTGCCACAGGCACCTCGTGCACAGCGAAAGTAAATGCGCGAGCCGGGGCAAACTTCGAATCACCATGCCAGCACCATAAATCTATGCCGGCCATGCCCCAGAATGCGGCACGCCACATGGTCAAGAACCCTGTGCCTTTGAATTCGAGGTTGACCATGGGCTTCTCGGGCGACAGGCTGCGCAACCAGTCATAATACGTCTTTGCAAATGGCATCGTGCCTGAATCCATACCTATGATATCGCTCGAATCATTTACGGCCTCAATGTCGATATTTCCCGGTGGGACATACCACCCCATCTGGGAGTTGAGCATTTTGAAGCAGGTATTTACGTCGGGGTCGTACTGGTGCACACAGTCCTGCATGAATTGAAAGTACTTCGTGAGTCGACCGACGTTGAAGAACCAAAACTCGGTGTTTCCCTCGCCCGCCGAAGGCCTCAGAGGCAATGTAATGGCCTCGAAATCCACGAACTCCGACCCCCATGCCTTGTTCAGGGCTTCTATTGTGGCGTATTTCGCACGCATCTCCTCACGGAAAACCGATTCACTGAGGGGGCCGACGTTGAGCATCACAGGTTCGTTCGCAAGCCATATACTGTTGAGCGCCGGATGACCAGCCACCTCTTTCATGGCGATTTCAAGAAACCGCTTAGTGAACGCGATCGCGGCAGGATGCTCTATATCAAAAGGTATGAAGCCGCTGTTGGTGAATCCCTGCAGGCGAGCATCGGGATATTCGTCGAAAAACCATTCCGGCATCGGATGCATATTCAGCCCAAGATCGACTTTTATCCCCAGTTCCAGACATTTATCCAGAAAACGACGGACAGTGAGTTCGGGGTCGTTGTAATCGGCAACAAGCAGCTTGCCGGTCGGCTCCGGGAACTCTATGTCCTCTACCCTCAGGTTCGATGTTATCTTGACTGTTTTCTCCCGCAGCTCCGCCCTCGCTTTTGCCTTATCTTCGTTGCCGCCTATTATTCGAGCGAGTTGAGCTACATCAACGTCTCCCACACCGAGAGCCGAGTTCGCGGATGCTTCCAAGGCGGCCAGGTCTTCGCGCGCCTTCACAGCCGATTTCATAGCTTCGGTCGAGTTTGAATCCGGGAAGAGGCACAGGGGATTGACGCCGATATGCACGAGATTCAAATTCATCTCGCGGATGCGGTCCAGCTCAGGCCAAAGAGCGAACATGCACATGCCCATCATCTGCACAGGTTTGTCTCCGGCGTAAAAATAGCCGTTTTTGAACGTAAGGCGTTCTTTCGGCCGCGGAAAAATGTCTATAGACTCCCCTGATGCGGGATCCTCTACCAGCTTTTCAAGTTGTGCACGCGTCTTTGGCACCTGTTTATCGCTGTAGTCATAGTTCTGCGACACCACGTTGTACCTGAGTCCTCCCAAGTAGGCAGGCAAATCCATTACTGTTTGATCGAGAGCCGTGATCATAAGCCCCGGCAAGGATGTGTCAGCACCTGCCGCCTTCGCTTTTTCTGCGAGCGCCCTCATCTCTGCCAACCATGCTTTTATCTGCTCGCCTTTCTTCTGCATGGAAGCTTTGCTGACTTTGTGCGTTATTCCTTTTTCGCCCGTAATGCGCAGATAACGCAGCTCTTCGCTCGAGTGCTTCTGCTCTGCCAGAACATTGCCGGAAGCGTCTTTGATCGTAACCTGCGGGATGTAAAACCCATCCGGGACGCCTTCCTCGACCACTCCTTCGCCCAACAACATAAAATCGAGCGCAGAATCTTTAGACGACGACCATGGCGCCTCACCTCCCCAAGCCACCCACGCGGTATGGCTACCGAATGAGAGATCCGCGGGAATCGTTTTCACGAGATTTTCGCCTGTGTCCACGTTGTGTAGAGCAACATCCATCGTGCCTTTTCCGTGATCCTTCGACACTTTGTACACGAAGTCCACTCGGATGCGATCCTCTTCGTAAATTTGAGGTTTCAGAGGCTGGACTGTTATCACAACATCCCTCGCCTCTTTTTGACCATCCGATGCGAGCCCCTGCCCGGCGCCGCCCGCAAGAACAATCGCCGCAGACAAGATGCCGACATTCAACCTGAGAAAGTGCTTCTTCATTTTATTAATCGCATTCATCATTCCGCGCACATTGTATCATGAAAGCACAGAAAAATCATATGTGATATTTGTGCTATTTACGGTAATATTGTGCGGAGCGGCATTTACTCATTCATAAGGAATGATACAAAGCAAGCGTTAAGCCATGACAAGACAAATCGAAAATTCTGCTTCCCCCGCCTTCCCGGGAAAAAACCACTAAAACCCAAAACCTGACACTTTGCCCATTCGCCACCCTTTACTTCTTGCCGACAAAGCGGTCTTACGTTAGAATCAAGACCGTTTTAAATACCCCACTCACAGACCACAGAGTAAATGCAATACTTCAAAAAACGCAGCCTGCGCTCCAACGCAAAGAATCTCGTTCAAGCCGCCAAGAGCACGCTTAATTACAACCGCGACTTGATGGATGACGGCCTAATAGGATCGTTGGAAGGAACGATTGCAGACTTGCGCAAAGTCATAAAGACCGGCTCTGCCCATGAACTCACCGCCACAGGCGATGCGGCTCGGGTTTTGATCGAAAAGTCCGCCCCGCGTGTAAAGCACCCGTTCATGCGCGAGATTGTCGAGACGCTCGTTGTAGCATTCGGCGTAGCAATGGCGTTCAGGGCGTATTTTTTCCAGCCGTTCAAGATACCGACGGGGTCGATGCAACCAACTCTCTATGGTATACATTCAACAACCGAGAATGATCCGGAAAACGGCCCGGGGGTTTTCGACAAGGGGCCTCTAAAACCACTCAAATGGCTCGTAAGCGGCACTTGGTACAAGGACGTGGTCGCGGAGACGGATGGCACTGCAAGCGTGGCGGAGGACAACCAGCGAGCGCCAGGCATGGTAATAATAACCGTTGCCGGTAAACAACACAAAGTACCCCGGGACGCACTGGAGCGCGGAGACATCGCAATGGTTGGCGCGCGGCCTCCGTCAATGGCAGACAACCCCAATGAATCCGTCAAGACAATCGCGGTCTGGTCAGTTAAAAAAGGGGACAGAATCTGGTCGGGCTACGTTACAGCCGGAGATCAGGTCTTTGTGAACAGGATTTTATGGAACTTCAGACCGCCGCGTCGCGACGATGTTATTGTTTTCGCCACGAGTAGCCAGCAGCTTGCTTTCTCGCTTGACTCAGCGCGCAAAATGTCATCGTCAGACAAGCACATAACAAAAGTACCCAAACTGCCGCTTTATCTGGTCGACACTCCGATTCAGCGCCTCCTTCCGGCGGGTCAGCACTACATCAAGCGCCTGGTCGGCATGCCAGAGGAAAAGATATCGATAAAACACCCGCACGTTTACGCTGACGGCGTTAAAATTGAAAACCTTTTCGGTATGGACCGAGTTGCCTCTATGGCGGCGGAAGAGACAGGCGATGGCAAGTATTGGGGCTACCACAGCACTATGGACGAAGGCACGCCTAACAGAGGCAGATCCCTTCTTTCGACGCCGGAAGACTCCATGCAACTTGGCGAAGGCGAATATCTGCCTATGGGCGACAACACACTCAGCAGCTTCGATGGCCGTTACTGGGGATCTGTACCTAAAGAGCAGATGGTCGGTCCAGGCGCCATAATCTGGTGGCCGTTCTCTCCCCGCTGGGGGCGTATTAAGTAACAGAGCCTCGTCATTAATCAATTTCTAATGGTAGATATGCTATGGTAATGGCAAGAACAAACGACGCGTGCGTGGAGGGATTCAGCCCGACCTTGCGGCTTCGGCTGCTTTACTCCGACGTCTCGGAAACAATCCGGACGCTCCAAGCCCAGCATGGGAACTGCGCGAGTTCCGCATCCATATTGGGCAAAGCCATAGCGGGCATGGCGCTAGTCGGGATAGACCTGGGGAATCAGGACGAAATCCTAACGCTACACGTGGAGACAGACGGCAGGATCGGAGGTTTTCTCGTGGAGATGTCTGGACGCGGACGCCTTCGCGGGTACACATACGAGAAGAATCTGGACTCCGCGCCGCAAGAGAATCCTGGAATACCAGATCCCATGGGTAACTATGCCCGCGTCAAAATAACGCGTTCGCACGAATCCGGCGCCCTGCGCTCCCAAATGTCGTTCACGGTGTCGCCTTCTTCTGAAGTGGGCATATTTAAAGAATTCTACAATTCGTCGTTGCAGATCCCGACAGAGATTTGCCTTTCCGCCACATCCTTTGATAACCGCATAGAACGCGTGCGCGCCCTCGCCGTGCAGCGGATGCCAGATGCACGCAAAACGGATTTCAAACGCATATCCTCCCTATTCACTGACGGCACGGTATCGGAGCAGCTTGAGTTCGACGCCTCACTCTCGACTTTGCGCGAGGTGCTCAATGTCCCGGATCTCATGACGGGGCCAACGCGCGCGCTGCGCTTCGGCTGCACCTGTTCTCAGGACGTTGCCGAAGGCACTTTCGCCTCGCGTACAAAGCCCGAGCTCGAAGCCCTTGTCAGGATCGGATCCGCGCAGCAATTCCGCTGCCATGCCTGTGGCAGGGTATACACCATTCCACAGAAAACAATAGCAGAGCTTGCCAAAAGGTAAAAAAGCTTTTCACCGGATTTGCCAAGCTGGCTAAACAGCAATCACACGGCTGGCTCAACAGCTCGGTGCATATACAGGGGAACAGCAGGGACCGTGAACCCTGCAAATGCCAGCTCGCCAACGGCTACGGCTGTGGGGTTCGAATTGTGTATGCGGGCAGACGAAAAGCGCTCAGAAAGAAAGTCCCCAAGTCTGTCCCAATCCGGCGTGATTATGGCGGCGTCTTCCGGAATTTTTTCTGTTAAATCCGCAAGGTTGACCAGCTCCACCTCTTTAGCGCCATCATCCGGACCATAAACAACCACCCAGATATGGCCGCGCCGAGCATCGCCGACTACAGCCACTGTAGCGCCGCATGAATATTCAGGCGCGGTTTTGCGGAACGCTTGCGCTGCCGCGTGTGCACTGTTCACTCCTTCAATGCCGACTCCAATTGGAAGCGCGAGCCCCTCCAGCAATGCGATAGCGGAGCGGATGCCTGAAAAAGAGCCTGGACCTATGCCGACCGCGAAACGCCTTATTGCGTTTATGTCTGCGCCGAACTCGTCTAGAAGCGTTTTGACGGGGGAAAACGAATCGCCACCATGACGGGACTCAGCGGTTTCTGATACGGAACATATCAGGTTGCCGTTGTCGGAAAAAAGCGCAACGCTTCCCGGTGATGACGAGCGTTCTATGGAGAGAAGCACTTCAGGGTTCCTGCTGCTTTATGCCGGCACGGCTTTTTGCGGCCAACCCCGGAATGACGTTGTGGATAGCGTTGTCGAGTCTGCGACGAACACCCCAGTTAAAGAGCGGGAACCGCGCATTGGATTTTAGAAGAACCGCGACGTCGGCCTTTATTGAATTCCAGTATTGCCTTATATCCTTGCGAACGCCGATAGCGAGCGTCTCCGCGTACTCTTCTTCGAACACGCGATCAAGTCCGTTCACGAGGAAAGCCCTGCGTTTCCGGTATCTGAAACGAGAAGCCACGGCGAAAAGAATCGCTACCAGAGCGGTTGAGACGCCTATAAGGAAGTACGCGAGCAGGCTGCGCCAAGAATACCATTTGTCCGATGAAAAGCCGGATATTATGGAGTGGTCGGTGAACAACCAGACGAAAATGAAAAAGAGGACAACGACCAAGGCGAATGTGAATATCTGGCGAACGCGCAGAAAGAACAAGTTGCGTTTGACGGCGCATATCACACGTGAATGAATAGCCAAACGCATGAAATCGCTCGTTACGTTCGCAATCATGCTGTCATACCGGCGTTGCGGCACGGTTCGCAGTTGCTCAAGTATCTCCGCCCGGTGCTTGTCGAAACCGTCGAGGTCGATTTTAGTTTCTGCCCGTGACTCAGGACGGGGCGTGTAGGTTGTGTAGATTGTCGGGAGATCCTTCATGTTGAGGACTCGCGCCAAGTTCCAGCATAGCGTTCCGTATGCGCGGGCGAAGTCATACACTCCGTCAAAAGTGTCGGACTTGTTGAGAAGCACGCGTAGCTTGAATTCGATGCCGAACATGCAATTGCTTAGAACAGAGACCGTCTCCCCCGTCGTGCCAGGTTTATCGGGGTCGAAAAGGAAAAACACTAGATCCGAGATCTCGGTGAAGCTGCGCACGGCGGCATTGAAATCGTAGGTTCTTTTTGACGAACCTTCGGCAGTGTCTATCATACCCGGGCTGTCAATCAGATTTACGGTCTTGAGATACTGCCGGTTGCGGATTTTGACTCGCAGGTGTTGCAGGAAATCAGGGCCAAGCGAGGCCAGCGAAGAGAACTCGACGGGGAGCTGTCCGACGGCGGCTGGCCCCAGATAGTCATGCTCTGCCTCGCCGTACATTATTACGGTGAAGCTGTCATCGGTAGGTGCAACACCCGTGTCCTGCACCGGCGGGTCGCCCAGAAGGTGGTTTATTGCGGTTGATTTGCCTGACGAGTGGTTGCCGAGAAAGACAACGTTGGGTCGCCCGCCCACGGTTATGACCGGGCGCTGGAAAGTGTAGTGGCAGCGGTCAGCAGTTGACTGGAACGCTTTGTATAGGCGGTTGACGCCCGTCTCTATATCGCGTGCATTGCTCTGGCCAAAACCAAACATTCATTTCCTCCGCCGTGGCTTTATCCTTTTATTATTGCGGCTATTTTCTTCGCCACTTTATCGGCATCGTCCGCCCCGTTTATGGTGCGCAGCTTACCGCCTTTTTTGTATAGATCAATCAGCGGCGCGGTCTGATGGGCGTAAACTTCCAAGCGCTTTGTGATTGTCTCGGGTTTGTCGTCATTGCGGGTTATAAGAGCAGTACCGCATTTATCGCAAACTCCCTCCTCTTTCGGAGGCATATTCGTTACGTGGTACCCCATTCCGCAGGATGGGCATACCCGGCGCCCGCTCAGGCGTGAAATCAGCAGTTCGTTTGGCGCTTCCAGATCAATCGCGGCCTCTACGGTGGCGCCGTGCTTTGCCGCAAGCTCGTCCAGCTGCAAAGCTTGGTTTTCGTTGCGCGGAAAACCGTCTAGGATTATGGTGGAGTCTTCCTTAAAAGAGCAAAGCAATTCGCCAAGCATGTCCACCAGCACCTGATCTGGCACTAATGCGCCATTGTCCATATAGTTCTTAGCGGACAGCCCAGCTGGGGTGCCGTTTTTAACAGCATCGCGTAGCATGGCACCGGTTGAAACATGCTGAATATCCGCACCATTTGCGATTCTGGCGGCGGCGGTTCCTTTGCCAACTCCTGGCGAGCCCAGGAAAACAAAAATTTTCATAACCAAAACCCAAAAATCAACGTTCGAGCATAGAGCCGGGTATATTTGGAGCGTATTCCCACGCCGGGCGCTCCGCCCAGGGCAGATCAGTGCCGTCGGGGTCAGCCATCGCCTGACACCCGGATACAACCGTTATAACGAAAGCGGCTGCGCTAATGGCAGCCGCGAAGTTGATCAACTTAGTAAACGACATCGTCCCCTGCCTGCACTGGAGTTTGCTCCCAACCGTATACGTTGTCGGCAATGGCTATGCCATCAGCGTTGGGCGGATTCTTTAGACGCAGGCGCGTCACAATTTTGCTACCCTCTGGCGCGGCACGGTACACATGCAGTTCAATCGGATTGAATTGTTCGCCCGAGGCTATCTCGGCTACCGCCTCAGGGGTAAGTTTAATGATGACGTACGCCCATTCGGGGTTCGCGCTTATGACTGTACCCTTGTTGCCGGGGGTCAGAGCTACTTCTCCGCCAGTACCTACGGAAACACTGCCGGAGCCACCAGGCTTGTTGGGTGAACCGATTTTTGCGATAATGTTGTTCAGGCGTTCAATCTCCACGCTTTGCGATACAATCTCTTCATCCTTCTGGGCGATCGTTTGATCGCGGCTCGTGACGACGTCTTCAAGTTCCATTTTTTCGCGCTCTAGGCGCCTTATTTCCGCAGTGAGTCTACCGATTTCGACTTCAAGCTCGGCGATCTTCTTCTCAAGATCGCTTATCGTACGCAGGTTGCCACGACGCAACTGTTTTTGTTCGTTCAGCAATACTATGACCCTCTCAAGCTCTTCGCGCACTGTTGAAAGCTGCACCCTTGTGGAGTTGAGTCTTGAAAGCTGGTTTTTTGCATTATCAAGAACCTTGTTAAGAAGCTCTTCCATGGTGCCCTCGCCATCGGTCCTGGGCCTGCCTTGAAAATCTTTGACAACCTTGCCCTCTGCGTCGAGGAGGTAGTAAGTGCGCAGCTGCTGTTTTGCGGCTTCACTGCCAAGATTCATCGTCGGGGTTCCTACAACTTCAAGATTGTCGTTGTAGCTGGACCAGAAATTATCCATTGAGGGCGTCGCCAACTGGCGCTCGCTTACATCGTCCACATCGCGCTCAACGCGAGGAGCGGAGATACCTTCAAAGACAGGCTCTTTGTCCTCAATGGTAAGGGCGATCTGGGAGATTTTGGTCTCAAGAGAATGAGTCCTTCCAATAAGAACCTCTCTCTTTGAGAAGTTGAAGATTCCCAATACAAGTGCGCCAATGCTGAGAAGAAGAATTAAGACTGTTAGTGCTTTTAGTAGCTTGCCCATGACGGTGTTCCCCGGCTAGAAGTTATATTCTGGTAGTAAACCAACTGAACAAAAGATTACCCCATTCCAGTGGCGAATGCAACACTAAAAAACATAGTATTAGAACTTTTACCGTATTTAGGCACCGGATGATGAATTATGCCAAAACCCCTTGTTTTCTTAGTCAATAACAGAACGACGCGGTATTGATTGTAGTAAAAACAAAACCTAGCAATAAAGCTTCGTGCATTACCGGCTTCGCTTAAGCTGATGCTCGGGCTACCCGATTCCAAACGTTTGGAATCGAGCGCCGGCGAAAAAAACAGCGGGCTTGCCGAGAGGCATTGAAAAGTGTAGAATCAGCGCCTCAATTCGCGACGAGGCGTGGAAGCTGACTAAAACCTATCATTAAAGCGACAATATTATGCCACAAACAATTTTTTCGGGACGATACCTTATGGCGCTTCTGGCGGCTCTGACCATGTTGGCAGGCGCTCAGGTCTGGGCGGCAAATGGCGAGGCGATAAAACAAATCTCAATAATAGGCAAGAGCGGCGAGCCGGCGGCAGACACGACTTTTGCGTTGTCACGTATCGCCTCCCAGCCCGGCACTCCCGTGGATGTGAAAACGGTTTCCGATGACGTTAGATCGCTGCTGGATTCAAAGCGTTACTCATACGTGGGCACGCGCGTGGACGAGACCGCAGATGGCGTGATCTTGGTTTTTATAGTGGAGCCGCGCCTGCGCCTCACAGGCAAGACGACCTTCTCTGGCCTCCATGCATTTACCTACGACAAGGCAATGGGATACATCGACCTCAAGGCCGGAGATTTCGTGGATGAGGAGATCCTCGGCGCAGCCGCGGAGCGCCTCCGTCGCAAATACACCGAAAAACGCTACTACAACGCTAAGATACGGGGCACGCTCACCGAAATTCCCGGCAGCCAGGGATCTGTGACAATGAGCTTCGAAATCGACGAAGGCGACCGCCGAAATGTAAATTTCATTGAGGTCAAGGGCAATAAGGCGATCAGCACTGGAAAACTCCGCCGCCAAAGTGGTCAGTACCCCTGGTGGAATCCGGTCGGATGGTTCGCCACCGAACGCGTCTCAGACTTCGACCTTGAGGTTGTCCGCTCCGACATGCAGCGCCAGTACCTGGACATAGGCTATCTGGACGTCCAGGTTTCGGAGCCAGAGAAGAAAATTGTCCACGGGGAGCTGAATATCACCTTTACAGTGGACGAGGGCGAACTGTTCTCCGTCGGAGCGATCGAATTCGAAGGCGTGACGCTTTTCCCCGAATCAGAGATCCTCCGCTCCATGACGCTCCGGCCGGGAATGACCGCAGGCATGGTGGCTATCAGAGCCTCAGAAACAGCCTTGCGAGAGTACTTCACATCCCGAGGATATGTTGACACCCGGGTTCAGACCACGACGTATCCCGAACCGGGCAAACCCGGGGTTATCAATGTCGTGTATTCCGTTAAAGAGAGCGAGCGCGCCAAAGTGGGCGAAATAATGATCCGCGGCAACAAATTCACTAAGGACAAAGTGATACGCCGCGAAATATCACTGAGTCCCGGAGATGTCTACGATGGGGTACAGCAGGAACGTAGCAAGAAAAGACTCCAGAACCTTGGGTATTTCAGCGACGTGCGCTCCTATGATGTGGAGGCTGACCGGGAAGAAAATGTCCGAGACCTTATCTTCGAAGTCGCGGAGAAAAACACAGGCTCACTTATGTTCGGAGCGGGGTTCTCTTCCATCGACCACCTTGTCGGTATGTTCGAGATTTCACAGAGCAACTTCGACATATCAAACTTCCGAAACTTCCGCGGTGCCGGCCAGAAGGCGAGACTTAGTGTCCAAGGAAGCAAAAATTCAACGGATTTCGATGCGTCATTCATAGAACCGTGGTTCCTCGACCGCAGACTCTCGTTGAACGTCGACGCATTCCTGCGCAACCGCTCCTACAGGGAATACGACGAGCAACGCTACGGTGGCTCGGTTGGTCTCGCAAAGCATGTGCCCTGGATTGGCCGCGTCGGCCTCTCTTATACGCTGCAGAACGTCTCGATGGAGGATGTAATGGACGACGTTTTCTTCTTGGCAGACGACCCGTCCACGGAGTTCCGGTACACGGACGAGGATGACGACTACCTCCTTGGAGGGCTGCGCCTTTCATGGACTTACGACACGCGCGACAACCCGATGGTGCCGCACACCGGCACCAAGGTCACAGTGGCGGGAACGCTGTACAACGGAGCGTTTCTAAGTGACCACGATTTCTACGAACTAGATGCCCAGATCCGCCACTACATTCCTCTCTGGTACAACCACGTGCTCTCACTATCGCTGCGCGGCGGCGTGGTCGACACGTACGGCAGCGAGGATTATGTTCCGATCGGCAACCGCTATTTCCTGGGTGGCGGACGCAGAGCGCGTGGCTTCAAATACCGCGACATCGGACCGAAGGCGATACTGGAGGAGAATCCCGACAGTGGGTATTTCCGCCCTGTCGGCGGGCAGACGATTCTTGAGGGCAGCGTGGAGTATTCCATCCCCATCGTCAAGTTCGTGCGCGTAGCCGCATTCTACGACTTCGGCAACGTATGGGCGGATCCCTATGATTTCGACGTGGGCGAGTACGCCTCCAGTATAGGCGGCGGATTCAGGCTCGACATGCCTGGATTCCCCATACGCCTGGACTATGCAGAAGCGCTCGAGTCCGACGACGACCTCTCCCGCGAGCGTTCCATCGTTTTCTGGATCGGCTTCGACAACTGATTTTTCCCGATAATACAAATGACTCTTAAACCTGACTCCTCGTTCCTGCCGTATATATCCCTGTTTATCGGCATTCTCACTGTTATCCCCGGCGCGTTTACGCTGGCTATGCCCGAGAAGGCCGAGTCGGTGTGGAAAGCATTCCCTCGAAGCGTCTGGCACGGTCGGATCATATCCGTGATATGTCTGGTGTGGTCAGCGCTTTGGATCAGCGCGATGCCGCTCGGACCACTAATGATTGTACGTCAATATCTGTGGATCCTGCTGCCCGTTTCAATCGCGGCAGTATGGTTTTTGATTCCCGAACTGCTCTCGTGCCGCGCAATCGGCGGCCTGTTGGTGCTTCTACCGGCTCCGATGCTCTCCGCCGCCGCTTGGCACCCCTCCAACATGAGGTACATCATCATCGTTTACGCATACGTGATGAGCATCGCCGGAATGTTTTACATCGCCTTCCCCTGGCTGCTGCGCGACAACATTACGTGGCTGTATGATAAACCCCGCCGCGCAAAAGTCATGGCTGTTTTCAAAGTCGCTTTCGGAATAGCACTAGTGATCCTGTCATTCCTGTTCCGGAAATATCAGGTCGCCTGATCCGGCCGGTCAATGCGCCCTGCGCGTGCCGCCTCCCGGCGTCGTGCCAGGCGGCGAGATGGTGCATTGCCAACTGTTGGTGCTTAACCATCCCACGCCCTCTGCCCGGAACTCCGGACGCTCCCAAGTAACCAGTCGCCTGCAATAGCGGCAAGGGGGCAAGGCGGAGAGTCCCTGATCAATGTAAATTGGCAGATGCTCCACACAGTGCCTGCGCCACTTCAGATTGAAACTCCCGCCTGAAGACGCGCTTGAGGCGTCTATTGGGATCAGGCGCACTTCGCGAAACGCAGGCAACACAATATGAGCGCTGGTCGGCTTTTCCCGGCCACCATCGGTTGCGAGGTGTCCGAACGGCTTCGCCGCGCCGGTCCAAACGATAACGTCCTCTGCGTCAGTACCACCACCCTCCGACACAAACCGCGAAATCCCCGCCTCGACACGCATCACCGAATCCGCCCCCGCGTAGTCGTACTGAGGCTTCACCTCTCCATCGACGGGGAACGGCGGATCCATCGCGCTCCACCTGTCCCACATGCCCGGCATGTAGTAGTACCATGTGCTTGCTGTGCCCGCGATCTGAGGGAGTAGCGACGTCTGCGGAACGTCCACGGAAAGCCGCTGCGCCTCGTCCAGCACTCCGTCAATTGCCGTTATTTCAGCGAAAGTACGAGTCTGAGGCATAAGCCACAAACCCAGGAACTCGCTCGAACTGGAGGCTCGCACCCCTTGCTGCGGCAACGCCCCCCACCAGGTGTAATCGGTGTAGTCCTCAAGGAGACGCGGATACGTCATAAAAAACCAGCACCAGTCGCGTGCCGCGATCGCGTCGTAGAACTCCAGCATAAGCAACAAATGCCCCCCGCTCGGATCGTTGAAGAAAGAGGCGTTGTCAATCCCCGCCGCAACGCCGTCGTCAGCGATCGAGTCGAGCATGGCCGCATATTCCATCCACGCGCCGGGCCACGGCTCGGGCATCGCCGTGGTGCCTCCGACAATCGCCGCATAGTCGTCACGAACCTCGTCGGCATGCTCGCGCACGAAATCGGTGAAATCTTCGTTCACGTGCATCCCGTTCAGCTTCGCCCCCTGCTGCGCCGCCGCCACGCCAGTCATGGGCCCCGTGAAGCACAGCCGCTTCTGCGTGTTTGTGATAACGTCGATCGACTGGAAATCGCCGATAGCAAGCGCCGCCGCGTGCATGAGGTTCAGCTCCCCGATGAAGTTGAGCGTTGTTCCCTGCCATCGCGCCCCGGCCAGTGCCGCGGCATCTCCCGCGTTCTGGCTTCTGTCCTTCACGGATATTATATGGTGGACGTCAGCCATCCATAACACCGCCACGGTGATGATCACAAGCGCCAAAACCATGAACAGCAGCGTCTGACCTTCTCTTTTTGAATCAAGATGTTTCATATCATAAATGGTTTAATAAACCCCTATCATTTAAAGCATTTACACCGTGTTCCTTTGCGACACACCGAGTCCTGACGTCGTAACAGCAACCAGCCACTGCAAGAACATGAACAAGCAATATTTTATTATGAATATGAAACATCAATCCACCCCCTTGTTGGTGGTTTACTTGGAAATCCCGGATCGCACGCGCATGAGTTCGTCGCGCTGCCAAGCAGGTTCGCTGAAACCCCGTTATGTGAAGAATGCCCTTCCGTTTTCATGACTGTATCATACTGTTTATCAGACCCCCCCGCAACAAAGGAATTGGGAAAATCAACACAGGAAACCCGGGCATTCCTGATTTCCAGATTACATAAACCCGCACCCCCGCCCGTGGCAGAGTCCGCACTATGCCACATTTCGTTTCAGATGCGTTTTATTATCGCAGGTACAAATCGCTGTGTCTGCCCGCCGTTGCCTCGCCTGACACATTTATACGGCGGAAGCCGTTTTCATCGCGGCGTGTGAACGGTAGGATGAATTCAATCATGGGCATTTTCAGCGGGAAATCCTGAGTTACTTCGTATGTCAACGCCTGCCCAAGTACCGAGGCAGAATGTTCGGAATGCGAGAAAGAACCGCGCTCCCACTCCTCGTAGTTCAGGATGTATTCCGCGCGTCCGTAGTTCTCGGACGATAAGTAAGCCGGTATGCGGACGCGTTCCAGCACCGCGCGCTGAGAAACGCCGGCGTCACTCGCCATCGCCAAGTCGACCACCTCTCCGGGGCGCGCCGCGCCCGAGAGCGGCGAGGTTCCCAGAGGTGTGAAATCTGGCACAATCATCGCACCGGAATTGGGAATCGACGCGACCCGCACAGCCTTGTACGCCATCCAGTCGTTGAAGCCCACCGCCCGGGCTCGCGCCGCCCTAGCCGCTGCATGATGCAGAATCTCGCGCCCGCTAAACGCGATAGCAGCCTGTAGCAATCCAAAAAGGAAAATGCAAAGGATGAATATCACGATCAACGACTCCAAGAGCGCCTGGCCGGAATTGCCCGACAAATTAGACGCTCCAGAAGCGCGTCGCGAATTGACTCCGCAACTATTGGCCGAAAAGGACATTGAAACCGCCGTTCCGTTTTCGGACGACGGTCAGTTCATCGTCCCGTCGGCATTCAGAGTTCTGATGCGGTCAGCCGACGACTGGGATGCGACCGCCTGAGCTTCAGAGCCGAGATCCTCGTCGATAGCAGAGGTCGCTCCGCTTGTTTTCTTGATTATCGCGTCGCCGAAAAGGCCGAACACCACAAGTGCGGCGATTGCTATCACCACAACAATGATGATGTACTCGACCATTGCCTGGCCTGAGCGCGATTTGTTTTTTCTTATGCTTTTCATTTACCTTGCCTCCTCGCGACTACTGTCACGGATATTCCGACGCCACCAGGTCCAGAACCCGGTTTCCGTTTTGCTTCAGGGCATACAACAGGAAAGACATCATCACGACCACCAGAATCAGGACGCACGCAACGATCAGGTACTCTACTAACACCTGCCCCCTTTGGGCGTCCGTATCAGGCGCCGAGAAAGCCCCCAAAATAGCCCTTCTGGATTTCATGTCCGCCATTTTACCATACAATACGCTTTTATGTAAACAAGGCAAAAAACCACTTGATTTTAACATTCCTATATGCGACCCTAGGCACCCGCATACAACAGCAGGAGCAAACACCGACCATGGACATAACCATACCGGAAAAATCCGCATCAATCAAATACCGCGTGCCTTACGCCGATACCGACATGATGGGAGTAGTGTACTACGGCAACTACCTCACCTTGTTCGAACGCTGCCGCAACGAACTAATGCGGAGGTCGGGGCCGTCGTACAAGCAGTTGGAGGAAGGCGGAGTCATGCTGCCCGTTGTGGAGGCGCATGTCGACTACAAGAGCCCCGCTAAATACGACGATGAGCTGACCGTTACGGGTTGGCTCGCGGAAGCCCGCGGAGTCCGAATAAAGGTTCGCTGCGCAGTCTTCCGAGGGGACGAACTGCTCGCCTCCGGCTACACGATCCACTGTTGCGCTTCAACGGAAACAAAACGCCCCGTGCGCGTACCCGAATTTTTCCTGAGTCTCGTGGCAGAGTGAACACCCCGCCACTTCCGTAAATTTTAACAATCTACCGCATTGCTATCCGACGTCCTTCTTCGCTCCCTGCCTGCACGCGCCGAAATAGTGCGTTCAATACGCGCGACGCTTGACGGCGCTGGTTTTGTCGAGGTCGAAACGCCCGTTCGTATCAACGCCCCGGCAAACGAGCCTCATATAATCCCGCCTCAGAGTGGCGGTGCTTTTCTGAGAGCTTCTCCAGAGCTGCAGATGAAGCGTCTGGTCGCGCTCGGAATGCATCGCATCTACCAGATAGGCCCGTGCTTCCGTGCAAACGAACGCGGGAGCATACACAACCCTGAATTCACTATGCTTGAATGGTACAGGGGCGGCGGCGATTACATGCAGATATTCGGAGACATGAAGAAATTCGTCTGCGAAGCCGCCTGCGCCGTATGTGGTTCCCCAGAAATATCTTTTCGTGGCATTCCGATAAACCTCGCGACGTCGTGGGAGAAAATCACGGTGCGGGACGCCTTCAGGCGCCACGCAGGCTGGGATCCAATAGAAAACTTCGACGCAGACCGATTCGATTTCGACATGGCGGTAAAAGTCGAACCTTCTCTTCCGAAAGACCGCCCGTGCATATTGCTCGACTACCCGAGTCAGGCTGCATCGCTCGCGCGCCTCTGTGAACGCGACGAACGCGTTGCTGAGCGCTGGGAGGCATATATAGGGGGGATCGAGCTGTGCAATGCCTACGGAGAACTAACCGACGCCGCGGAACAGCGCCGACGTTTTGAGGCCGCTCGCGAAGAAAAGATCAGCCTAGGGGAAACTCCAATGCCTATTGACGAGGAATTCCTTGCCTCGTTAGCGTCTATGCCTCCGACTGGCGGCGCAGCCTTCGGCATAGACCGTTTCGCGATGGTTCTGCTGGATCTAAACGACATCTCCGCAGCACGCTCGTTCTGCGAACAACGGAGCGAATAACAACGCGGGTTACAGGCTTGCCGTAATGGCGTCGACAAGCTTTTCCTTGCTTGTCACGCCAACGAACTGCGCTGTGGCCTTGCCATCTTTGAAGAGGATGAGAGTCGGGATGCTACGCACGCCGAACTTTGCGGGAACTGTCGGGTTTTCATCAACGTTCATTTTTGCGACGACCGCTTTGTCGCCGATCGACTCTGACACCTGATCCAGGATCGGCCCTTGCGTCCGGCATGGTCCGCACCACGGGGCCCAGAAATCCACCAGAACGACTCCGCTCTTGACGGTCTCATCGAAATTATTGTCAGTGATTTCTTTTGCTTTATCACTCATTCTATCATCTCCTTCGCTGTTGATCCCACTGCGCTGATCCGCCGGAACCTTGTTGTTAAAATAGCGTCAGTTGTTACCCCGCTACACTTGTACTTGAATCACGGAGTACATTCTACAGTTTTAGTCTACCCTTTGTAAACCGTAAAAACCCCACGAAGGTTTTGCGCGTTTGTATAGTAGACGCACAGACTCGTTTTTTCACTTCCGGCGGGCATTTTTTACCTTGGACTTACTTCCGCTTATAATGTCCAACGTGTTTTTCAATCCTCGTTTTGATGCTTCTAAACACTTTGAATTCAACTACATGCATAATAATTGAACACCCAAGTTTAGCGTAACATTTCTGGCACCCACACTACAGATAGCGGAATTTTCGTTTTTATGACTTGACTAATAAGGAGCCCAAAGCTTAGACTTGTCGGCATTCAGCAGTAAGTGTCGCATGGTTGAATTATCGCCTGCGTATTTTTGTTACGCCCGTGTTAGGCGCTGGTAAGTTTTAAGCAACTCTGTCTATCTAATAACCCCAGATCTGAAAAGGAATAGTGCAGTGAACCCAAAAGTTCCCCTCGATTCGAGTGCATCGATTCGCAAGCGCGACGGCTCCACGGAGTCTTTCAAAGTGGAAAAAATTATCAACGCTATAGCCAAGGCAGGCGAGGCAACCGGAGAGTTCGGGCGCGACATGGCCGAAAAGCTCGCGCTTAAAGCGCTTACGATCATAGATGCACTTCAGGGGTCGCTCGATGTCACTGTCGAAAACGTCCAGGACGTCGTTGAAGAGGTGCTGCTCACCTCTCCGTACCGTCGGACGGCCAAGGCATACATTATCTACCGCGAGCAACATGCAAGACTGCGTGAAATCGTCAGCCGCGCCAGTGTCGATCTGGTAGACGAATATATCGGCAAGTCGGATTGGCGTGTACGGGAGAATTCCAACATGTCGTACTCGTTGCAGGGCCTGAACAACTACATTTCAAGCGAAATAAGCAAATCGTACTGGCTTGACAAAATCTATCCCGCTGAAATCCGCGAGGCACACTCTTCCGGCGCGATGCACATCCACGACCTGGGGCTTCTCAGCGTGTACTGCGTAGGATGGGATCTGCAAGACCTGTTGCGGAGCGGCTTCAAGGGTGTGGAGGGCAAGGTTGAAAGCCTGCCGGCGAAACACCTGCGCACAGCGCTCGGCCAAATCACCAATTTCTTCTACACTCTTCAGGGCGAGGCAGCAGGCGCTCAGGCATTCTCAAGTTTCGACACTCTTCTTGCACCGTTCGTGCGCTACGACAAGCTCGGCTACAAAGAGGTCAAGCAGGCACTGCAGGAATTCGTATTCAATGTGAACGTCCCGACCCGCGTCGGGTTCCAGACTCCGTTTACAAACATAACAATGGACCTTGACCCTCCGGCGAATATGGTCAACGAGCCTGTCGTTATCGGCGGGAAGACCATGCCCGAGACGTACGGCGATTTCAAGGCCGAAATGGATATGATTAACAACGCTTTCCTTGAAGTAATGACGGAAGGCGATGCCAAGGGGCGTGTGTTCACATTTCCCATTCCGACGTACAACATCTCCAAGGATTTCAACTGGAACCGTCCCGGGCTGGAGAAGCTGTGGACGGTCACCGCGAAATACGGAATCCCGTATTTCGCAAACTTTGTCAACTCAGACATGGATCCAGACGACGCCCGCTCGATGTGCTGCCGCCTGCGTCTCGACAAGCGCGAGCTCAACCGCCGCGGCGGCGGTCTGTTCGGGGCGAACCCGCTCACGGGGTCCATAGGAGTCGTCACGATAAACATGGTGCGCCTCGGATATCTTTCACAAAATGAAGAGGAGTTCCTGACCCGCCTTGAGGGTCTCATGTCAATCGCCCGCAACAGCCTTGAGATCAAGCGCAAGGTTCTGGAGAAATTCACAGAAGAAGACCTATACCCATACACCAAGTTCTACCTGCGTGCGGTTTATGAACGTTTTGGAAAATTCTGGCAGAACCATTTCTCGACAATCGGTTTGGTCGGCCTGAACGAGGCTTGCCTCAACCTTTTTGGCGAAGACATTGGCACAGACAGAGGCATGGCTTTTGCAGAGCGAGTGATGGATTTCATGCGCGGCCGCCTCGCCGACTATCAAGAGGAAACCGGCAATCTTTACAACCTTGAGGCCACCCCCGCCGAGGGCACCACATACAGACTGGCGCAGCTGGATGCCAAACTCTACCAAGGCATAATAAGCGCGGCAGGCAACAACAGCGAGCCGTTCTACTCGAACTCGACGCAGCTTCCCGTTTCTTACAGTGGCGACATATTCCGCGTGCTGGATCTGCAAGACAACATCCAGACAAAGTACACGGGCGGGACCGTACTGCACGTATTCACCGGCGAAGCTGTGAGCGACCCCGAGGCAGTGAAGGCTTTTGTGCGCACCGTATGCCAGAACTACCGTCTGCCGTACTTCACTGTCACACCCACTTTCAGCGTCTGCGAGGAGCACGGCTACATCTCGGGCGAACATTACGAGTGCCCCAAGTGCAAATCCACTACAGAGGTTTACTCCCGTGTAGTCGGCTACATCCGCCCTGTCAAGCAGTGGAACGCCGGCAAGCAGAACGAGTTTGTCATGCGCAAGATGTTCGATGTCGAGCACGCAGCCTCAGTAAAATAACGCGATGAAAATAGCGGCTTTTCTTCCGCTCAGCCTCTGCGACTATCCGGGCAAGGTAGCCGCAGTGGTTTTCACGCAAGGATGCAACTTCAACTGCCCGTGGTGCCATAACCGCCACTTGATTCCGTACGAGGCGATGGACACGAAGCCGCTGTCGGAAGAAGATGTGCTTGGCACCTTGTCTGAACGGCTCGGCCGATTAGGAGGCGTCGTGGTGTCCGGCGGGGAACCGACGATACAGAGCGATCTGCCAGAGTTTCTCGCCAAGCTCAAAGAAACCGGCATCGCCGTGAAGCTGGATACTAACGGTTCAAATCCCGACGTGGTTGAGCATTGCATCCGCGAGAAACTAGTTGACTTCATAGCCATGGATGTCAAAGCGCCATGGGATAAATACGACAAGCTAACCGGCATTGCAGACTCTGCCACGAATCCTATTCGCACGATGGAAATCATCGCCACGTCCGGCATTCATCACCAATTCCGCACCACTCGAGTCGAGCCACTGTTGACCGAGTCCGATTTCGCGTCAATAGCCGCAACCATCCCCCCGGGAAGCCCACACGTCTGGCAGGAACTACGTGCCTGTAACAGTTTCAAGGCCTGAGGAGCCTCAGGGGCCTGAAAATTAGCTTGTTGCGAAGGGGTGGTTTAAGTAGAATCAGGTCTTTCTAATTTGATAGACCCTCTGCGTTCATAAACACATGCTCCCGTTTCCTCTTTTTCTGGCACTCAAATACCTGAAGCCCAAGCGCAGCCTTGCGGTTATAATTCCCATCATCACAGTGCTGGGAATAATACTCGGTGTCGCGATTCTTATGATCGTCCTCGCGGTGATGACAGGTTTCGGCGATGAATGGCGCGACAAGATCCTCAGCTACAAGCCGCACATCACGGTGTATCACAGATCCGGGCTTATACGGGACACGGAAAGCGCATGCGAACAGATCGCGGCTATTGAAGGCGTGGATACAGTCAGCCCCACAATAGTATCCCCCGTGATGCTGCGCTACGACGAAAGTGTGGATCCCGTGATGGCGACAATTATAGGCGTCGACGGTGCCCGCGAGTCTATAATATCACGACAATTCGCCAACGACGAAAACCTCTTCGCTGGCGAATATGACGTATCCAACAACAACACAATGATCGGTATAGACCTCGCAAGAAGACTCTCCGTTCCTCTTAACGCCACGCTTCTCTGCTATTCGCCGCTAAATCTGAATTCCGAAAACGCACTTTATTTTCCGGAGGAACTTGTAGTTGCAGGGGTTTACGATACCGGTATGCGCGATATCGACGACCTGATAGCAATCACGTCTATTGGCATGGCGCGCGACATTGTCGGCATCGATGCCGGCGTTCAGACGATACAAGTGCAGACCTCAAACCCCGAGACGGCTTGGCGCGAGGCGAATAAGATCGAAACCGCGCTTGGTCCCAGCTTCAAGGCCCTCACATGGCATGACGAGGATCAGGTGCTGTTCCAAGCTCTACGCACGGAGAAAACGATGATGTTCATTCTCTTGGCTTTTATAGCAATCGTCGCGGCGTTTTGCGTCACCAACACACTGGTTGTTATTACAATTCAGAAGACACGGGAAATCGGCCTTCTCAAGGCGCTTGGATTTTCCGGCGGACAGATAAAGGCGGCATTCGTGCTGCATGGCCTGATTCTGTGCGTGACGGGTATCGCCGCAGGACTACTCGTGGGCTACCTTGTACTTTTGAATCTGCAGAGCATGGTCGCGCTGTTGGCCCGGCTGGGTATGGACGTGTTTCCCAAGGACATATATGGACTTGCGAAAATCCCATGGCGTGTCATTCCAAGGGATGTCATGGCTGTGGTCTCGACTGTTTTCGTTTTCTGCACGGCGGCCAGCTACATCCCGGCGCATTACGCGGCTCACCTCGACCCCGTCAAGGCCATAAATCAGGAGTGAGGCAATGAACGGAAAAGACAACAATTTAGCGCTCGAGGCTGAAGGCATACACAAAACCTACAAACTCCCAAATGCAACCCTGCGAATCCTATGCGGTGCTTCCCTGCGCGTTAAGCCGGGTGAACATGTCGCGGTCACAGGAAAGAGCGGCTCCGGGAAAAGCACATTGCTGCATATACTTGGAGGGCTTGACAAACCAGATCCCGCTGAAAAAACATACGTTGCCATCAAGGGACGCGACATAACCCGCTCGACGGAAAAACAACGCTCGCAGGTTCGCGCCCGTGACGTAGGGTTCGTCTTCCAAGCGTACAACTTGATGCCAGAGATGAACATAGTTGAGAACGTCATGCTTCCTTCACTAGCTCTTCAGCGCAATGGCCGCGAGACGCGCTCCCGCGCACTGCATCTACTCGAGCTGGCGGGTCTTGCCGACCGCCTATCCCACCTTCCAAAGGAGCTTTCCGGCGGAGAACAGCAGCGCGTGGCCATTGCTCGCGCAATGATGAATTCCCCCGCTTTGATTCTTGCCGACGAGCCCACGGGCAACTTGGATATGGCAACCGGTAAACAGATATTGGACATGCTGTTTGGGATGTCGAAAGAGGAAGATTCCGAAGGACACGACGCCACAGCGTTAGTTATGGTGACGCACTCGGCTGAAACAGCAGCGCGCTGCGACAGGATAGTCCGTCTGGAAGGCGGGATGCTCGTAGGAAATGAATAACTGTTGCGGAAAAAACGTCAAAGTAATAACATAGACACTGTTTTTAAAACATAATAACCATTTCACAACCCACAAAAGACAGGAGAATATTATGATCAGCATGAAAGCAATTCCACTGAAGGTAGTTGGCCTCGCAGTTCTGACACTCGCAGTAGCATCGGGTTGCACGAGCTATAGGGGCGACGTATACAGCAGAGACGAAGCCAGAACCGGCAACGCAGTGCTAAACGCGACCGTTGTATCCGTAAAGGAAGTCTACATCGAAGGCACAAAGGGTGCCTTGGGCGGAATCGGAGGCGCGGTTCTTGGCGGCGTGATCGGACACTCAATCGGCGGTGGTTCGGGTAAAGACATCGCAACGGCGGCTGGCGCTCTCGGCGGCGCTGCGGCAGGCGCGGCTCTCGAAAACGCTGCGACCGGCAAACGCGCAATTGAGATTACCGTCCAGTATGAGAACGGAGCCGTCGAGGCGATTGTTCAGGAGCCTGGCAAGGATCTCTTCCAGGCGGGTCAGGCCGTGCAGGTTCTGATCAGCCCGCAGGGCACGAAGCGCGTCCGTCCATAACGGTACATAAAGCGCTACCGCGACACAAAAAGGCTGCGGAGGTAAAACTCCGCCGCCTTTTTATTCCTTTTAAAAACTGAGACATCCAAGGCTAAACCAGAAAATGAAATCGAAACCAGTCTTCAATAATTTCGATTCCAATCTGCAGGAGCTGCTCCGCTTTGACGATGGCAAACCTGTTCTGACCCATGATGATTGGAGACGTCGGCGCACCGAATTGATTAAGCCGCTTCAGGACATCTGTTACGGCCCGATGCCGCCTCCGCCTGAGGGACGCCCAAGGGTTGTCGTGACAAAGCCGGGGAAAGGCGCATTCAGAAATGCTCCCTCCGCCACGCAAGCCCGGCTAGTGACGTTCCCGTTCGAGGGAAGCGACTACGGCATCCTGCTCGATCTCTACACACCAATCAAGGCTGAAACCGAATCTACTGTCCCGGTGGTCATCTGCGGCGATGGCTGCTGGCAACGCGTGACGCCCGAGTTCGCAGAGCTTGTGACGAGCCGCGGATACGCGCTCTGCGTATTCGACCGGACAACAGTGGCACCAGATATCGGTGAATCCCATGAAGCCGTACGCAACAGCATATTAGGGCGCCGCAATCCGCAACTAGAGTTCGGCGCCATTGCGGGCTGGGCATGGGGGTTCAGCCGCGTAATGGACGCGATACAGGAGATCAAAGGGCTTGATGCTTCGCGCGTGGCAGTGTGCGGACACTCCCGCGGTGGAAAGGCCGCATTGCTTGCAGGAGCCTTCGACGAACGGTTTGCCGCGGTATTTCCCAACGGATCTGGTTCCGGCGGCTCGGGAAGCTGGCTGTTTCTTGCTCAAGGCGCAGAGCCTCTTGACGTTATTACGAGAGTATTCCCTTCGTGGTTCACGCCTGGTTTCGCCGATTACGCTCACCGCGAGGCGGAGCTACCTTTCGACAGCCATTTCCTGAAGGCACTGTGCGCCCCGCGTCCTGTCGTTTCGACAGAGGCTCTCGGAGACCTGTGGGCCAACCCCGCCGGAGCATGCGTCACACACGCCGCCGCGCGAGATGTTTACCGTTTCCTCGGCGGCAGCGATGCCCATTCCGCAATGCACTTCCGCAATGGCGGCCACGAACATGGAATACCAGACTGGACAGCCATGCTGGACTACTGCGACTGGTATTATTACGGGAATCCCCTTCCCTGGGATCCGCTCTACACGCCTTTTGCGCTATAGTTTGCCGTCGATGTATTCGTGCAGGTCGGAGACCGATTTGCCCTCGAACGACATCCTGTGCCACATCTCCAGATTCATAAGTATCCACAGCCTGAAGTTATGATCGGCTTTGCCGCCGAGATGCTCGTTCACCAGCCGGTCTATTTCCTCCTGTCGGAACACTCCGAGTTCTACGAAACGCGATTCGGCGAACAGCTCTTTAAGGAAGTGCGCTAGGTCGGTGCGAAGCCAGCGAGCGATTGGGAATCCAAACCCCTGCTTTGGTCGATCGATCAGCTCCTGCGGCATGTAGCGCGACGCGACCTTACGCAGAATGTATTTGAGCTTGCGTACACGGAGCTTCATGTCGCAAGGCAGCGAGGCCGCGAATTCAGTAACCTTGTAGTCGATCATAGGCGGACGGATTTCAATCGAATGCGCCATGCCCATGCGATCTGATATTGCCAGCAGGTGGTCCGGCATGCGCGTCATCAAGTCGGTGTATAGCATCTTGTCAAGAAACTCCTCGGCTGTTCCGTCGTTGAAATAGCCAAGGATTTTCCCGGCGGAATCGGAGTCGGCGATTCGCTTTGCCGCCTCTTCCGTGAATAGCGCATCCTTATTCTCATCGGTGAAGCGCAAAAAGCTCATGCTGCGGGCGTAACGACCGCCTGCATCATAGAACGACATATCGTTAAGCCATTTCAGCTTAGACGCCATACTCTTGTAACCAAATGATTCAGGAATTAGATTGAAGATCTTGCCAAACACATGGCGCCGCATCCATGCGGGAAAAACTGAATACAGCCCGGCAAGCTTCTGTCCGGCGAAACGGTCGTATCCAGCGAAGTTCTCATCCCCGCCATCGCCGCTAAGCACCACTTTGACATCCCGCGCCGCGACTTGAGAGACGAGGTACACCCCCACTCCAAATGGATCCGCTGGTTCATCCATGTGGAAGATCATCTCTGGTATTTTGTGGATGATATCCGCCTCGACAACCTCCTCACGGGCTATCAGGTTGTACTTGGAGGAGATCATACGCGCCCAAGGAAGCTCATTAATGTCCTGCTCCTTCACCCCTATGGAGAAAGAGTGGAACGGCTCTCCTTTTATTTTCGCCATCATCGCGGTGATGAGGCTTGAGTCTATGCCGCCGCTCAAGAACGACCCAACCGGCACGTCGCTGAGGAGGTGCATCTCGACGGATTCCAGAAGCACGCGCTCAAGTTCGTCCGTAAGTTCCTTTTCACTTCCTTTGAGCTTGTTCTTGAATGTGTCCAGATGCCAGTATTTGCTCACAGACACCTTGCCATTTTCATAGACGGCGAAGTGCCCGGCCTGCAACTTCCTTACGCCTTCAAAAAGCGTGCGGTCGTCCGGCAAGTAACGCAACGACATGTAATGCCAAAGCCCTTCGATATCCGGCTTGCGTTCAAGTATATCCGATGCCAGTACAGACTTGACCTCGGACGCGAATGCGAAGTTCCCGTTGTTATGCGCGAAAAAGAGCGGTTTCTGCCCCATGTGGTCGCGCCCCAGCAGAATGCGATTCCGTTTGAAATCCCATATTCCGAATGCAAACATGCCACGAAGTCTGGTTATGCAGTCGTCGCCGTATTCCTCATAAAGGTGCAGGATCACCTCCACATCGGTCGCAGTCGCGAGAACGTGTCCTCGATCCGCTAATTCACTACGCAGCGCGGGACTATTGTAAATCTCCCCATTACAGACAAGCGCGAGCGAGCCATCCTCGTTGAGGATTGGCTGTCGACCGCCGTCGATATCTATAATACTAAGGCGCCGCTGCCCTAATGACCCGGCTTCACGATCAAGGAAGCCGCTGTCGTCAGGTCCTCGGGAAATCATTAATCCGCACATCTCGCGTACGCGCCCTTGGGCGCCTTCGCCGAAAAAACCGGCAATACCGCACATTGACATTCCTATCTTCCTATTAGCTTTTTAAGCTCTGTAAGTTCTTTACGGAGTTCCGTGTCGCTTACGAGCGGGATCTCGCGCACCGCTTTGTTGAGGCTTTCAGGATCTGACGCGCGCAAATAAAGCCGTACCAAAACATCGTGGTTCTGTGAATTCCAGAACTCGCGTTCTACGACCTTTGTTTCCCAAAATGAAATAGCCTCCGCCACATCGCCATTCTCGGTGAGCGAGTGAGCGTACAGCATTCTCGATTCTGCATCGTAGGGGTTTATGTTTAAAGCCATCTCAGAAAAATGCAACGCCTTTTTTATTTTACTCTTATACAAGTCCTCCGCCTCCTGTGCCTCATCAGCCTCAAGTGGCAGACTTGCCTTGTATGCGGCATCAAGCGCCTCTTCCAGCGCCAACTTAGCGGCATACGCTGGGAAATAATAATTATGCGGATACAACTTCGCGGCATCGAACGCTTGAGAAGACGCTTCTTCTGCGGAAGAGATTTTGGGAATCTCTCCGCTGTGCCCTGCAAAAAAACCGTATTTGGCCTTCTTGTACATACTCTGGGCAACCGAGGCCTTTACAGCGTACACAAAACTGAACGCACCACCAGCGAATAGAAGGCTGGCAACAACGACGTCGATTTTTTTCCGTATCGTGCGAGATAATAATGCCACTGCTTAAACTTCCTCTCAGGCTAGAAGAAGCTTGTCAGGACTTCCACGATGTCTCCGGGCATAAGCACGGGATTTTCGGAAACATTTCTTTTGATCTTCCGGATATCGTATTTTTGCGCAACGCCGTTTCGCACAAGCTTGACCTTGTTGCTGGCGTAGGGCGTCACATCGCCGGCAGCCACGATTGCCTGCCAAAGCGTTAGCCCGTCCCTGTACTGGTAGTTGCCTTTATTGGCGACTTCGCCAGTTACGAAAATCTCAGGTGTCTGCTGCAAGTTGGGGGAGACTATTGTCACGTTGAGCGAAGTGAAATAACCGCTTTTCACATACGCGTCTGCCACGGCTTTTTCCGCCTCGGAAGTTGTGAGCTGCCCCACCTTAAATTCGCCCAGATGCGGTAGCGTTATGTTGCCGTATGAATCCACCACATCCACAACTTGCATAGGCTCCACCGCAACAGTCCGCATTGTGATCTCGACAGTGTCTCCCATTTGCAACGGTCGGAACGCCGAAGAGGAACCTGCGACAGGCATCCCTGGAATCGGAGGCGCCCACGAGCCCGGATCCATGCTTGGGTTTTCGGACAAGATGTCCCCGAGGCTAATGCATCCAGAAACGAGCGTTGCCAACAAGGCTGCTGTAAACAGGATTTGTATGTTCTTAAGCTTCATAGATTGCTTCCCGAAGACTCTATCAGGATTTGTTCTTTTCTTTGCTTTTCCCAGTGCGTTTCGTTTTACCGTCCGAGTCGGTCTGGTAGTAGTAGTAATAGTACTGGTGCTCGTAGTAATAGGATGAGTAGTCGTGCGAGGCGTTGACGTTGTTCAGAACCACGCCCAGCAAGTTTCCGCCCATGCTAGTGATCATATCCTTTGCTCGTTTGCAAAGAGCACGAGGGTATTTTCTGTGCTGCACGACCATCACTACGCCATTGCAGAGTCTCGCAAGTTGCGAAGTGTCGCTAACGCCAACCATGGGCGGAGCGTCCATAATGATGCGGTCATAGCGGCTCCGAGCTTCTTCCAACACGGCCTTCATTTCATCAGTATCCACAAGCCCGTATACGCTGGAACTCGCAATACGTCCCGAAGGCATAAAATCAAAATTGGGGTTGTCTGTTTTCACCAATGCCTCGTCGAACGATGTTTCACCCACGACAACGTTGCTGATGCCGATCTCATTGTCGACATTGAGAATCTTATGAAGGCGCGGACGGTGCAGGTCTGTGTCTATAAGTAAAACCTTCTCTCCAACCTCCCCGCACACGTAGGCCAGATTGAATGAAGTCAGAGACTTACCCTCGCCTGCGCTTGCGCTTGTGAACATTACGATCTTGCCATCTCCAAGTTTGGCGGATGACTTCAAGTTCATCCTGAGAACGCGGTAAACCTCGGAATGCTTGGGACGCGCACCCGGATCGCTTAGCGTGCGCATGCGCTGAGGAATGACTCCCAAAACATTTATTTTCAGATACTTCTCTATGTCCTCAACACTCTTTATGGTGGTGTCAAGGTATTCAACGAAGAAGGCCAAGACGACGCCGAAAAACAGACCAGCAACAACGCTCAGCGTGATGTTAAGCGCGAAGTTAGGGCTTACAGGAACGGGGGTTTCGGGGATTTTGGCATCTTCGACCACCCTTACGCTAGTAGATGGGATTTTGGTTGCCACGCTTTCGAAGACAAGGCGCCGCTTGAGCTCGTCGCGGCTGGATCTCATCGCCTCGATCTCCTTTTGAGTCTTGTAGAATTCCAGCGAGCTACCAGATGACAACTCCCGCTCCTTGTTTCTTTCCTCTGCCAGCCTCGCGGAGAACATATCGTATTCCACCTGCGCCTGCTCATAGTCAATTTTAAGCGCAAGTTTAATCTCCGCCACACGTTCGAAGATTCTGGAGGTAATATCCTTAAGTAACGATTCGTTCTGCACCACGCTTGGGTGGTTTGGGCCAAGTCCCGCCTGCTTCTGCACAGTCGCGGTCATTTCTAGCTTCTGTTTTTCAGCAATCAGCGGCTGCAGCGACTGGTCGCCTGCAAGAAAGCCAAGAGTACCGGCGGCAACCTCAGGGGAGAGCTCGACTATCTTCTCATACTTGGATTTCTTGATATTGGCGATCATTTCCGTTCGCGCTGTATCTGCTGTTAGTTGCACGATCCCGGAGCGTATTGCGGCTGTTCCCGTGTCTATATCCGACAGGAGGGTTATGCCGTATTCCTCTCGCATTTCGGCGAGCTTCTCTTCAGCCATAAGGATATCGCGATCCATTTTCTCGATTTCCGAGCTGAGATCTTTCAGCGCATCCTCTGCCGAGGTTCTAGCGGCCTGCTGCGTCTGCCTTAGGAACTCGTCCGCAATCGTGTTGGCAACCTTGGCGGCTACGGTCGCCGCTTCTCCGTCTTTTGTGTCGGGCTTATCCAAACGCACGGTTATTTCTATGAGCTCAGTGTCGCGCCTTATGTTGAGCGAAGTTTTGCCCTGTATGAGCTTGACGGTGTTGTCAAACGCCGCCGTCTTTGTACTCTTCCATCCGTAAGCCATTCCCATGATGTCGTCAAGTCCCTCGCGACGCACCACAGCCTCTATGATCTTTCTGGATCTGATGATTTCAAACTGTGTACGAAGGAAGATGGGATCGTATCTGTAGAATGACTGTGAGAACACGCCGATGTCCGGCGTTGCCCGTTGCACCTGTATCAAGGAGGTTGCGGAGTAGATTCTCGGCATCTGGCGTGTGATGACAATGCCGGTGACGGTCATCATCAGTGAAACGGCTATGACGACCTCCTTGCGGGCGAATAGCACTTGCCAATAGTCCAGAAAGTGCACCGATTCGGCTTCTTGTTGTCTCAAATTAGGGTCGTCGTTGTTCATCAATTTCTTTCAAATAAAATCCGCCGGGTTTTCAAGCCGGCGGATTAGTTGCATAACTTCAAGCCGTGCAAGCGCATTCCGCTGCGCTGTTGGGCGTGTTATAGAAATTCATATGTGCCGGAAATGCCGATCACATTCTCGGTATATCCCGGATCAATGTCGGAATCGACATCCTCATATGTGTAGAATATCGACGCGGTGAAATTTTCGGTGAGGTCGTATGAGCCTGAGACTCTCACCCAGATGCTGTCTCGCTCAGCCTCTCCATCTTCGAACTCCTGATAGTATCCACGCTCGAAGGCATCGGGATCAATATCGTCTCTTTCATAGGTGCGCCTGCGGTATTCCACATCGCAGGAAAGAAGGAAGCTACCGGTTCTGCCAAATCTGCGGCTCATGTTACCGTACAGCGTCATGTTCTCCTGCGAGCTGAAGGGGAAGACGTCGGCGTACTCGTTGCCGTACCTGACGCCTACCCGGCCACTGGTACGTTCAAGCTGACGGAACGCGAACTCAACCCTGCTGTCGCCCCACATGTCGTCGTCGTCCAGATCGTCTGCCTCGTACCACATGAAGTTGTAGCCGGTCCGACCCCATAGAACGTGGTTGCCATCGCCAAGGAAATCGTATGAAAGCTGCACGCCCATCGTCACGTACTGTACGCCTGCATCGATCCTCAACGGCGAGCCGTCAGTGCTTAGGGGATCCGCTTTGGCGCCATCTCTGGTACGGTCGAACGCTGTGTACTCTGCAAAAAGACCGTATGAAATGTTGCGGTTCTGGCGATGCATCAGCTCGCCAAGCACTGAATACTCGTCTTCATCGCCACGATTAGCCGCGTATTCCTCGTCATAGCGTTTCACACGCCACAGGCCGGAAAGCTTGAAGGTGTCGTCGGCAGTCAATTGGGTGAGTGTGGACGGACGCAGAAGGTTCTCCCAATAGTCGTCCTTCTGTGCTTCCAGCTCGCGTTCGCCAAGCACGTAATCCTCATCGTAGTACCAGTCCTTTGCGCCGCTCCAAATGTAAAGATCGGAAAGTCTGAATATGGTGAGCGGAGTGATATTGAATTCAATGTCGCCTTTCGCCATATGGGACCACTCTGATTCTCGAGAGCCGCTGCGTGGGTTGTCGAAATAAGAATAAGAAGGGTTATACTCCAAATAAAATTTAAACCGCTCGGAAGTACGCTTGTCAAAAGATATTTTGGGCGACACCCAGACTTCCGTGTCGTCTTCCTTCTCGACAGGCTCGTCCTTGACCAGATACCCATCGGGAATTTTGTCCCTGTTGTCCGTTTGTCTTACGCCGACAGTCAGGCTCAGCCCCAGTGGTTCAATCAAATCGCTCTCGCCAAATGCAAGCGAAGACGCCAAAATGCCAACGGGAAGCCCAACCGCAAGCGATAAGTGTCTTTTCAAGAAGTTCATTTTATCATTATCTCCGTAAGATTTTTGAAAGAACCTTAATAGCTCTCACGGAAGAGAGACTACTTCAAAACCACCATTTAAGTCAACTATAAATAACCTCATTACAAAAAAATAACATTCTGGAAAAAAGATCATCCCTAGCCCATCCGCCCCATTGCGGCTTCGAGACGCAAGTCTTCGTTCGAAGCCGCCAGCGCCCCCAACAGCTCGTCGATCTGACCTTCCATAACACGATCCAGGCTGTACAACGTCAGGTTTATGCGGTGGTCTGTCAAACGGTTCTGAGGGAAATTGTACGTCCGCATTCTCCCGCTGCGGTCGCCTGACCCAATCATGACACGGCGCGCGCTACCCATCTTCTCCTCCTCGGCATCGCGCCTCTGGTCAAGTAGACGCGACCTCAATGCCGCCATGCACTTCTCTTTGTTCTGGTGCTGCGAACGCTCCTCCTGGCTCTGCACCACTATCCCCGTCGGCAAATGTGTTATGCGCACCGCCGAGTCGGTTTTGTTAACGTGCTGTCCGCCCGCACCGCCCGAGCGGTACGTGTCGATGCGCAAATCCTGAGGATCAATAACCAGTTCGTCATCCTCTTCCGCCTGCGGAAAAACCGCCACTGTTGCCGCAGAAGTGTGCACGCGCCCCTGCGACTCTGTCTCAGGCACTCGCTGCACTCTGTGCCCGCCTCCTTCGTATCGCAAGGCTGCGTAAGAACCAGTCCCCTCTACAAGGAACACGATCTCCTTGTAACCGCCCATCCCGCCGGGGCTGGCATCTAGCGGGGTAACTCTCCAGCCCTGTTCTTCCGAATATCGGCAGTACATGCGGTACAAGTCGCCGGCGAAAATTGCCGCTTCGTCGCCGCCCGTTCCAGCGCGTATCTCTATCATGGCATTTCTCTGCGCATCGGGGTCGGTAGGCAGCAGAGCCGCAGCCAAATCGCGCTCGGCGCGCGGCAAAGCCTCCTCGGCCTCCGCAAGTTCGGCCTCCGCAAGTTCACGGAAGTCGTCATCCATATCCGGGGTGCCGATAATCTTGCGCGCCTCTTCGACCGACTCGACGAGCTTGAAATAGCGCACAGCCCGCTCTTCAAGTTTTCTCAAAGAGGAATGCTCGAGCATCAGCTCGCGGTAGCGCTTGTGCTGTGAAGCCACGGCGGGATCTGCAAGCTCCCGCTCTACGGAGTGCAGGCGGTCGAGAATCTTTTCTACTTGCGCTTTTTCTATCATAATTCAAGCCCCCGTTACGGCAAAACCTACCCTGAAACGGGAAAAGAGCGCAGCCTGCAAGGCCGCGCCCTC
>CAYOPG010000006.1:38769-48314 GCA_964405775.1 uncultured Lentisphaerales bacterium
CGGCAAAACCTACCCTGAAACGGGAAAAGAGCGCAGCCTGCAAGGCCGCGCCCTCTCCAAAAACTAGGGCGTGGAAACGCCTGTTGCTACTTCTTGTCAGACTTCGCGCCGCTCCCGTAACGACGCTTGAACGAGTCGATGCGCCCCTCGGTGTCAATGAAAGTCTGCTGTCCGGTGTAATATGGATGGCATGCGGAACAGGTGTTCACATGCATCTCCTTACCAGTAGAGTTCGTTTCGAACACGTTGCCGCAGGAACACGTAACCGTGGCCGGGCCATATTTAGGATGTATGTTCTTTTTCATTTACAAATCTCCTTGCTGCTCATTGTATAGCCGCCTTAGCCTGCTCCACAAGCGAGGCAAAACCCGTGGGATCCGCTATCGCGATCTCAGAGAGCGCCTTGCGGTTGAGTTTAACGCCGGCCTTCGTCAGTCCCTCGATGAAACGGCTGTAAGTGATGCCGTTTGCGCGTGCCGCCGCGTTGATACGTGCTATCCAAAGGCCGCGGAAATCACGCTTGCGCAGTTTGCGGTGCTGGGTCGCCATGACCATGGCGCGATCCACCGCCTCCGTTGCCTGGCGGAAACGCTTGCTGCGACCACCATAAAAACCCTTCGCCATATCCAAACGGCGATTGCGACGCTTCCTCGATGCCGGTGCATTAGTTGCTCTTGACATTTCTTTAAATCTCCTGTTTCCTTATTGACTTTAGTACCGTAGCCCGCCCGTTACGATGCGAGAAACTCTTTGACCCGCTTCTGCGCCGGTCTGGAGAGAACTGCTGTCCCGCGGAGATTGCGTTTGCGTTTGCGCGTTTTGCTGCTCGCCAGATGGCGCTTTGCGGAGCGCGTAGCGAGTACCTTGCCCGACGCCGTTACTTTGCAACGTTTCGTCGATGATTTGTGTGTCTTCTTCTTTGGCATCTTTATGACCCCGTTTGTGGCGGAAGGGCGTTTTCAAACCGACCGCCGATTATTATTGGGCACATCTTAACGCACAGCCGCCCGACCTCGGCTTGAGCAACGCCGGCTCCCGCACTTTTTTTCCACTGTTCGCTTCCAAAACGCACGGAGTACGGCGTTCGCCAGACCTAATTTATAGCCCAGCCGGCTGCAGGGAAGTGCAAGTTCCAGCATCGTCGGGAAACTGGTGGAGCGGATGAGATTCGAACTCACGACCCCTACGTTGCGAACGTAATGCTCTACCAACTGAGCTACCGCCCCAGCGTCTCTGACGTGCAAAAACGGACGATAAGCTACCATTTCCCGTCACCAAACTCAAGATAAATCTTATTAACCCTTATCTCACGTTCTGGTGTTGTTAAGTAGGCGCCAATTCGATACAATGCGCGGGTAATGAGAATAGCCCGGATAAATCCATCAAAACTTGAAGGTTCCATCGAAGTCCCCCCTTCGAAGAGCCTGTTGCACCGGGGGCTCGTCTGCTCCGCTTTGGCTGGCGACCTACGCCTGTGCACCCTGCCCGATCCCAGAGAAGTTTCGGCAGACATAGCGGCCACGCGCGATTGCCTCCGCAGGATAATTGACGCTAGAGAAAGCGGCGGGATCGCAGCGATTAACTGCGGAGAGTCCGGCACGACATTGCGGCTACTCGTGCCAGTGCTGGCGGCACTGGGTATAGAATCCCGGATTACAGGCGAAGGGAGGCTCCCCCAAAGGCCGCTAGCCGAATATAAGGAGGCGTTCAAAGGGCACGGCACAAGACTGGATTTCCCGGGCGATGAGAAGTTCCTTCCGCTCTCCATAAGCGGCAAACTTATACCCGGCGCGTTTTTTCTACCCGGAAATGTCAGCTCTCAATACGTATCCGGACTTCTGCTCGCACTTCCTCTCCTGGACCGTGATTCCGAATTGGTCATAACATCCCGGCTCGAGTCTGAACCGTACGTAGACATGACTCTAGATGTCATGCGCCACTTCGGGGTGACCGCGAAACGCACTGCCAACGGCTATTCGGTGCCTGGCTCGCAACGCTACTCTGCCACGGAGCAATACAAAGCCGAACCCGATTTCTCTCAAGCAGCTTTCTGGCTCCTCGCGGAGTACCTCGGGCACAGTGTCAGGGTGGAGACTCTGCCACAAAAGACTTCACAGGGCGACAGCGCATTCACCTCTATGCTCGCGGAACTCAAAAACGGCTCGGAAGAAGATTGCGTGATCGATGTCGCCAACACACCGGATCTCGTTCCGGCACTCGCCGCCGCGGCTGCCGCTTCGCCGCGCACAACGCACATCGTGAACGCAGCACGTCTGCGATTGAAAGAGAGCGACCGCATTGAATCCACTGCAAAGATGTTGCGTGCATTCGGCGTCAAGGCAGACGCTCTCACAGACGGACTGGTAGTGCATCCGCGCGCGCTTCCGTTCGAGGCGTGCACGGTGGATGGCGCGAACGATCACAGAATAGTAATGACCGCAGCGATTATGGCTACTCGAGCAAACGGCCCTGTGACAATCAACGGCTGCAACGCAATAACAAAATCTTATCCAACTTTTTTCGACCATTTCAGACAAGCAGGAGGAAGCACAAATGAGTTCGATGTGGGGTGACAACATCAAGATAAGCCTTTTCGGGGAATCCCATGGACAAGGCATCGGAGTCGTAATCGACGGCCTGCCGCCTGGCTTCGAGCTGGATATGGCGAAAATAGCTGCGCACACCAAGAGGCGCACCCCTGGAGATTTTGCATGGTCGACGCGGCGCAAGGAAGCTGACGAGCCCGAGATACTGTCGGGCTTTTTCAACGGCAAAACGTGCGGCACGCCGCTCGCCGCCGTGATACGCAACACGGATACACGCTCGATAGACTACTCTGACCTGATTGCAAAACCACGCCCCGGCCACGCAGACATCACGGGGCGCATCCGCTACAAAGGAGCGAACGACCCGCGCGGCGGCGGCCACTTCTCCGGGCGCATCACCGCACCGCTCACTTTCGCCGGCGCAATCTGCATGCAGATACTTGAATCGCGCGGCATTCAGATTTCGGCGCACATACGCGAAGTAGCGGGAATAAGAGACTCCGACGCACCTGCTCCAGACGCAACGCCACCGAGCAAAAAACCCTTCCCCGTTTACGACGACGAGCGCGGCGCGCAGATGCAGAAGGCAATCGAAGAGGCGTTTTTTAAAACAGATTCGGTTGGCGGCGTGGTGGAGGTGTTTGCGAAAGGATTCCCGGCGGGATACGGCGATCCGTTTTTTGACAGCATAGAGAGCAGAGTGGCGTCGATGTTTTTCTCAATACCGGCTGTGAAGGGTGTCGAGTTTGGAAGAGGCTTTGAAGCATCGCGCCACAGGGGCAGTGAAAACAACGACAGCCCCGTCATGGATGGCAATGTGATTTCACGCAAGACGAACAATGCGGGCGGCATAGAGGGCGGCATATCCAACGGCATGCCTATCGTTGTGCGCTGCGCATTCAAGCCTACCTCATCCGTAGCCGCGGAGCAGGACACCGTGAACCTCGAAACCATGACAAACGACAAACTGTCGGTCCGTGGCCGCCACGACCCGTGCATAGTGCCTCGCGCAGTTCCCGTCGTGGAAAGCGCGCTCGCGATCGTTTTGCTCGACGTGCTTATGAGCCCTCGACTTGATTAGATGGTTTGTCTGCTTGGGGCTGTAATGGTCAACCGTCTCATGAAAGGTAGCCTTTCATTATTTTCGATTAGTTCGTGAGAACTTGTGTTGACCATATTGCCCTGTTGAACCGAACAGACAACAATCGTTGTTATTGCGGCTCAGGGGCGGATGCGAGGGCGTGTAGAGACATGGTTATGGCATAGGCGTCTGCCAGCGCCATGCGTTTTGTAGCATGCTTAGGCCCCCACGGATCGGAGTAGATTATCTCTTTGGTTTTGTCGTTGAATCCAATGATAAGGCGCAAATGGCCGCCGCTTGTGTACGGCGCGATGTCGGGCTCGGCAGCGATGCCCAGCACCGCTCCCCAGATTAAAGGCGTTTCAGCACGCACATGTTCTCGGACGGTTTTTGCGAAAGCCCGTAGATCTTTTTTTGTGGATGTTTTACGCAGTATCTCAATATCAGCTTTTGCGAACGTATTGGAGAGGTCTATATGTTTTTCGTCCAGCTCCAAAACGGGGCTTCCGCGTTTAACAGCAATCGCATTGTATTTCGCTATGATAGCGGCATATCTCTTATAGTCGAACCCCATTATTGTTTCAACCTTAAGATTGTACCCCGCGCATATTTTAGAAACCTCATCAAGCATCTTGCCGACATCTGTGCCATTGTCTTCTGTGCTTCCAACGCGTTGGGCAAGTGTTTCCTGATCTGCTTCTATCCCATAGTATCTCAAAACGCGCACCATGGTTGCTGGCGCGCAATAAGAGCGTCCAATCTGCAGCACCATTGGGACGCCGATAATGCGAACGTCCCCGCTGTCTGATTCGAACACTCGCGCCTGTGCGAGCGGCAGAGCGACTAGCGAGGCAACAAGCAGCAGGATTACCGGGATGCGTTTACGCTCCGTCATACAGTCTCCGCAAGCTGTTTTGTCCCATTATCCTTTGATTTCTCTCTCGCGGAGAGCAACGCCGCGGGAGTCAGGAACGCACCGAGTGCCGCCCCGGCGCTATTTGATACGAAGTCTGATACCATGCATGAACGGTTGACGCCTGGCACGGTAGCCTGAAGTATTTCCAACACCGATCCGGCCAAAACGCATAGAAGCCACAGGTTGACACGCTCCATAAACACAACGGGACGTTTAACGAAAGCAAGCATTGCGGTGAACGCGACTGCGAAATACGCGAAAAGGTGGAAAAGGTAGTCCTTGGCAAGCACCACCTTCATCCCTTGACTTGGATTCTCGGGAATCGGCATAAGCGATGTGTACGCGACAGCGGCGCACACTGCCGCGAACGCGGATATATTAAGGTGGCGTAACTCCAGCTTCATAAACTTAAAAAGGGAGCCCGGACGCAATCCGGGCTCCCGTGTGTTTTACGACACAACCCGAGGCTTATGCCTGAGGTGTCTGAGCGCCTGGCACAGACATCGCGGCGATCTGCTGGAGAAGCTCGTACTTGCTCTTGAAGCGCCTGTCGGCCTCAGCGACCATCTTTGATGCGCCCTCCGGATCCGTCTTTGCAAGCATCTTGAACCGGTTCTCCATGCCCGCCTGTTCCGCAAAGTCGCGTGTGGGCGGCTTGCTGTCAATCGTGAGCGGGTTCTTGCCCTGCGCCACGTTGTCCGGATTGAAGCGATAGAGCGGGAAGTGGCCGCTTTCCACGGCGACTTTCTGGTTGTGCATGCCCGTTTCCATGTTCATACCGTGGTTAATGCAGTGGGAGTAGGCTATGATTATCGCCGGGCCGTTGTAGGCCTCTGCCTCATTGAACGCTTTGACCGTTTGCGCGGTGTTGGCGCCCATAGCGACCTGAGCAACGTAGATGTTGCCGTAAGTCATCGAGATCATGCCCAGATCCTTCTTCTGCTGCGGCTTGCCGGCCGATGCGAATTTAGCAACAGCGCCAAGCGGCGTGGCCTTCGAAGCCTGTCCTCCGGTGTTGGAGTAGACTTCTGTGTCGAGCACGAGCACCTTGACCGGCTTGCCGGACGCGAGCACGTGGTCGAGGCCGCCATAGCCGATGTCATAAGCCCAGCCGTCGCCGCCAAGAATCCAGACGGATTTGCGGACGAGGTAGTCGGCTACCGACAGGAGCTGCCTGCATACGTCGCAATCAACGCCCTGCAGCTTTTCTTTCAGGGCGGCTACGCGTGTGCGCTGCTGCTCGATCTCCTGAGAGGTTTCCTGCTTGGCATCACGGATTTCCGACGCGATCTTCTTGACTTCATCCGATGATTGTTCCGCGGCGATGACTTTATCGATCAGCTCAAGGGCATAGCCGCCGAACTTCTCGACCGAGAGATACATACCCAGGCCGAACTGAGCGTTGTCCTCGAAGAGGCTGTTGCTCCACGCGGGGCCGCGGCCGTCTTCACGCTGGCAGTACGGGGTTGTGGGCAGGTTGCCGCCGTAGATGGACGTGCATCCAGTGGCATTTGCGATAAGAGCGCGATCGCCCAGCAACTGCGTCATTAGTTTGATGTAGGGAGTTTCACCGCAACCACCGCAAGCGCCCGAGAACTCAAAGAGCGGGCGGCATAGCTGCGAGCCCTTGATAGTGCCGAGGTTAAGTTTGGAGCGGTCGTAGTCTGGAATGCCCATGAAGAACTTGAAGTTCTCGGCTTCCTTCTCGCGCAGGGGAAGCTGGTCGGTCATCTTGATGGCGCCCTTCTCCTTCATCGGGCAGGAGAACACGCAGGCGCCGCAACCTATGCAGTCCTCAGGGGCAACCTGAATGGTGAATTTCTTGCCAGCGAATTCCTTAGTCTTGGCATCGGCAGACTTGAACGTCTCAGGCGCACCTTCGAGGACATCGGCGTCATATACCTTGCCGCGGATTGCGGCGTGGGGGCAGACGAGCGAGCATGTCGTGCACTGTATGCAGACGCTAGGATCCCAACGCGGAATCTGTGTCGCGACGTTGCGCTTCTCCCACTGTGTTGTGGACATTGGCCATGTGCCATCGTCGGGCATTGCGCTGACCGGGAGGTCATTGCCCTGCTGAGCAATTATCTTGGCGGTAACTTTCTGGACAAACTCGGGAGCTTCGGCAGGCACGATCGGCGGCATCTTCTTTTTGCCGGACGGCTGCGAGGGATATTTGACTTCGAAAACAGCATCGCGCGCCGCATCAATAGCGTCCCAGTTGCTCTTAACAACGTCGTCGCCCTTTCTGCCATACGCCTCTTTGGCGTATTTCTTAAGCAAATCTATCGCCTCTTCTGCAGGGAGGATGTTTGCGATCTTGAAGAACGCTGTCTGCATGATCGTGTTGATGCGGCTGCCCATACCCATCTTTTCGGCGAGTTCGACTGCGTTGATCACATAGAACTTGGCCTGTTTGTCGATTATCTTTTGCTCAAGCTCGTCCGGAAGGTTGTCCCAGACCGTATCAGCGGGGAATAAGCTCGCAAGCAGGAATGTGCCGCCTTGCTTCAGGTTCGACAGCATGTCGTATTTCTCGACGAACGAGAAGTTGTGGCAAGCGATGAAGTCGGCATTCGTGCAGAAGTACGGGCTCTGTATCGGCTCCGGGCCGAAGCGGAGGTGCGATACCGTGATGCCGCCGGACTTCTTGGAGTCGTACTCGAAATACCCCTGCGCGAAGTTGTTCGTCTCGTCGCCGATGATCTTGATCGAGTTTTTGTTGGCGCCCACGGTGCCGTCGGAGCCGAGTCCGTAGAACATGCACTCCTTGCGGCCTTTGTGGTTCAGAACGAGAGAGCGGTCAAATTCCAGCGATGAGCCGGAGACATCGTCGTTGATGCCAACCGTGAAATGCTTCTTCGGCTTGTCCGATTTGGCGTTGTCGAATATGCTTTTTACCATCGCGGGCGTGAAGTCCTTAGAGCCAAGTCCGTAGCGGCCGGCGATAGTGCGCGGATACTTCTGGAACTTCGTCTTATCGGCCTCCATCATCTCGCCTATCGCGGTGCGGACGTCGAGATAGAGGGGGTCGCCGATCGAGCCCGGCTCCTTGACGCGGTCGAGTACGGTGATTGTCTTGACGGTGTCAGGGATGGCGGCAGTGAATGCAGATACGCAGAACGGACGGAAAAGGCGGACTTTTATAACGCCGACCTTCTCGCCTTCCGAGATGAGTTTGTTGACCGTCTCGTGGACAGTCTCGCCGCCGGAACCCATGACAACCACAATGTGCTCCGCGTCGGGAGCGCCGACGTAATCGAAGAGCTTGTACTGGCGGCCTGTCAGTTTGGCAAATTTGTCCATGTACTTCTGGACAATGCCGGGTGTGGCCTTGTAGTAGGGGTTAGAGGTCTCACGGCCTTGGAAATAAACGTCCGGGTTCTGAGCCGTTCCCCGCATCTTGGGGCGATCGGGCGTTAGGCCGCGTGCGCGCTGAGCGAAGACAAGCTTGTCATCGATCATCGCACGTATAACGGAATCATCGACCTCGTCGATCTTCTGTATCTCGTGCGAAGTGCGGAAACCGTCAAAGAAATGCACAAACGGTATGCGGCTCTCAAGCGTCGCGGCGTGAGCTATGAGCGCCAGGTCCATCACTTCCTGAACACCGGCGGAGGAGAGCATCGCGAAGCCGGTCTGGCGGCAGGACATCACGTCGCTGTGGTCGCCGAAAATCGAGAGCCCCTGATATGCGAGTGAACGGGCGGAGACATGGAAGACTGTCGGCGTTAGTTCGCCGGCGATCTTGTACATGTTGGGGATCATAAGCAGCAGACCTTGGGACGCAGTGAACGTCGTCGAAAGAGCTCCGGTTGTCAGAGCTCCGTGCACCGCGCCCGCGGCACCGCCTTCAGACTCCATTTCTACCACTTGAGGAACAGTGCCCCAGAGATTCAGGCGCTTGCGGGCGGACCATTCGTCGTACCATTCGGCCATCGTGGAGGAAGGCGTAATTGGATATATCGCGCAGACTTCGCTGCACTTGTAAGCTATTGTTGCCGCGGCTTCGTTGCCGTCGACCATGATTTTATTGGCCATTTCTCTTGTTTCTCCATTTTTTGGCCGGCTTCGGAACCCCCGAAGCCGGCCAAACGTTCAATCTATGTTATACCTTGGCGTTCTTGATGTACTCTCGTACCGACTCAAGCTGCCCTGCCGATCCCAGCACCTTGTTTTTGCCGGCTATGTATTTGGCGTATTCCGACATGAACTCCTTGCCCACTGGGCGGAGATCGAAATTCTCCGGGTGTTCGATGAAGTGCTCGCGGTGGACGCGGCACCAGACCAGACGCCCATCTGTGTCTATGTTGATTTTTGTCACGCCCATCTTCCCTGCCTTAGCAATGTCCTCTTCCGAGACGCCCTTGGCTCCGGGGAGCTTGCCGCCGGCGGCGTTGATGCGCTGGACTTCGTCCTGCGGGACGGAGCTCGACCCATGCATGACGAGCGGGAAGCGAGGCAGAAGCTCGGCGATCTCCTGGACAACTTCGAAGTGAAGCCCCTGTGTACCAGAGAACTTGTACGCGCCATGGCTCGTTCCGATCGCGCAAGCCAGCGAATCACAACCGCTGCGTTTTACGAATTCAACAGCTTGTTTCGGATCGGTGAGCTTTGCGTCGGCTTCAGACACTGACACGTGCTCTTCAACACCGCCGAGCTTGCCTAGTTCCGCCTCGACCGAGATGCCCTTGGCGTGCGCGGCGTCAACCACGCGCTTAGTGATTTCAATGTTCTTCTCAAAAGGCTCTGACGAGGCGTCGATCATGACAGAGCTGTAGAAACCACTGGCGATGCAGTCCATGCAGGACTCCTCGTCACCATGGTCGAGATGAACCGCAAAGATTGCTTTGGGGAAAATCTCGTCAGCCGCGCGGATCATTGCCTCAAGGAGGCGTTTATCCGTATAGGAGCGTGCGCCCTTGGAAATCTGTATGATGAAAGGTGCCTCGCTTTCGATGCAACCACGAAAGAGACCCATTATCTGCTCCGCGTTGTTGAT
>CAYOPG010000007.1:0-48128 GCA_964405775.1 uncultured Lentisphaerales bacterium
AACTTGTCTTTCGAGCCTACAATGAAGCCATAGAGCAAAAATACATGTTCTACAGTTACGGCGACTGCATGTTGATACTTTAGCTCCCAGCGTCTAACGCGCAAGGGATGCCGCAGTGACGGACAGATCGGGGTCGCGTGCGCCCATGGTGACGATTATGTCGCCGGGGCTGATGAGTTCTGAGATGCGCTCAATTACTGCGGGATGGTCGAGGAGGAGCTCGCATTTGACGCCGTTTGCAACGAGACGCTTCTGGAGCGCATCAGAGTTTATCCCGCGATCGGCGGTGCCGCCGGCATCGAACACCGGAAGCAGAAACAGGATGTCGTCAGCCCTCAGGGTCTCGGTGAACATCTCCACAAGGCTCTCGAACATTTTTGACAATGGACCGTAGCCATGCGGTCGCCATAGTGCCAGAACTCGCTGTGAACGGGCGCGGAGCGTTTCTAGCGAGGCGCGTATCTTTTCCGTGTTGTGCGCATATTCATCAATAACCCTGACGCCGTCGCTGCGTATCCCGACAAGCTCCAATCTCCGTTTTATGCCTCTGAATGACGCCATCGCGCGGATGCAATCCTCTGTCGTGGCTCCGAGTTTCTCTGCCATGCGGGCGGCCTGCCATGCGTTGAGTGCGTTGTGGCGTCCTGGATGTGGGAGGGTGAGGACTCTGCCACGGTATGGAAATTCGCATGACCAGTCGAGCTCACGGATCTCCGGCACAGGCTCCGTGTCGTAGCGGCCGTCGAGCACCAGCCCGGAAACATGAGTAAGAAAGTCGTCGAATATGGCGTTTGATTCGATTAGGCAGAAGTGGTCGGCTGAGCAGTTGGAAATGATTGCGTGTTCGGGGTGGAAATTCAGGAGCGAACGGTCGCTCTCGTCCATTTCAGCCACGCATAATTCGCCGCAGCCGTTCCTGACGGCACCTGTGCGCGTGGCAGAGTGCCAGTTGACGCAGGGGGCGCCATTGACAACGAAAGGATCGAAGCCTGCCTCTTCGAGAATATGCCCGAGCATTGCGGTGATGGTGGATTTGCCGCAAGTGCCCGCGACGGCCACAAGCGTTTTCGGGGAAATGGCACGAGCAAGCGCCACGGAGCGGTGTATCACTTCAATGCCCAGGCGTTTGGCAGCAAGAAGGTCGGGGTTGTCACCCTCTATTGCAGAGCTTGCGACGACGGATCGTACGTCTGGTGTCACGCCCGAGCCGTCCTGCGGGAAAATGCGTGCGCCTTGAGCGCGGAGCGCGTCCAGTACAGGCAAGGGCTTGCCTTGGTCCATGAAGCGTTCGGATCCGGAGACTTCCGCGCCTATGTCCATCAAGGCTTCGGCCAGCGCTGACATTCCTACGCCACCTATTCCGACAAGATGCAACTTGGCCATGTTTTTCAAACCCCCGCTGGTGAAATTGTTATCAAGCGCGATGGCGTTGCCAGCATGTTCATTGTTACGTCATGCGCTTCGCGCGGGATTGGGGTGGGGGATATCTGCCATTCGAAGGCGAGGCCGACGAGGCAGGCACCGGGGCGTCTGCCAGCGAGCATGCGGTCGTAATAACCGCGGCCGTGTCCAAGTCTGGTTCCGGCTGTGTCAAACATCACACCGGGTACGATTATCAAATCAAGAGCTGAAGCATCGACCTGAATTTTAATGTCAGGTTCCAGAATGCCGATCTTTGCAGGAGACAGTTGCGTGGCAGAGCCGATGGAGCAGAAAGAATATCCGGAAATCACGGAGTCCCATGCCGGTATTGCAACGTGTTTGCCAAGGCGGAAGCATTCTGCAATTATGTCAAAGGTTCGCGCTTCGACGCCGTGTGCGGCATATAGTCCTATGGCGCGTGCGCTATTAAACGCCGGGATTGATGTGACGACGGAAAGGAAAGAGACTTCGACATCGGCCGCGTTGAGCGAGCGCAATTTACGGGCGTTTTCGCGGAGCAGTATCTTCTCGCTCTGCATCACCATTTTAGGCGAACGCCGACGAGATAAGTCATGCCGGACAAGTCAATATCGGCGGATAAAGTTCCTTTGTAACCAAGCATGTCGACATCGAATTCTAGAGACTCTTCGGCTATATCGGTATACTTGGCTTCAGCAAAGACGCAGAGGTTCGGTATGCCCGCCTCGACACCCACGAGTCCCCAGTATCCGAATATGTTGTCTATGTCTTCTTCAGCGGAAAAACCGCCAGATGCGATTACGTCGAAGGCGGGAATCACATAATATCCGACGCCGCCGCCTGCGTAGAACGTCACCGGGTTGGCGGGGAGGGGAACCCTTGCTATCAGCCCGAGTTCCAATGGGACTATGCAGAAATTCTCAAGCTCTACAGAATAAGCGTCGAGGTTGTAATAGGAGGCCCAGTAATTGAGGTCGGGAATGACCGTGGACAGTTTGTCTATCATGCCGCCTACATCGTCCAGCTCTTCAAACGAGTCTGCGTATGCGCCCCGGAACTGGATGGAAACCTGAGGCAGTATTTCAAACTCGAACATGCCTCCGACGATATCGCCATCGCCCAGCATTTCGGTTTGCATTATGCCTTTAAAGGCACCGAGAGTGTTTGCCTTCGCGTCGGTAGTGGTGAACATTGCGGTTGCGGCGATTGCAGTCGCTGTGATCACGGATAGTATTTTCATATCACAGATTATTGATTATGTCAGTTATGGTGTGTTCAAGGGAGAATGAGGGGGACCATCCAGTATGTTCACGTATGCGCGAAACATCGAGACGCAACGAAGCATCGCTGGGACGGTATAATGCGGGGTCTACTGTTGTCTTGGGAGCCGCGCCCACGATCCGTTTGATTGAATCAAGCAATTCGCCTATTTTGACGCGCGCGTTTGTCGTGATGTTGTATGCCTGCCCGTTCTGGCCGCGCTCGATGATTAGTCGATACGCGCGTACTACGTCACGCACATCTGTGAAGTCGCGGATTGAGTCGAGGTTGCCGACCTTGATTTCGTTGATTTCCCCGCGTTTCGCCGCGAGCACTTGCTTGGCAAAAGACACTGCCACAAAGCGATCCGTCTGGCCCGGTCCAGTGTGGTTGGCTGGGCGAGCAATGAGTGTCTGGAGACCGTACGCGCCGTTGTAAGCCGACACTGCGTGTTCGGCCGCGACTTTGGATATGGCGTACATCGAGAGTGGCAGCAACGGAGCCATTTCACGAATGGGCACGTTGGCGGCGCGTATAGAAGTGACTGGTCCGTAGACCTGCGAAGTGGAGACCATAAGCATCCTGCAATCAGGCGCTTCCCGACGCAACGCCTCCGCCACGTTCACCGTACCGGCGATGTTGACGGTGAGCATGGTGGAGGGATCCTTGTCACCATCCGGTACATACGAAATCGCCCCCAGATGTATACATGCATCGGGGTGGATGTCGCTCACGAACTTGCACATCTCTTCGCGGTTGCGCAAGTCCACTTGCCTGTACTCTGGCAAAGCCGATGTGGCGGGGGAATCAGCCGGCAGGGCATCCGTAGTGAACACCTTGTGTCCATGCGATTCGAGTTCGCGAATCAAATGAGCGCCGACAAACCCAGCAGATCCCGTTATAATCACGCGTTCGCAGCGTGGGGATCCTATAGCAGGATCTGGGGTTGTGGCATGAGTGAATGTCATTTCAGACTATTTACGTATCTCGTTCTTTACACGGATCAAATCGGCATCCACCATCATGTGGATGAGCTCTTCGAGCGTGGTTTTGGCTTCCCAACCAAGTTTGGCGTGTGCCTTCGCTGGGTTGCCAAGCAGTATTTCAACCTCGGCGGGACGGTAGAACTTCGGGTCGATCACGACGTAATCGTTGTAATCCAGACCTACGTATTCGAAGGCGATTTTGCACATGTCACGCACAGTGGTGGTGCGGCCTGTGGCGACGACAAAGTCGTCCGGCTCGTCCTGCTGGAGCATGAGCCACATTGCCTCGACGTAGTCACCAGAGAAACCCCAGTCGCGCTTTGCGTCGATGTTGCCGAGCGAGAGTTTGTCCTGAACCCCGAGTTTTATGCGGGCAACTGCATCCGTAACCTTGCGTGTTACGAACTCAATTCCGCGCAGCGGAGACTCGTGGTTGAACAGGATGCCGGAGCAGCCAAAAATGTCGAAACTTTCGCGGTAGTTTATAGTCATCCAGTGGGCGAAGAGTTTAGACACGCCGTACGGGCTTCTCGGGTAGAATGGAGTCGTTTCCGACTGCATGGGCTCCTGGATTTTCCCGAACATCTCGCTTGTAGATGCCTGATAGAAACGAGCCTGGGGCCTTACCTGACGCAGAGCTTCGAGAATGTGGAGGGCGCCGAGGCCTGTTGCGTCGGCGGTCAGCAGTGGCTGTGCCCAGCTAGTGGCGACGAAACTCTGCGCTCCGAGGTTGTATACTTCATCCGCTTCGGAGATGTTGAGCGCACGCGTTATAGATGCGATATCAGTCAAGTCGCCGTCGATTAGAGAGATTTTGTCGAGTAAGTCTAGATATTCAAGGCGCCATGTGGTGGGCGAGCTCCTCCGGGCTAGAAGGCCGTATACCTCGTAGCCTTTTTCGAGGAGAAATTTCGAAAGATACGCGCCGTCCTGGCCGGTTACACCTGTGATCAGGGCTTTTTTTGTCATTTTCTTTGTTGTTTCTCTTAGTATGAGTTGGTTATTAAATGGTTGTGTCTTCCTTGCCTGTCGTTTCTTCAATACCCCATAGGCTGGTAAGATATTCAACAGCGCGTTGAATCGATTTCTCGTCGGTGCCTCGGGTGGGTTCGAGTACGAATGGTATTCCTTTTTCGATGAGTGGGGAAAATATTTTGAAATTAACAGTGCCACCTTCGACTGGCGGCATGTGGTGGTCGGAAGTCGCCCCGACGACGTCGTGGAGATGCAACCCTGCTATCCGGTCGGCGAAACGCGACACTATTCCTGCGTGGTGGGTGAGTCCCAGGTTATGCCGTACTTGCGCGTGGCCACTGTCATGCCAGCATCCTAACGAAGGGGAAGTGAAGCTGTCCAGAAGAAGTTGCAATTCCGGCTCGTTGGGAATACCATCGTACGTCGGGAGATTCTCGAGCCCTAGCACGATCCCCAGCTTCTCGAAGTATGGCAGTAATTCGTTGATCGACTCGTACAGAGTGTCGAGCGTGTCTTTGGAGCGGCGGTCTCGTGCGGCCATCATCCGCGCAATGACTTTGGCTTGTTTGGGCGTGCCCAGTTTATCCGTGTCTGCAAGTTTCTCCAGTTTCTTTACGTGACGCCGTATTGGCACCCTTCCCGCATGCAGGACGACAGCCCTAGCTCCCACGGAGTAGGCAAATTCAGCCGTCTCCTTTACCGCCTTTATGCCGCGCTGGGTACCTTCTTTGTCGGACTTATCTGTTATCCGAAACAATTCTGGGCCTGTATCCCCGTTGATTGAACCGGGGCAAAAAGCGTGGACGCTGGACACTTTCACGTGTCCGGCGTCCACCCATTCGCGGACTCCTTCCGCTTGACCCCTTGTCAGAGAGTATCCCAGTTCAACTGAATCAAAGCCAAGATCGCAGATTTCCCGGAGCATTCCGGCTGCGCTTTCGTGACGTGTTGAATTCCAGTTGGTGGATAGAGATAATCGCATTTTCCTATATGCGGGGCATTGTCTCCGCTAGTGCGGCGCGACGTGCCAGACTGCGGGCGCGCGAACGTGCGCGAATTGACTTCTTGCGTTTCTTTTCGCAAGGCTTTTCGAAATAGCGCTCGGCGCGGAGCTGCTTTATGATGCCCTCCTTATCCATCGCCTTTTTCAGACGTTTGATTGCCTTCTCTATTGCCTCGCCTTTTTTTACACGAATTTGTATCACGCTAGTCACCCCCTGTCATGGCCGGCGCCCGCTGTGCGGGTGTAGTCGCCTCAAGCCCTCTCCCTTGAACGGGAAGAAGCGCATACAATACCATATCGCTGGCTTGGTGGTCAAGCTTGCGAGTGGATTAAAAAGTTCCCGGAAATTTAGTTGTAAATTTAATTACACGAACTCAAAGAGAATGATGTTTTCCGATTACAACCCGCAAACGTGAACAATTTAATCGTCAGTAATTGTGATTGTAAAGGGCAGGTGCAACCTGCGGAATTTCTGTCCCTTTGAATCGTGTCCAGACATCCGTTTCCCTTTGTCGTCACGGACAGTCAGCGCAAGTCCGAATTTTTCTCCAGGTGCGAAGTCCATAGGTACGGGCACCGGCATGTCGATTTTGTGAACCAAGCCCTGAGGCTCCGTTGCAAAAGTATGTCAGACCGTGATGTGCAGATACTTGATCTGTGGAAATCCCTCTACCCGGAACGTCCTCTGGTGAACACGGAAATCCACACTTGGTACCGCGATCACACACTCGTTGCGATACTGCCTTGGCGGCTCGCCTTACATGGCCTTGCCGACGGCAACTGGTGGTGCTGGCATTCCAACTCGCGTTTCTCCAACAGCATATCTAGTTCGCAATCGATGCATGGGCTTTCCATATCGGGACTTGATGTGCAGCGTCTATTCGAACCGTACATTGTAGCGCTTAACCGCAAACCATCGCGAATAGCGACTCTCTTTCCGGACATAATAACCGGACGTAGTGCCGTGCCAATGGAGAGACTCCGCCACGAAATAGCAACCGCGCAGTACACGCTCGGGGTGCTTCCACGTTACGTCACGGAGAAAACCGCCGCTGAAGGCTCCCTGAAAGGCAAGGAGCTGCTTATCGCATGCGAATCGTCTTTCGTGAAAGACTCAACTTACAATGCCGTTGTAGACTACATCAAAAACGGCGGTGTTGCTATTGTGGAGGAAGGCGGCTTTGCCCGGAATGAACACGGCGATACGCGCGATACCTCGGAGCTTTTCCCAAACGCTGAAGATGGCGGATACGAACAGTTCGGACGGCACGCTCAAATCGGCAGCCTTGGAAAAGGCAGAGTGATCAGAATTGGCAATATCGAGCCGCAAGACCGCGATGACAGACAGGCGTGTTACCGCGAAGTGTTTGCCGAGGCAATCGATAAGCTAGGGCTCAATGATCCCATACGCCTGATCCCGGCAGATAAATTGCATGCATCCATGCGTGCGATGGAATGGCGCGTGGCTCCGGTTGAGGGGAGGTATGTAATGGCTGTGTTCCCTTACGAAGGACAGGACGTCGAACCCGGCGCATTCCTCTTAGAGACTTTTCGCTTCTTGAAACGGATAACAAATCTCATAACCGGCGAAAATGTGCCAGTTGATGCTTTCCAAGTTCGAAAGGGGCCGAATATGTTCCTGATAGAGCCTGAACTTTAGCGGTGTGTACGGTGGCTGACACGCTATGTCATAGGACAACCAAATATGTTTCCAGCGACAAAGAACAAAATCTTTCCGCAAAATCTTGGGCTTCTGCGTTTCCCTTGCATTTCGCTCTGATTTTGTGTAGCCTACCGGGGAAAGTTCAAGCAGTATAAAATTGTGAAAATGCAGAAAAAAATGGAAAATAGAAACATTCTTTGCATCGGTGCCGGATACGTAGGCGGACCGACGATGGCAATGATCGCCAAAAAATGCCCTGACCGCAAGGTGACGGTGGTTGATATAAACGCGGATCGAATCAAGGCGTGGCAGTCTGATAAATTGCCCATATACGAGCCAGGATTGGCGGAGGTGGTAGCAGAGACGCTGAACCGTAACCTTTTCTTTTCGACGGATATCGACAAGGCCATAGAGGAAGCCGACATAATCTTCGTGGCAGTCAACACGCCTACTAAAACTTTCGGCGAGGGTGCGGGACGCGCGGCCGATTTGCAGTACTGGGAGAAGACCGCGCGCCAGATCAAGAGATGCGCCAAGAGTGACAAAATAGTGGTCGAAAAATCCACCTTGCCTGTGCGTACGGCCGCTGCAATGCGCCGTGTGCTTTCAGCGGGTGCTGATGGTGTGAATTTCGAAGTCCTTTCCAATCCAGAGTTCCTTGCAGAAGGCACGGCCATACGCGACCTTGAGATGCCTGATCGCGTGTTGGTGGGGTCGGCGGAGACGTCCTCTGGGCTCGCCGCGCGCGAGGCGGTGGTGGAAGTCTATGCGTCTTGGATTCCCCGCGAGAGGATTCTCACGACGAACGTCTGGTCGTCTGAGCTTTCCAAAATCGCAGCAAACGCGTTCTTGGCGCAGCGCATATCTTCAATCAACGCGCTTAGCGAACTCTGCGAGAAGACCGGCGCAAACGTCAGCGAAGTGGCGAGGGCTGTAGGGTCAGACAGCCGCATAGGGGCGAAATTTCTCAAGGCGGGCGTTGGGTTCGGCGGGTCTTGTTTCAAGAAAGACATTCTAAACCTGGTCTATATGTGCGAGAGCGAGGGGCTTACCGAAGCGGCGGATTACTGGCGTTCAGTTGTGGATATGAACGAACACCAGAAGAACCGGTTTGTAAAGACCATGCTCAGGGCGATGTTTAACACCGTTGCAGGCAAACGCATAGCGATACTGGGATTCGCGTTTAAAGCGGACACTTCCGACACGCGCGAGACGCCGGCGATAACAATCGCCAAACTCCTTGTGGAAGAACACGCCCAAGTGGTCGTGAACGATCCGCATGCGATCGAAAACGCCAAGCGAGATCTTGCGGGGCTGGAGGATTTTGTAACTTACGAGCATGATCCTTACAAGGCAGTAGAAGGGGCGGATGCCGTGGCCGTTTTGACTGACTGGAGTCAATACAAGGACATCGATTGGCAGAAAGTTTACGACCTGATGCGCAGCCCTGCATTCGTATTCGATGGCCGGAATTTCCTTGATCACCAGAAGCTATTCGACATGGGATTTCACGTCTACGCAATCGGAATCGAGCCAAAGTCGCATTTTTAGGGTTTTTGCTTGAATTGCACACTCTGAATGGCGTACAATCAGACGCTATTAGACAGCCATGAGATGCTGTGATCTTACCCCAATAGCTCAGTTGGACAGAGCAGCTGCCTTCTAAGCAGCAGGTCGCTGGTTCGAGCCCAGCTTGGGGTGCCATTTTAAAGATGTCAGAATGGTTCCGATCAGCCAAATGACTCAAGAATTTTTTTCTGGCGTTCTATCTCCGTAAGCAACTCTTCTCGTCTGGCTTTCTGTTGCTCTATTATTTTTGGAGGAGCTTTGGCGACGAATGACTCGTTGGCAAGTTTTGCCTCAACCGTACGCAGGAATCCCTGAAGTTTTTCGATTTCGTCTGAAATCCGCTTTTTCTCGGCAGAGACGTCTATCACCCCTTCGAGCGGAATTCCAATTGAGCCAAGCGCGCAAAGTGTGAAAGGCATGCCAGCAAGAGGTTCAGAGCGGAATTCTATACCGCTTGCGTGGAGCGCAGTCTTCATATAGTCCATGTCTTGCGCTACTCGCACAGCCATATCGGCTGACACGGCGTTTATGACGTAGGTTATCTCCTGCGACGGCGGAATGTTGGCGTCCGCGCGCAGAGCGCGTCCGGCGGTTATCATTTCTCGTTTGTTTTCTATGTAATTGCGGACATCCTCGGAGACTCCCCATGCGGCGTTCTCGGCCTCCGTGTATGGTTTTGGCCATGAAGCACGCATGATAGATTCTCCCGCCTTGGCGTAACCCATCTCGTGCCAGAGTTCCTCCGTGATAAACGGCATGAACGGATGGAGCAGGCGTATGGCTTTGCTGAAAACATCGGCGAGAATGAGCATGGTCTGATTGTGTCTGGCCTCGTCGTCGCCATATAAATCCGTCTTAGCGTACTCGAGATACCAGTCGCAGAAGCTTGAACGCACGAAGTCGTAAACAGCGAGAGCCGCGTCTTGGAACCTGTATTTTTCCAGCGCGTCCGTGACAGCCTCGATGGTGCGAGAGCATGTGGCAAACAAATGGCGGTCATCGTCTTTAAGGAGCGCCGGATCGAGTTTGATCCCGCTTGTGGCAATGTCACGCCAATCAATATCTGGAGTTTTCTCGGCGTGCATTGACATAAAGCGCGCGGCATTCCAGATTTTCGTGCCAAAGTTGCGGCCTATTTCAAACTTGTCCGTATTGACGTACAAATCAACACCTGGGGCGGTAATCTGCATCAGGCTGAAACGGAGCGAGTCTGCGCTGTATTTCCCGATTATGTCGAGCGGGTCTATGGAGTTGCCGAGGGATTTCGACATCTTCCGCCCCTGATCGTCGCGCACAACGCCGTGGATCACCACGTTGGAGAACGGCTGTTCATTCATGAACTTGCATCCGGCCATTATCATACGGGCAACCCAGAAGAAAATTATATCTGGTGCGGTTACGAGGTCGGAAGTGGGGTAGTACTTCTTTAAATCTGCTCTGTCAAGGTCTGGCCAACCAAGGGTGCTGAAAGGCCATAGCCAAGAGGAGAACCATGTATCAAGAACATCGGTTTCCTGCGTGATTTTTTCCGCGCCGGCTTGGCACTTCGGACACTTGACCGGCTTTGCCGGAGCGGCCCATTCGTGCCCGCATTCGCAAGTGTAGACAGGTATGCGGTGACCCCACCAGATTTGGCGCGAGATGCACCAGTCGCGGATGTTTTCCATCCATGTGAAGAAAGTGTTTTCGTAACGCTGCGGTGTGAACTTCACGCGTCCCGAGCGGACGGCCTCCATTGCAGGTTGAGCAAGCGGCTTCATCCGCACGAACCACTGCTTGGAGAGGCGCGGCTCCACTACCGTGCTGCAGCGGTAACAGTGTCCAACAGCGTTTGTGTATGGCTCGACCTTGACCAGATATCCGCCGGCATCCAGATCTTTGACTATCTGTTTGCGGCATTCAAAACGGTCTAGGCCTTCGTAGCCGGAATGCTCGTTCATCGTGCCGTCGCCGTTCATGATGTTGAGCGCCGGCAAATTATGGCGCTGTGCGACTAGGAAGTCGTTAGGGTCGTGAGCCGGGGTGATTTTCACCACCCCTGTGCCGAATTCTCGTTCGACGTAATCGTCAACCACGACTGGTATTTCGCGGTTCGACAGTGGGAGCGTGACCTTCGCGCCGTGAAGGTGCGTGTAACGTTCGTCCTTGGGGTTTACGGCGACTGCGGTGTCTCCCGGCAGCGTTTCCGGGCGCGTGGTCGCCACCTCGACGAACTTGTCAGGGCGTCCCGCCACGGGGTATCTGACGTGCCATAGAGAGCCTTCATTCGTCTCGTGCTCGCTCTCGTCGTCCGCAAGCGCAGTGCCGCACCGCGGGCACCAGTTGACGATGTAGTTGCCGCGGTATACGAGGTCCTCCTCGTAGAGTCGGCAGAACACTTCAGCGACGGCTCGGCTTAGCCCCTCGTCCATAGTGAAGCGCTCACGAGTCCAGTCGCAGCTGCAACCCAGTCTGCGGAGTTGGTTGACAATAGTGCCGCCGTATTTCGCCCGCCATTCCCAGACTCGTTCCACGAAGGCCTCGCGGCCTAAGTCGCGGCGGGATTTGCCTTCTTTACGGAGAGCTTTCTCCACCACGTTCTGTGTCGCGATGCCGGCATGATCGGTTCCGGGAACCCACAGCACATTTCTGCCCTGCATCCTGCGCCAGCGCACAAGCACGTCCTGAACCGTGTTGTTCAGAGCGTGTCCCATGTGAAGGATGCCAGTAACGTTGGGCGGCGGTATTACGATACAGTATGGATCTCCGGGGGCGGTCACATCGCCATTGAACTGACCGGTTTTTTCCCAAAACTCATACCACTTGGCCTCAATTGCCTGAGGGTCGAAATGCTTGTCCATATTGAATCGTCGAATAGCGGAAAAACAGTTTAGTTGAAACTACAGAAAATTCCGGAAGTCGCATTGCCGCGACATTCCGGATTTGGTATAGGGTGAAGAACTCTTTAGAAGCGAACGCCGATCATGCCGGCAAAAATGTCGTCATCGCCGCGTAAGAAGTCGTACGAAATAGTGGCGTACGTAGTCCTTGTGAACGTCATGGAGAGCCCTACGGTCATACCAAACACGTTCGATGAATCCATTTCCAGTTCGTCGGAAAAAACGTATGAGAAGACAGGACCGGTGAAGACGCCAATCGTCTCTGGGAATATCATTGTGTTGTTTTCGAGTTCGTTGACGATCCCGAAAGTCAGGTAACCATCGAACTGTCCCCATGTGTAATTATCCAGATCAGCAAATGAGACTTCGGCTCCCGCAGTGACTTTGTAGTACGACACAGTCGACAACAGAGTCAGTTCCTCCGACTGAAGCAGGTTCATCCATGCGCCTGCTCCCAATAGAAGAGACGAGTCGCCATCATCATTGCCGTAACCATATTTATCTTCCGCCTCCATCGTTCCGACAAGGCCATAGATCGTCATCCAACGCGTTAAATCGTAACCGAGAATGGCGGCGTAGCGACTCACGTCGATTTCCTTTTCGAAGTTGTTGTATTCGAGAGTCCGCGTACCTGCCGCCCCGTAAGCCGCGAGGTGCCAATTCGACAGATCCTCCGCGAAGACAAGGTAACCTGTCCCTTTCGTGTCCTGACTGGCTGGGGTTATGGCGAAAGTATTCGAAGCGGCTAGAGCCATTGCCGCTGCGCACGCGATTGATATCTTTCTTCTCATTGGTTGGTTGTCCTTATTGGTTGATTAAGACGGTCAAGTTGGTTTATAATAGGCGGCGAAACCTAAAAGCCAAATAAATGCTGTATATCCTACCCGATTCTCACAGAAACTCAAGGATTTTATTTTGAAGACGACCTTTTCCCCGTTCATTCTCCTTTTCGGAGTTTCAGCAGTCCTCCTGCCCGGATGCTTCCAGCAGACAGCCCCGGAGCGCCTGCTCACTGCGGATTCCCCGTCTGTCGCAACTGAAATCGGCGAAAGCGTGGAGGCACTCATAGTCCCGGCCACTAACCAACTCTCGTCCTTTCCCGTAAATCTGGGAAAATTTCCCGCTTTGAAAAAGCTCTCTTTGCGCGGCCAGAAAAACCTTGGCGAGGTGCCTTCCTCTTTGGGGGATGCGAAGTTACTGTATATGCTAGACCTTTCTGAGACGGGTATCAAGTCACTGCCGGAAGCGGTCGGGGCAATGTCAGGACTCCGCCATTTGTATCTCTCTGACAATGGCATGACGAACCTTCCCGCATCAGTATTGTCTCTGTCTGAGCTTACATACATCAATCTGGACCGTAACAACATTTCAGAGTTGCCGTCCGGTGTCGGCGCAATGGAAAGTCTCAAGTGGGTTCGCCTCAACGACAACAATCTCAATTCTCTTCCCGACAGCGCCAACGGGTGGACGGATGTCAGGCGTCTTTATCTGCGCGGCAATTCCTTTACGAACGTGCCCGCGGTGGTGTTCAAGATGAAGACGCTGGAACAAATAGACCTGAGCAACAATAGAATAACTGTGATCCCCGACGAGATCGTCGAAATGCCGAACCTCGAACGCATCGATCTTAACGGCAACCCAATTTCCAAGCTGCCCGAGAACATTGGCAAGATGAAAAATCTCAAAACCCTCATGCTTTACGGAACGAAGATCCCAAAGGAAGAACAGGTACGCATTCGCGAGGCGCTCCCGGATCTCGTTGATGTGCACATCGCTTTTTGACGCATCTGCCGTGAATTCCCGTATTAGGTGACACACATGAAAACCACAGACTTCAATAGAAAAGGCGGACAGGCCATGATCGAATTTGTAATCGGTCTGGTCGGGATAATCCTCCTGACGGCGCTCGTGGTTTTCTTGGGACAGATTCAGATTGTTGACACCGATTCACTAACACGCGCCTCCGGAGATGCAATCGGCGATTCCATGGGAAACGCTATTGCCTCCTCATTCACGCCCATAGACGATTGGAACGACGGACTCGACGGCAGGGCATACACAAAGGATGACCGCGCCGATAAGGGGAACTTCTACGGACTGCGCACGCACATCACTTCCGCAACCGCCCCGGGCGGCGACTGGAGCGGCACGAAACGCGCAGATGGTGCGCCGGCATTGTATGACGATGTTGTAAAAGTTGACACTGGCACGCTCGCTCAATCCACTTTCGGTTTTGTGTCTTCAGGCGACTCAGAGTCGATCTCTGTCCCCCCCGTGCTTCAGGACATATTGGGTTTGCCTGCCGAGATTACGATCCGCAACGAAGTCTGGATGCCGAAAACGGGAGGACTTTACTGATGAATCCCCCAAAGAGAATAATCTTCGTGTGTTTCGCACTTGCCTTGCTCTTAATGCTCGCCGCAGGAGCACGCGTGTTCATGAAGATGCCCTCCAACCCCGCTGTCTTGCTTGATTCAGTTGGTGGTAAAATTGTCTACGATTCACCGGTCGAAATCAACGGTGTACAATCTCGGATCGTCGCTTACTCGTTCGAAGAAAATGCAGACGATGTCGGCGCCAGTCTGGTGTCGCGAATCGGCGTGGATGCCGGGGATCTTGTCGATGGCGCGTTAATACGTCTTCCAAAGTCGTATGGAAACGCCGCACTGGTTATCTTGCCCGCCGTGAATGATGATGGAGCAACAGCCCTGCTTGTGACCTCCGCTACGGATTTTGGCCGCTTGGACGGGGCGGAATGGAGCTTCCGCGACGTGCCTCAGCCGCAGGGGTTCACCCCCGCATTCACTGCGTTCAATTCTGAAACTTCCACGGGAATATGTATTGGGCATAGTACATATCAGGACGCTATTGCCATGCAACTCCTCGTCGGGGAGATGGAGAAGGCGGGCTGGAAACCGGTCACTCCCGGAGCGGAACACCTAACCTCCGCATTTTTCACGCGTGGAGATGCGGTCGCAATCGCTAGTGCCACCGCACAAGACTTCGGGTGCGGAATGCTGATAATGCGCAAGAGCGCGGAACTCAGCAGATGAAGGTGGTCGCGAGCTCGTGCCTGTTGGGTTTCAATACCAGATACGATGGGCGCGATAAAAAACATGACTTCAGCGGATTCAAGGCAGATGTTGAATTCGTGCCTTTTTGCCCTGAGGCCGAAGCCGGGCTTGGCGTGCCGCGGGAGCCTATCGAGCTCGTTCTTATGGAAGATAGCTCTATACGCGTTCTCGGCAAGCAGTCGCGCGAAGATTTTACCGAGAGGATCGAAGCGTGCTGCCGCGCGAAAGTAGCTGAGTTGAAAAGGGATGGCGTCGATTGTTTCGTGCTCAAATCGCGCTCCCCGAGTTGCGGCCTTGAAAGTCCGCTTCACGATTCAAAGGGAAATGTTATCGGAACCGCCCCCGGGATATGGGCCAGAATTGTCGCGGCTGAATTCCCCGGCGTTCCCCGCTCCACGGAGTGAATATGTGATTATGTAGAGAGAATAGGTACATAATTTCATTGCAAATATGGTCATTTGGAGTTGGGGCGCCTCGTTGTGCTCGCGGCAAGTCGGGTGGCAACGTTGGCGATAACGTTGCCAGCAAAGAACCAAAAGTCGTTCATGTGGAATACTCCCTTCCCGACGAATTGCCTTGCGTCCCAATAGCCGTTAGAGGGGAGATCAACAATCAACGCGCCCTTGGATTTATCTATGACCGCCCCGCATAGGTTCGCTTTGCGGCCATGTCGGCGGCGCGGGTTTATTTCACGATAACTGTAAAAAACGGATTCGATGTTTTCGGCTGCGGATGCCGGTGTCTCGTCCGTTCGCCAGTTCAACGGATTTATCACGTAAGCGCCGGGCATGGAATAGACAGGGTTGACTGCATCGGCGGATTGCGAGTTCCAGCCGATTATCACGGAGACGTCGTCGGCTCCTTGGGCTGGCGCAATTCCTCTTCCCGTAAAATCGGTCAGTATTTTTCTCTCCGTAGTGAAGGGGAGTCCGAGTAGGTACGCTGCCACAAACCCTCCGTCCCGGCTGATTTCGGGGCATCTTTTCATCATCTCGTAAAGGTTTGCCGACCCCTGACTATGTCCGAACAGCACGTACGGACGTCCGTTGTTCCAATGAGCGAGGTAGTGCCGGAAAGCCGCCACCGCGTCGTCCATTCCCACTTGCATCAGGGGCTCGAGGCTTTTGTCGCCCATGAGATATTCCATGCTGCGGTGGTACTCGAGTTGGCGAACGTATGGTGCGAACTGGCGCGAACCCTTGAACAGTTCCACTTGCGCCGTTACAAAGCCGAGCGTCTTCAGCTCCACTTTCGGATCAGACATATCCATAAGCGGCTTGCTTATATCAGAGACGAGTGTCGGATATATGTAGAAAAGGTCGTATTCACGTCCTTCGGTGCCTGAATACGACTCGTTTACAATCCAGTTGTTGTGGTCTTTGTAGTCTAGAGGTGCTGTTTTCAATATCCGTGCAGTCTTGATGAGGCTTACAGCTCAATTATAAATCAAGAAGCTCTAAGATCGTGTCCGTCACTTTTCGGGCGAGCAACCTGTAGCCAGTTTCATTGAAATGGACGCAATCTGTATATAACCCGGCATCTGCGTTACTCATGAGGTCAAACAGGTCGTTGACATGAACTTCCATCCTATTCATGACCTTGCGGGCGACCTCGTTGAGGCCGGCTATTTCGGCAGTGGTGCGTGGGTTCTCGTTGAGCTCGCCGTTTGGGTTCATCGGAGTGGTTGTGGCGAAGACTATCTTGGCATTCGGAAATATTTTCGCGATATGCAGGTTTATCCGTTCCAGCATGTCTGCGTATACCTCGTGCGAATTGAGAGGTCTAGGATCTCCGCGAAAACGAGCGGAGTCCCATTGTCCGCAATTCCAGTGCACGAGGTCAACTCCCGATGGATCTCCAGCAAGCCTTCTCCACCTTGAAAGGTGTACGAACACGTGCTGTGCGAACTCGCAGTTCTCCTCCGGCGCGTATACCTCGGCAACTTCCTTGAGTGAGTCCTTGACGAAGTTGCCGTATCCAAGCCTTATCGAATCACCAATAAGAATTACTTTTTTCATATTTGCTTTTGCGTACTGTAAGTTGTGCGCGTCTTCGCCCGTGCTGTTAATAAGCGGAATCCGGGTGGTAGTACTTTTCAGCGTTAGAGGCGTCGACCACCTCAGCAGGGGCTATTATGGTGTGCTGTTCAACTTCAGCTCCGCGTACGATCTTCACTGCCTCGCGCGCGGCAACTGCGATCATTTCCGGTGGATACGTTACGGTGATGTGCACGAGCGGGTCTTTGTCTATGATGCGCTTTACAATCTCCTTGCTCCCGCCTCCGCCGATTAGCACTTTGACGTCGCTTCGTTTAGATTCTTGATAAGCTTTAAGCGCGCCAATGGACACGTCATCGTCGCCAGTCCAGACTGCGTCGATTTTTTTGTGTTTCTGCAGGAAGTTCTCCATGAGCGAGAGCCCTTTTTCCGTGCTCCAGTCGGAAGAGCCCTTGCCGATGATCTTGATGCCGGGATAATTGGCCATTACCTCTTCAAAGGCATTGACGCGCTGGGTGTTGACATCGCACTGAACACCTTCCATTATGACGATTTCGCCCTCTCCACTCAGCTCTTTGGCTATTGCCTCCGCTGCTGCGCGTCCGAAGCCCGGATTGTCGCCGACAACCGCTAGGTCCTGCACCGGTTCGGCCAAGTTCCGGTCGACGACGATCAGCTTGACCCCGGCCTCCACAGCCTTTTTACAAACTCCGGTGAGGGGGGCTGGTTCTGATGGCAATATGACAAGTGCGTCTATTTTTTGTACGAGTAGGTTCTCTACACGGTCGACTTGTTCTCCCGACGAGGCAGCTGAGGACACGATTACCTTGATGTCGGGGTTGGCGTCTTCAATTTCCTTTTTGACTTGGTTGGCATGGTACACTACGCCGCCGGTCCAGCCGTGGTCGGCGCTGGGAATCGATATTCCGATTTTGTATCCCTCTGAAGTTTCTTCGGGGTTTCCCTCTTTACGGCATCCCGTAAGGAGAGCGGCCAGGCAGAGCGCCATGGCAGTAGTTGTTTTAACCAATTTTTTCATGTTGTTTTTTCCTTTCGTTGAATAAGAACGGAGACAATTATTACGAGACCTTTTACGACGCCTTTCAGGTTGGCCGAAACCCCCCAGAGATCAAGGACGTTTGACACCACCCCGAGTATCAAAATGCCAGCCAGCGTGCCGCGCAGTGTGCCTCGGCCGCCAGCCATGGACGCCCCTCCAATTATTACTGCCGCGATGGCATCAAGTTCATACGAGATGCCCGCGTTGGAGCTGCTGATCGAGCCAAGCCGCGCGAGGAACAGGAACGAGCTTATGCCGATGCAAAAGCCGGGGGTTATGTATGCGGCGAGCTTGACGGCGTTTGCACGTATCCCGGCGAAACGCGCCACGCGTTCGCTGGAGCCAAGGGCGCAGACATGGCGTCCGAAGACGGAGTTTGAAAGTATCAGCCCGAAGACAATAGTGAGCAGAAGCATTATAAGAGCAGGGAGCGGTATGCCCAGAACTTCAGCGCCGCCGGCTGCGTTGAGAGATGCGTTGCCTACGGAAATGGTTCCGGAATCTGCGAGAAAAAGTGCCATTGACCGGAATATCGACAATGTGCCGAGCGTGGCGATGAACGGCGGTAGTTTGCCGTAAACTATAATCAGTGCGTTGGCTGCGGCGCCCAGCAGCGATACAACCATAGAGACGACAACTCCGATTATGATTCCGGCTGTGTCAGGATACAACCCCGTGGCGGTTGCAAACGGAGCGGACCAGCTCTGCATCGCGACAGCGGCGGCAACGCCTGCCAGCGCAAAGAGAGAGCCCACGGAAAGATCGATGCCGCCGGCTATTATCACTAACGTCATTCCGAGCGCGATTATGCCGCTGTAGGAGACTTGGCGAGAAATGTTCAGCAGGTTGGAGAGCGATAAAAAAACATCGCTTGTTAGGGAGCACACAAGCACCAATGCGGCAAGCGCCAAATATGGGCCTGAGATCATCGAGGCTGTTTTTTTAAGTTTTGCAGTTGTAAATTGCATGCTATTTGATTCCGGTGGCAAGGTACATTATTTCTTCTTCAGTGAGGGCTTCGCCCTGGAGTTCTCCCGCAAGCTCGCCACCGCGCATGACGAGAGCGCGAGAGCAGTTGCCGATGACCTCTTCCAGGTCAGACGATATAAGGATGCACGACATGCCATCCGCTGCCAATGAATGGATTAAGCCGTAAATCTCGGCACGAGCGCCGACGTCAACGCCGCGGGTTGGTTCGTCGAATATAAAAACACGGGGTTTGACGTCGAGCCCCTTTGCTATTGCGACCTTCTGCTGGTTGCCTCCGCTTAGAGTGTTTAAAGGCGCATGAATGCTCTCGGTTTTAATATGGAATTCTTCAATGTAGCGTCTGGCAGCAGCATCGCATCGTTTATTATCTATGACCCCGTGTTTGGCATAGGAGGGGAGGGAGGCGAGAACCGTGTTTTCTGTCACTGAGCTTTTAAGAAGCAAGGCTGTGCTCTGCCTGTCTTCAGAGAGATACGAAATTCCGGCGCGATGCGCGTCATGCATTGAGCGTATGCTTCGGGGTTCCCCGCCGACTCGTATTGTCCCGGAGGTTTTGCTGCGCATGCCGCATATTGTTTCTGAAAGTTCGGTGCGGCCCGCTCCAGCCAGCCCAGTCAGGCCTAGTATCTCGCCTTTCTTAAGCGAGAACGAAACGTCGCGCACCGTATTGCCCGACGAGACATTCTCAATTTCCAAAACCGTCTCGTGGTTAGGCGTTGCGCTTGTTTTGGCGGGGAAGAGCGAATCGAGGCTCCTGCCGGCCATCTGCCTCGCAACTTCTTGCGGTGTGATCTCTTTGGCCGAGCCGTGGAAGACGATATCGCCATCGCGCATGATGCAGATATCATCGCAGATTTCGGACAGTTCATGAAGCCGGTGTGTAATGTAGATCACAGATCCACCGCCGTCTCTAAAACGGTGCAACAGGGTGAATAGCACTTGCGTTTCATCGCGGTTCAGAACAGTAGTGGGTTCGTCCATTATAATTACGGAGGAGGGGAAGACGATTGATTTCGCAAGTTCAACCATTTGTCTTCGTGCGACGTTAAGCTCGGCGACCTTGTCCTCGGGGCTAACATCGCTCTCAAGTTCCGCCAAGGCTTCAGCGCTTCGGCGAATCATAGTTTTTTTGTCTATGAGGCCATGACTGCGGAGTTCGCGTCCTAGGAACAGGTTCTCATAGACCTTCATTTCTGGAATCAGCATGAACTCCTGTGGTACCATTGCGACTGCGCCGCCGCGTTCTATGCGTCCCGATTCGTATTTCAGATGCCCCGCGATGCATTTCGCAAGCGTTGACTTTCCGGCTCCATTACCGCCAACGAGTCCTAGGATCGAGTTGCGCTTTATTGTGAGTGATAAGTCGTTGAGCACGCGCACTGAGCCGAATGATTTTCCCAGATTCGTTATTTCTACGGCGTATACCGGTGTGTTGACTGCGCGTTTTTCCACGGTTAAAGCTTTTTGTTTGATTTAATTTCAGCGGTATTGTACCATACGCACTTTGTTTTGCCAAATGGGCGAGTAACTCAGCTGGTTAGAGTATCTGGTTTACACCCAGACTGTCGCGGGTTCGAGTCCTGCCTCGCCCACCATTCAGAGCTTCTCACATATCGCGTCGCAACCATTCCGGAACGTATTTTCGGGCATCCTTAAGCGCCTCGGAATGCTCTTCGGTTTTTGGATCCAGTTTTTCCAGCAGAAGTTGGAATCGCCTTCCGTGGTTCATGTATAGCGTGTGGCAGAGTTCATGGATTGCCACATGGCGCAGTAAATGCGGCGGCAGGAACATCAGGTGAGCGCTAAGTGATATGGTGCCGCTGTTTGAGCGGCTACCCCAAAGCGTGCGTTGGAAGCCTATGCGGATCAGGCTTGGGCGGCGGACGCCTATTTTGTCGGCGATGCGGTTGAGGTAGAACGGAAGATAAGCCTTTGCCTCCGCGCGGATCCATTCACGCAAAGCGTCTTCAACCGCCTCTCGAGGCGGGTCGAATGGATCAGCGCAATATATTGTCATGGAGCGTGAATGTGATTGCGGAGAGGGGGCAACAATCTGGATATAGCCGGCAAGCACTTTGGCTTTGGCATAGTGCACCGTTACTGTTTTATCTATTGCCGAAAGCGTGATCCTTCTGATGGGCGGTGGCAAGCAGGCGTTCGCGAATAACGGCAAGCCGGAATATGGGGATAGTGTGAGAGTGGGGACTCTGCCACATACTTTTATGAGGTTTTTGATAGCCCATTCGCGGTTTGCCTCCACGAATTTCTCCGCTTCCGAGCGCTTGCGGCCAACCGGCAGTGTCACCTCGAGACCCGACTCCTTTACAACGATCCTGATGCGCTTGGCGCGCTTGCTTTGGCGGAGTGTGAAAGGGATCTTTTCGGGGATTTCGATGGCGCTTGTCGACATTTCTTTGCTGCGGTTCCGATCCTCTAAATGATTCTGCAGTAGAGTTCAGCTCCCTTGATCATATCGAAAAGCTCGATAACGTCGTGGTTCGAGAGACGGATGCAACCGTGCGAGCCGGGTCTGCCAAGGAGTTGTTCCTGATTGGTGCCGTGGATGTAGATGTGTCGTGAGTGCGAGTCGATTTTCGCATCGCCAGCATTGACACCAGGCTCGAGCCCTTTAAGCCATAGGATACGCGTGAGTACGTAGTCGCCATCGATTTCGTTTCTCCATTCTTCGGGCGCGAGCACTTGCCCGGTGGGACGGCGGGAAATAAAATGCGTTCCCGGCGCCGCCTTGTCGCCCATCCGCTCTTGCACCTTATGCCAGCCAAGCGGAGTCTTGTTAGAATCGGCTTTGAATCCGTTGCCGAACTTCGACGACGACATGGGATATTCGCGCAGAATGCCTTTAGCATTTACCACGATTGCTTTTTGCGAGTACGTGTCGGCGATCATGACGAACCCGTTTTCTGGGAGACCCATCTCACGCGCCGTGGCGAACTCAAATGCGGCGTCTTGTTCCATTATGGATCTTGCGTCGTATTTGGGCGCGGGCGCGGGGGGATGTGTTTGCGTTTTGATGGCGGTGGACTCCTTTGCTGCGGGGGAATCGTTGGAGCAACCTGAAAGTAGTGGTAAGGCAAGCGCGGCAGCTATCAGCATTATTGCCGCGTCAGGATTGAGTTTACTTCTTGTCATTTAGTCCAGGGGGATGCTAGTCCGAACGCTGAGAGTTTTTCTTCGAACTCTCTTAATTCCCGGCCGGGCAGGCCTTTTGGCAACATATTGTTTTCGGTGGCGAGAGCCATGGCAGCCTCGTTTTCGCCACGCGCGACAAGGCCGAGCAGGGCTGTTTCGACGCGTGAAAGGTTTTGCGACTCAAGAAGGTAGTCTGTGAACGCTCCCCACGCGTGTGGGACCCATTTGGCGACTATTTCATTGCCAATGGTGCACGCGTATTCGCGAATCTCGTACTGCGCCGCAGCTTCCATGCGCAATGAAAGAAAATGGAGCAAATTGTGCAGATCGCACTTCCAGTAAGCTTCGGTATAAGTGGCGAGGGGGAGATCCTTGCGAGCCTGTTCGCGCGCCACGCCTGCATCCAGTCTGTGCTGGTACACCTCTCGGCATTTTTCGTGTAGCTCTTTTTCCTGCGCGGTGAGTTCAGCTCCCAGATTTGCATTCAGAGCGTCTCCGCTACCCTGACGGTTTGTGGAGGATTGGGCGCGCCATTCATTCGCATCGGTCGAACGCACCGAATCTATGGCGATTGAGTAGCGGGTGGAATATTCGTTAATGTTGGCGGTGCGGTGGCGAACCCATTGCCGCCATATATCCATTGGGACGCGGACGTGAAATTTGATCTCGCACATTTCAAACGGAGTGGTGTGGCGGTGGCGCATCAGGTAGCGGATCAGGTGCCTGTCGTCCGTCCCTTTTTTCGTGCCGTCACCGTACGAGACTCTGGCCGCCTGCACAATTGAGAGGTCGGAGCCCATGTAATCGACTGCGCGGACGAAGCCATCGTCAAGCACCTTGAACTGCTTGCCAAGTATCGCGTCGAGTTCCGGCACTGAGGCTCTCTCAAGTGGGGCGGTATTTTCTTCTTCAAAAGACATTGTTTGGATTTTCCTTTTATTTTAAAGGGCGGGCGTCCACTAGGCGAACGCCCGCCCTTGGCGGTTCTTCAACGGCGAGGGAAGCCCCGCGACCGCTGTTGTAAATGTCCTACATCGCCTTTCCTGGCCATGGAATGTTCGGTCCCCCCGGGAAGGAGGAGAATTCTGTCAGAGAACGGTCTGGACCGCTGCCTTGCGCCATATACAACATTATCAGAGCAATGATTACCAAACAAGCAACGAAAGCCAGTATTGGGAATATCGGGTTAGTCTTCTCGACTGGTGCTGTGTTCTGGAAGGCCGAGAACGCGGAGATATTTTCATCGCCTGAAGTCGATTCCAGCGGCGCCGAGCCTGTGGATATTGGAGATTCGGCCTCTGCCTTGTCCTTTTTAAGGACCAGGGTTTTCTTCTTCCTAACAGTCGGGGCTTCTGCTAGCTCCGGCTCGTTTTGCTGTGTGCTCACAGGGGCACTGCCCGAGTCCGGCTGCGCACCCAGACGCAGTGTACGGCGGCGGGTCATCTCCGCTTCACTGGCGGCTGCGCTCAGGTTTCCGGTTATTTTACCCACCGGTATGTGCCCTGTAGCTCCAGATGGGCTTTTGGGACGTAGGGGAGTCTCCGAAAACGCTGCGTCGAGCGAAATTCTGGAAGTCTTTGACTTCGCTGCTGTCTCAGATGTCTGGGATGAAGCGGGTTTGATACTGGGCGGCTGTATGCTTGCTGGCTGCAACGGCTTGAGCGGAGCTCCGGGAGGAGACGCCACAGGCGGCTTCACCGGTTGTGAGAGAGGTGGCTGGGCAGGGGTGACGGGCTTCAGACGAATCGTGGTCGTAGTCGGCTCGGGATCCAATGGTTTCCCGCTGGCGACTTCAGGGTGGATTGCTGGCGATTCGATTTTCGCCGTCTTGTCAGGCATTTCTCCAGGTTTCCGCAAAACGGGCTCCTCCGGTGTCAAAGGCGGGGAGTCGGCCGAGGCAGGAGCCTTCGGTTTAATCGTTATCGGTTTGATCCCGATCGGACGCGGTGGTTTGTTCTCTTCCGCTGGAGGCTGGGGTTTGTTTTCGTCTGCCATAGTATCTCTCCGTTCTTACATTTTATTGCGGTGTTGTGGAGCGCCGTTTTATACCGCTAAAACCTCCGCCTCTTTGGCCTTCAGCGCAGCGTCGATTTTCTCGATAGTCTTGTCTGTTATTTTCTGGACGCGCTCCAGCATCTGGTGCTGTTCATCCTCTGAGATCTTTGAATCCTTCTGCAGGGCTTTGCATGCCTCGTTGGCGTCGCGGCGCACGTTCCGGGCGGAAATCTTTGCCTCCTCCGCCATTCTGCTCGCGACCTTGGTCATTTCCTTGCGGCGTTCCTCGCTGAGTTCGGGGATCGGGACGCGCACGACTCGGCCGTCGCTGACCGGCGTAACTCCTATATTCGCTCCCAGGATGCCGCGCTCTATTTCGCCGAGGATAGTCGGGTCATACGGTGAAATCACCAGCAAACGCGCCTCAGGCGTTGAAATGTTGGCGAGGTCGCGGATGCGCGTCGGAGCACCATAGTACGTAACCTGAATGTTCTCGACCAGTGCCGGCGAGGCTTTTCCTGTACGTATCCCCGAAAGCTGTGTTTCGAGCGCCCGTAATGCGCCGTCCATCTTATCCTGTGTTTCCTTGAGTAAAGTGTCTGTCATGGTTTTGCTCGGTTATTAATGGTTGTCTAAGCTGTGGATCCCAATTAGGTATAGTTTCGTGTTTTTCGGGTTGTTTGTCAAGTCATCACTAACGTTCCGACTTTTTCGCCGGCAACAGCTTTTTCCAGACTTCCTTCCTGGAAAAAATCCAGCACCAGAATGGGGATGTTGTTTTCCATACAAAGAGCGAAGGCAGCGGAGTCCATCACTTTTATTGATTTTGAAAGAGCCTCTTTGTATGTCAAAGTGGAGTATCGCGTCGCCTCGGGGTGTTTTACGGGGTCTGCCGTGTAGATGCCGTCCACTTTAGTGGCTTTTATGAGTACGTCTGCACCTATCTCGCTAGCTCTCAGCGCGGCTGCAGTGTCCGTGCTGAAATAAGGGTTGCCAGTGCCTGCCGCGAATATTACAACACGTCCTTTTTCAAGGTGACGCATGGCTTTGCGGAAAATGAATGGCTCTGCCACTTCCTGCATCCCTATGGCGGTCTGTACGCGGGTCTGCACACCGAGGCCTTCCAGGGAGTTTTGCAACGCGATTGCGTTGATCACAGTGGCCAGCATGCCCATGTAATCCCCAGCCGAACGCCCCACGCCCAGCTTCTCGCCCAGGGCGCCACGGAAGATGTTTCCCCCTCCAAGCACAACCGCAACGTCAGCACCCAGCTCACGCAAGTTTTTAATTTTTTCTGCCATCTGCGCGATGACACCGGGATCGATGCACTGCGCGGTTTCGCGGTTAAGTAAAACTTCTCCGCTTAATTTCAATAGGATTCTACGGTATTTTAAGCTCAAATGCACCTTCTCGCGGTTTAAATATACTTGGGAAAACTTCCCATTCAAATTTGCGTTCATTTAATCAAAATAAAGGTGTTATGTAAAGCTGTATTTTCTAATAAACGCTTGCCTGCGGAAAGGATTTCGGATACTTTTAAATCTGGAATCTACACATGAACTCAGGATGGACATACAGAGACAGAATTGGCGCCCAAGATGCGGGGACGCCTGCGATCTCTTATTATGCCGAACGATACCGTCATTCGGACGAAACGGTGTGGCGGAGGCGCATGGAGCGGGGAGAGATTCTCCGTGGCGGTGAGCGCCTTGCGCCGGAAGATATTCTTGGCGCGGGAGACGAGCTGGAATGGACCCGTCCTCCATGGGAGGAGCCCCCGGTTCCGACTGATATTCCGGTTTTATACGAGGATCATGCTGTGCTCGCGGTCGACAAACCGGCAGGGCTCCCCGTGCTTGCGAATGGGCTTTACCTCGAAAATACCTTGGTCCACATGCTACGCGACCATTGTGGTGAAGATGGCCTTCCTCCTGTTCCCGTGCATCGGCTTGGTCGTGGAACGTCGGGACTAATCCTACTGGCAAGAACCAAACACGCCCGCGAGCATCTTTGCGCGCAGTTCCGCCGGACGACTTCGAGGGACGGTGGCGAAACTCTGCGCAAAATCTACCGGACAATAACAGCGGATGTGCCTGAATTGTCCGGTACTATCGAGATCAGTAATCCGATAGGTCCTGTGCCGCATGAGAGGCTGGGATGCGTTCATGCCGCCTCACCAAGCGGACGTCCGTCATACAGTATTTGCCGGGTGTTGAGCCGCCGCGAGGGACGGATGCTTTGGGAAGTCGAGATCGTGACCGGGCGTCCGAACCAGATCCGCATCCACCTTGCATCAATCGGGGCGCCTCTTATAGGGGATCCGTTCTTCGGATCTGACGGACTCCCGTTGCAGGGTGTAGATGCGCTTCCCGCCGACGAAGGCTACACGTTGCGTTCATGCTATTTGCGGTTTGTGCACCCAGACACGGGAAAGCCGTTCGAAATCACGGCGCCAATACCGCCAGAGCTTATGTGAAAAAAAAGAAGAGCGCAAAATCCCTTGCGTTGACGCCGAAGAGTTGCATCAGTACAATGATGTGCATTTACTTGGGAACAAAGATTGATAAGGTGGAGATTGTACGCAGGTATGGGTGTTAGGACAAGAATCTGTATTTTAATGGCGGCTGTCGCGGTGGTGGGGCAGTCTGCGGTGTCTGCGGAGCCGGAGCGGATTGTGTCGGTGGTTTACGGGCTGACGTCGCTTGGATCGCAAGATGATGCACAGTACGCTTTCAGCCGCGCGCGCAGCGTGGCGCGGACATTGGACGAGGGGGGAGTCTCAAGCAGAACTTATTCTGACAAAGACCTGTCGAAGGCGCTTTCGCCGCCATACAAGCTCGCCCATCTTGTCTACCTTGAATCGCCATCTGCAGCACAGCTAAAGGCAATCGGGAAATTTGTAACGTCAGGTGGTAAGGTCATAGTGCATTACTCCACTTCCGAGGCGTTTGCGAAACTTATGGGCATGACACCGCCCGAGCCGACAAAATCAGGCCCTGAACGTTGGGCGAGATACAAGTTCGCGAAAAAGAGGCCTCTTCACATGCCGGAGTCTATGGCGGCGGAGGCGCCCACATACTGGCAGGTACGTCCTGCGGCAAAAACATCGTCTGTGTTGGCGCACTGGGAATATGCGTCTGGAAAGGCAGGGCCGCCGGTCGTTTTAAAGTCAGCTCATGGTTACTGGATAAGCCGGATAATGATGGACACCGGGGATGCATCGGTTCGTAGGCGTTTTTTGGTTTCTTTAAGTGCGGACTGCGTGCCGGAAGTCTGGCGGCATGCTGCGAAAAGGCTTGATGCGGAGATATGGAAGAAGCTTGATGCGTCATCGCTTGCCGATGCCAAACGGCGATTAATCAAAGCCGTTCCCGAACGTAAAAAGGCCGCTTTGGAGAAGCGCCTTGCGGTGATGGATGGGCTTGAAGCCGGAAAGCAGGCGGATTTTGACAAAGGGCTGTTCGGCGCTTCCATGTCAAAGCTCTGGGCACTGGAAAAGGAGGCTTTGCTGGCATACTCCGCAGCCTCCGGACTAGGCGCTCAGGGAGGGATAGTGGCAGTGTGGGAACGCTCCCCCGAGGGCAGGTTTCCTGGCGATTGGCGGAAGTCGGCGGATCTTATGTCCCGCGCGGGGATCACTGATGTGTACATAATGACGGCGGAGCTCGGGATTGCGCATGTAGCCGTTCCGGGGCTTGCGAAGTGGGGCGGTGTAAACACTGGCGGTGCAATAGCAGAGGCGGTAAAAGCGTGCCATGCGCGTGGCATACGTGTGCACGCGTGGATACCCGCGCTTTCCACCGAGAACATGCCGGGAACGGTCAGGGCGGAGTTCGTGAATCAGGGGAGGGTGTTGCGGGATTCTCGCGGTGGTGTGGTGGAATGGGCAGATCCCGGACATTGGCGCAACCGAGAAGAGCTGGCGCGAATCGCTGTTTGGATAGCGAACAACACCGGCATGGACGGTATTCATTTCGACTATGTGCGGTATCCTCATGCGGAGTGCTCGCTAGGTTCGGCAGACAGGGCTTCTTTCGAAAAATACCTCGGCAGAAAAGTCAAGAACTGGCCGGCGGACGTCGCGGTAAAAGGCGCCGACCGCCGCAAGTTTGAAGAGTGGCGCGCAGACAGACTTAACGGGATGATTGAATTTGTCTCGGGAAGGATAAAAAAAGACGCGCCGGGCACGGCATTTTCAGTGGCGGTTTACGGCAAATATCCGCAATGCGTGGCTAGCATCGGGCAGAACTGGGCTTTCTGGCTCAAAAAGGGCTGGGTCGATTACGTTGTGCCGATGAATTACTCGCCTGATGTTGGGGTGGTCCGGATGCGTCTACACGAGCAGCTCATCTCTGCCGACCGAAAAAAGATTGTCTGTGGGATAGGGGTCAGTTCGTATGAGGCGACGCTGAATGCGATGAACACCATAGACCAAATCAAAGCCGCAAAAGACGTGGGTGTGAAGGGTGTTGCGCTGTATCATATGGACAAGCGTTTTGCCGATGAAATTGCGCCTGCTCTGGAACTGGCGCGCTAAATATCTTGACTGGAGAGTGTGTATTGTGCCATACTTGCGCGCGTCTTTACGGAATTCGGGCGTAACCCCGGCATATATCTCGCATACAAATTTTTAGACTCCCTCCAATGAAAGAAATCCTCAAATGTGATCTCTGCCCGCGCATGTGCGGAGCCGACAGGCTCGCAGGTGCGCGCGGATACTGCCGTGCGGGGAATCAGGTGAAAATCTTCCGCTGGGGGCCGCACTTCGGGGAAGAACCGCCACTGTCCGGCACCAGCGGATCCGGGGCGGTTTTTTTTTCGCACTGCACGCTTGGCTGTCTGTACTGCCAAAATTTTCCGTGGAGCGCGGCGGGGGAAGGCGACGAAGTCGGGGTCGATGGTTTGGGGAAGGTTCTGCTCGAGCTCGCCGAGGCTGGCTGCCACAATTGGAATCTGGTAACGCCAGGCCCCTGGCTTCCTTTCATTCAGGAAGCTGCGAATCGTCTGGAAAAAGATGGAGTCTCTCTGCCTTTTGTGTATAATACAAGCGGCTATGAACGGGTCGAGGTTGTCGAGCGTTATCGCGGGCTCATGAGCGTGGTGCTGACTGATCTCAGGTATGCCTCCGCCGCGGTGGCGAAAGAGGGATCTTCTGCACCCGACTATCCTGTGTTCGCGCGTGAATTTGTAAAGTGGTGTTGGAAAGAGATTGGCCCGTTGGTGGTTGATGAAGCGGATGTGGCTAAAAGTGGTGTTATCGTGAGGATCCTTGTTTTGCCCGGACGCGAATGGGAGGCGATTTCGAATCTTGAATGGCTTGCCGAGAATGTTGGCACGGAGGTGGCAGTAAGTCTGATGTCTCAGTACACTCCGGTCTACAAAGCACTGGAAAAGGATGGTTGGAACCGCGGAGTTTCCAAGGACGAATACAGCAGGGTTGTGGATCGCTTGGAGGATTTGGGGTTTGAGAACGGCTGGGTGCAGGAATTTGGTGCTAACGGGGCGGATGACGCTTTGCTGGGGTGCAACATGGTGCGTGGAGGAGCGTCGGTCAAGGCAGGGGCGTAGCCAGCGTCCACAGCGTATTTTTACAGAACAGAAACGTCGTGCTAAACAGGCGACATGGGAAAAAGGCGGCGGGATGCCGTCGGAAACACGGAGAGACAAATGAGCGGTCATAGTAAATGGGCCACAATCAAGCATAAAAAGGGTGCCGCGGATGCAAAGCGTGGCAAGATGTTCAGCAAGCTCGCAAAGGAAATAACCCTTGCAGCGAAATCTGGCGGAGACCCCGCCATGAACCCGACGCTACGCACGATAATACAGAAGGCCAAGTCCATCAACATGCCGGGCGACAACATCGACAAAGCCATCAAGAAGGGCACGGGCGAACTCGCCAGCGAGGCTCTTGAGGAGATAACCTACGAGGGATACGCATCAGGCGGCATCGGCCTCGTGGTGAATGTGCTAACGGACAACAAAAACAGAGCTGCGGCGGAAATCGGACACATTTTCAGGCGCAATGGGTCTGAGTTTGCAGCACGTGGCGCGGTGTCGCGCAACTTCGAGCGCAAAGGACAGATTATTATCGAGAAAGCCTCTGCGGAAGAGGACAAGCTCATGGAGATAGTACTCGAAGCCGGAGCCGACGACATGATCACCGATGAGGAAGGTTATGAGATTCTCACACAGCCAAACGCCTACCAGACTGTGGCAACGGCGCTTGAAAACGCAGAAATCCCAACAGTGAGTTCCGAGGTGGCGCTTGTCCCGATGGTCACAAAACCGGTTGATGATTTGGCGAAAGTCAAATCCTTGCTTAAATTCGTCGAGGCTCTTGAGGACAACGACGACGTTCAGTACGTCTATCACGACGGAGACATCCCAGACGACCTGATGGCTCAGGCAGAGGAGTAACCTCTCCAGATAACAACCGCCCGGGTTTAAAGCCCCGGGCTTACTTTTACCTCAGCCCGTCGGGGCTATACGGTGATGGCATGAAAGAACTCGCATACGTACTCATAAACCCATACACGATACGCAAGTCTCGTCTCGGTGGTGTTATCGCGCGCTATTTAAGCCGAACAGACCTCAGATTCGTTGCGGCGCGTATGTTTGGCCCAAGTCGGGAGCTGGCTGAAGGATATGCGCGAGCTGTTTGGGCGCGCACCAACGGGGAGGCGGAAATCGACCGGCTGCTTTCCGAATACGTTCTTAAAGAGTACACGCCAAACCAGTCTACCGGACACCCCCACAGGTGCATGTTGCTGCTGTTCGAGGGCGAGAATGCCATCGAGCAGATCTGGAATGTAACAGGCAGCGTGACGTTGCGATGGGGCAGTGGGCAGACTATACGCGAGACTTATGGGGACTACATCAAGAATGACGATGGCGTCGTGACATATTTCGAGCCCGCCGTTCTTGTCGGCCCTACGCGGTCTTTCGTAAACGAGACCATGCGCATTCTCGGTAAATATCTGCCGACCGACTCCGGTTTAGTCAACTCGCATAACGAAGAGCAGACGCTTGTGATGCTGAAACCCGACAACTTCAGAGGTCCCTCATTGCGCGCAGGCAATATCATTGACGTGCTTTCGTCAGCAGGGCTGCGCATAATCGCGATGAAGAAGTTCTCCATGACTGTGTCCCAGGCAGAGGCGTTTTACGGTCCGGTGCAGGAAAGTCTCGTAAAGAAGTTCCCGGCATTTGGAGCGGCGCGAATCGCTTCGGCGGTTGGCAAGGAGCTGGGGCTGATTGTGACAGAAGATCAGGCAGTGGAGATGGCCAAGACTATTGCCCCGGACTTTGCCAAAAAACAATTTGAGGACATCGTGGAGTTTATGACGGGCTACAGGCCGTCAAATGTGCCCGAGAATGAGAAGGCAATCAGGGCGGGAGCTGAAAGCCTGGCGTTAGTTTACGAAGGCTTAGACGCCGTCGCCAAAATCCGCGACATATTAGGCGCGACCGACCCCGTTAAGGCGCGTCCTGGTTCAATCCGCCGTGAATTCGGCACAAACATAATGGTCAACGCGGCTCATGCATCCGACTCGCCGGAGAACGCCGTGCGTGAGATGAACATTATCGATATTTTAGGGGATAACCTTACCCCGTACATAGAGAAATACTGTTATGAATAAGACAATAAGTGACATCCAACCTTCCGCCACCCTCGCAATCACCGCCAAAGCAAAGGCTCTTGTTGCCGAAGGCGTTAGTGTGTGCAGTTTTGCTGCTGGCGAGCCGGATTTTGACACGCCCGAAAACATCAAGCAAGCCGCTGTTAAGGCTCTTGCCGATGGCATGACGAAATACACTCCCGCCCGAGGCCTCCCCGCCCTCTGCAAGGCTATTTCAGAAAAGCTGGCCACAGATAACGGTCTTGAGTACGCGCCGGATAAGATCATTGTAAGCGGCGGAGCCAAAATGTCGCTCTCAATCGCTTTCACAGCGCTTCTCAACCCTGGTGACGAGGTTATAATTCCTGCTCCATATTGGCTGAGCTACCCAGAGATGGTGCGCCTCGCATATGGCACTCCCGTCTTTGTAAAGGGAGCCGACGCAGATGGCTTCAAGATCACGCCAGAGTTGCTGGAGTCTGCCATCACAGATAAGACCGTTGCAGTTGTGATAAACAGCCCATCAAATCCCACTGGTCTTGTTTACACTCGGGAAGAGCTGGAAGCTCTTGGCGAAGTATGCGTTAAGCACGACCTGAAGATTGTCGCGGACGAAATCTACGAACGTATGATCTACGGTGACAAAAAACACGTCAGCATCGCATCGCTCTCCCCAGAATTGTTCAAGCGCACGCTCACCGTGAACGGATTTTCGAAAGCATACGCGATGACAGGCTGGCGAATCGGATACGCTGCTGGTCCGGCCGATTGGATTGACGCGATGACAACAGTTCAGAGCCACAACGCCTCTGCTCCTGCGACGTTCGCGCAGTATGGTGCCGTGGAGGCGCTGCGTACGCCTGACGCGATTATTCAGCCCATGCTCGACGCTTTCGAAGCCCGCAACAATCGAATATACGAGTTGATGAGCGGCATTGAAGGCATCGAGTGCAAGCGCCCGATGGGAGCATTCTATATATTCCCCAACATCTCTGCTTTTGGCCTTGATTCACAGGCTTTCGCCGAAAGACTGATCACGGAAAAACACGTGGCAGCGGTTCCTGGCGTATCTTTCGGCGCTGATGAAAATCTGCGTTTCAGCTACGCATGCAGGTTGGATGAAATCGAAGAAGGCCTTGCCCGGTTTAAGGAATTTTGCGCGGATTTGCGTTCTTGAAACGAGTTGTCATTAACAGCGTCAAGTGGTACAATCCCAGCCATGTCTAATTCAAACGGAATAGCGGGGGTGGCGCAATGAGCGTTTATTGGTCGTCGTTATGGATCGTCGTCAGTATCACTGTCGCGGCAGCTTTTTGTGTGTTGGTAATCGCCTCTGTTGTTGCGCTTATCAAGCGAATCCGATAAGAAGTTTAGAACGTCTTCTCTCAATTACATAATGAAAAACAGGATAAATCAATATGAGTGATATATGGGCACAGACTTGGCTTGTCGTGATTCTTGGCATATTATGCGTGTTTTTGTTTTTAGCGTTTCTAGTATGGGGGATCAAGATGATGAGCGCCTACGTGGCAAAACATCCGGGCAAAGACGAGAAAGCAGGTGCGTAAATGAAGAGAATCACAGGTCTTATGATGTTGGGTGTTGCGCTTTTTGCGGTCAGGGGTATGGCCCAAAACCCGACTCTCCCTGCCGAATTGGCTCCTGCTCCGGTGGTTGATGTCTCCGAAGCCGCGGAAGAGGGTAAAGTCGAGATGACTCTTGGCGGTGGCCTCAAGAAGATTGTGCAGTCAACGGGTATCGCGAAGTTCATCAGCAAGATTGACATAGTAACGAGTGAGCCGCGTGAAGTGGAGAAAGACGGCGCCACCTTCAAGGGTATGGTGACGACGAGTATATCTATGGTGGGCGTCAAGTCTCTCATAATGGTTATGGTTGGCTTCCTGTTGCTCTATCTTGGAGTCGCAAAAGGAGTGGAACCTCTGCTTATGATTCCGATCGGATTTGGCGCGATACTTGCGAACTCGCCCGGAGCCGGACTAATCGAATCCCATGGATTCCTTTCCATCATATTCGAAGGCGGTGTGCGAAACGAATTGCTCCCGATCCTCATATTCATGGGCATCGGCGCGATGTGCGACTTCTCTCCGCTGATCGGCAACCCTCGTCTGGCTCTGCTCGGCGCGGCGGCTCAGCTCGGTGTGTTCGGGACTTTGATAGGAGTCGTCGCAGTGAGCGAGATTTTCGGGTTCGGCTTCAATATCAAGCAGGCCTGCGCGGTAGCTATCATCGGAGCTGCCGACGGCCCCACATCCATCTTCTTTTCGTCCAAATATGCTCCTGACCTAATGGGTTCCATCGCCGTTGCGGCTTACTCCTATATGGCTATGGTTCCACTGATTCAGCCGCCTGTGATGCGGGCTCTTACGACAGAAGCCGAGCGCAAGATCCGCATGCCGCTCAACCGCGAGGTGTCGCGCAAGGAGCTGGTGCTATTCCCGCTTCTGGTGCTTTTGATCTGCGTGCTATTCCTGCCGCCGGCGCTGCCGCTTCTCGGTAGCTTCTGCTTCGGCAACTTCGTGCGCGAGTGTCAGGTGGCGGAACGTATATCCAACTGCTTGCAAAACGAAGTGTCCAATATTGCTACGATCCTTCTCGGTCTCGGCGTGGGTATGCAGCTTGAGGCATCGAAATTCCTTGCGCCCGTTACGATTGCAATCCTCCTCCTTGGCCTTCTGGCGTTTGTCGTCGGCACGGCTGGCGGCGTGCTCTTCGCGAAGATAATGAACAAGGCTTGGAAAGACAATCCCGTCAATCCACTCATAGGATCGGCAGGCATGTCAGCCTTCCCGATGGCGGCTCGTGTATCGCACAACGTCGGGCAGGAATACGACTCCGACAACTATCTTATATTTCAGGCAATGGCTGCAAACCTCTCGGGGCAGATTGGATCGGTTGTAGCCGCAGGCGTAATAATGGCGCTGCTTGGAACCTGATGAACAATAATGGCATAGATATGACTTCTGTAAAATTTGATTCTCTTGAATCTATATTAGATGATCTGCGCGCTGGCAAATGCGTGGTGTTTGTAGATGATGCCGATCGTGAAAACGAAGGCGATGTGATCTGCGCGGCGGAACACGCCACGCTTGAAAACGTCAACTTTATGGCAACTTATGCCAAAGGCCTCATATGCATGCCCATGGACAAGTCGCTCACAAAAAAACTCGGACTAGAGCAGATGGTGGCTACTAACACAGACACCCACCAGACGGCGTTTACAGTGTCGATAGACCACATAAACACAACCACAGGGATATCCGCGTACGAGCGCTCAATCACGGCGATAAAGACCGTTGAGGACGATGCCAAGCCAGAAGACTTCCGTCGTCCCGGCCACATGTTCCCACTCGAATCGCGTCCTGGTGGCGTTCTCCAACGCGCCGGTCACACCGAGGCTACTGTCGATCTGATGAAGCTCGCCGGTCTGAAGCCGTGTGGACTCTGCTGCGAGATGATAAAAGACGACGGTAACATGTCGCGCCTTGAGGATGTGGTGGAGTTCTGCAAAAAACATAACCTCAAGCTGGGCTCGGTGGCGGACATAATATCGTACCGGATGCGCTACGAATCACTCGTGTCCTGCGAAGAGGATGTCGATATGCCCACGAAGTATGGCCATTTCAGGTTGAGGATGTATACCTCGAAAATTGACGACTTCCAGCATCTGGCACTTATCATGGGCGACCTGTCCGGGGATAAACCTCCACTAGTGCGTGTGCATAGCGAATGTTTCACTGGCGACGTTCTGGGATCCGCCCGCTGTGATTGCGGCGACCAGCTCCATGCCGCCATGAGAGCCATAGCAGAGGAAGGCCGCGGCGTAGTGCTTTATATGCGCCAGGAGGGCAGGGGGATTGGCCTTAGGAACAAACTTCATGCCTATCATCTTCAAGAAACAGGTCTGGATACGGTTGAGGCAAATATCGCGCTCGGCTTTGCTCCGGATTTGCGCAATTACGGCATCGGGGCGCAGATACTTTCTCACCTCGGCATCAAGGACATGCGCCTGCTTACAAACAATCCACAGAAAATAAAAGGAATCGAAGGCTACGGGCTGAGTGTCGTGGAACGCGTCCCTATAGTTGTTGAACCTAGCGAATGGAATTCCAAATATCTCCAGTGTAAAAGAGACAAAATGGGGCATATATACTGAGTTCCTGCGCCAGTCTGTACGATTTTGAACTAATGAATATTAGATTATTCGACGAAGCTTTCGCATCTCTTCCCGCCTCGATACGGGATTCTAAGCCTTCGTGCGCCCTTATGCTTGGCTCCGGTTGGAGTGCTGCCGTGAAGGACATGAAGGTGCTGGCTGAAGTGCCTTACAACGAGGTGCCGCATTTCGGAGACGTAACAGTGATCGGTCACTCGGGGCGGCTTGCGTTGCTTGAGCTGCCGAATGGCGGAACCCTGCTTGCGTTTTTCGGTCGTCGCCACTGGTACGAAGGCGCATCTTGGGAGGCGATCGTCATGCCGGCAGAAATATCGCGCCGGATTGGTGTGCCCATATTTCTCATAACCAACGCATCTGGAGGCATTCGCCGTAGCCTCTCTGCAGGCGATATAGTGATCATAAGCGACCACATTCGCATGAACCATCTGACGCCGCTAGCAGGACCTCACGCAGAGGAGTTCGGCCCGCGTTTCCCCGATCAGACGCAAGTGTACAACCCAGAGCTTATCGAAACCTTGAAGTCTGCGGGCAAGCACGCAGGTCTGGATCTGACAACAGGCGTTTATGCCTTTTCCGCCGGCCCCGCTTATGAAACGCCTGCCGAAATACGCGCATACGAGATATTGGGCGCGGACCTTGTGGGAATGTCAACCGTGCCAGAGGCTATGTTTGCAAGCACTTGCGGAATGAAAGTCGCGGGATTGGCCTTCGTCAGCAACATGGCTTCCGGATTAGCCGGTGTAAATCTCTCCGGCACCGACGTCATAGACTGCGCCGAACGCAACACCGCGAAAATGTCCGCCGTCCTCCAAAATTTCCTCGCAAAATTATAGATAAAGCTCGCGCCAGGACTTGTGGTTTTATGCCTGTTCTGGCTCACATGTTATGTCGCTTTATACCAATTCGCCGAAGAGCGTCTGGGGGTGAGCGTCGGTGATTTTGACTTTAACGGTTTCCCCAACAGATGTCGATGAAGTCGGCTCGAATATGACGATCTTGTTTTGAGTGTTGCGACCTGACCAGCGTGTGGAGTTGCGCAGACTTGGCCCTTCCGCTAGCACTTCCGTCTCTTGCCCGATGAACCGTTTGTTTATGGCGACACCGCGCTTGTCCTGGTCTTCCAACAGCACCTGGTTGCGACGCATCTTTTCTTCTTCTGAAACATCGTCTGGAAGCAGAGCCGCAGGGGTGCCAGGCCGTGGCGAATATTTGAATATGAAAGAATTGTCGAATTGAGCGAATTCCATCACTCGGCGGGTGTCCTCGAAATCTACAGTTGTTTCGCCAGGGAATCCTACGATTATATCTGTGGTTATGGCGATGTCTGGCACTGCCATGCGTAGTCGCGCAATAGCTTCGAGGTACGTGGCAGAGTCATAACCGCGCCGCATTCCCTTGAGTATACGGTCTGAGCCAGATTGCATAGGCAGGTGCAAGTGTTTGCCGATCTGAGGAATTTCTCGCATTGCGCGAACAAGCTCAGCGGTGACGCCGGACGGATGTCCAGACGTGAAACGTATGAGGGAAATCTGGGGGACTTCGCTCGTTATCAACTCGAACAGGCGGGGAAGCGGCTCGGTGAAGCCCATAGGTGAGGAAATGTCTGACGGCCAGATGAAACCACACTTGCCGTAGTTCATGACGCTCTGACCGAGAAGCGTTACCTCGCGCACTCCTGATCCGGCGAGTGCGCGGATTTCGGAGATTATTTCAGATGGGGCGCGGCTATGCTCATCGCCGCGCACGTCAGGGACGATGCAGTATGCGCAACGGCGGTTGCAACCAAAAAGGATCGTGACGAAAGAGCTGACGGGCTGCGACCCTTCGCCTGAAGGTGCGACGTAGCCAAGATCCGGCGAGTCTTCATCGAAGACGCCCGTTTCGCAGATGTTGTTCTCACCGGTTTCCAACCGCTTCAAAATGGCTGGAATGCGTGATTCTGCGCGCGTGCCGACAGAGAACGCCAGTCTGGGCACTTTCTCGAAAATGCTCTCGCCCAGGCGTTGAGCCATGCAGCCCATCAGGCCTACATGTACGCCAGAGCGTGCCTTTGCGCAAAGCAGTCCAACCTTTCCGAGCGCTTTGTCCTCTGCCTTTCCACGCACGCTGCAACTGTTGACGATGATTATGTCGGCCTCTTCCTCCTTTTCGGTAAGCGAGTATCCAAGAGACATTAGCCTGTTGGAAACCAGCTCGGAATCACGGACGTTCATCTGGCATCCGTACGTGTGTATCTTAAATGTCTTTAAAGAAGGATTTGCGTGTTGTAGCTCGGAAAAATTCATAAGCGCGCATTGTACCAATTATGCGTCAAATTGTGAACGAGTATCACCTCGTTAATAGGATGCGGGAAATTGCAATATCAACCTAGATAAAAATAAGTCAGCCCTCACATTGCAAAATTATCAAGCCCTCGGTTGAAATAGATGGGGATCGTATTGTATAATGGAGCCATGAAAAGGAAAGCGCTTTTACTCGTTGCAACGCTGTCATTCTTTATTCTGTCAGGTGCAGGATCTGCTTACGCGCAAGTGCGGTTCTCGTCGGAGGCGACGCTTTATCCGATAAGTATCATATTGCCCGTGATACGAAACGCCCGTGAAAATCCCCCGAAACCTCTGGAGATAATGCGGTGGTCTTTTTCTGACGGGCAGAAGACTTGGACCGAGGAGCGCGCGCGCGTTTCAGAGTTGTGGATGGAATCGCAGCATGCTGCGAGCTGGCTTGATCTTGATGGTGGCAATGTGCAGATATTGGCACGGATGACCAAGATCCCGCCACAAGGAATCGGGGAACAGGCTACGCGCGAGGCCTTCGAGGCGAAAATATCCAGCCCGGTGTATGATATCGATGCCGACGCCGATGAATCTGAACTTGCCGAGTGGATGGCTGCGTTTTGCGGGAATCGGGTCGACGGCATGCCTCAGACTCTGGCGGTTAACAGGTCGCGCCTTGCGAAAGTGCTTCAGTTCAATATGTCTGATCCGACTTTGCGTGCCTATGCCTTCCGTCTAAACACGGGTTATCCGGGGCAGGGGAAGGCACCCCGCAACTGGTTTGCGATCGTGTTGAAATTCAGCAAGGAGCCGGGCTCGGAGTTGGACAAGACGATTGAGAGCGACCTGCTTGGCAAGATCAAAACGACCAGCAGCTTCGATGGAACCCGCGCCGTCTCTGTTCGGAAGAACAGAACAAGGAACACAACGCGCCAAGTACACGAGGGGCCTGTCCGCGATCGAGCCCGCAAGGGCATCGAGCTCATGTCCACATGGTGGTATATGGATACAGAGAACTACATAATGCTTTCCAACCACGATACGGCGGAGAAGTTCGCAGGAGAGATTCTCGACGAGATGGAGATGATGCGCCCGCACTACGAGGTTGTGGCGCCGAAGTTCCCGACTGCGGACGACGATATCGGAGTTATACGGCTCTTCAGCGACGATGTGGGGTATCTCTCATACCTGAAGGATGATTTTGTTATGATGGATCCGGGCGCGACCGGCGGGATTTTCTCAGGTTCGCGGCGAGAGCTGGTGATCCGTCCCGTATCCGGCAACATGCGTGCTACTCGGGAGGGATCGATACGCGGCATAATAAAACATGAAGGATTCCACCAGTACGTGTTCATGGCTATGGATGGCATATTGCCTTCCGCGTGGTTCAACGAGGGGTTCGCCAGCTTTTTCGAGAACAGCGAATTGGATAGGAGAGGGGCGATTACTGTCATGGAATCCGCCTATCACGCCGACATACTTACCGACTTGATAAAGCGCGGTGGCTACAATTGGGAAGAAGTGTTAAGTTCCCATCTCAGCATCGACTACGCGCAATTTTATGCTGAAGCCAAACATAATTATGCCGTGTCATGGGGGCTGGCTTACTATCTGGTGCGCGGCGCACCAGACGAGCGCGGCAAACCGTACGCGAATATCATCCCAACATATCTGGATGCGCTATCTAAGACTGGCAAGGCAGATCTGGCAACGGCGGCGGCGTTTGCCGACATAGATATGAAAAAGTTCAGCGATGACTTTACGTCGTTCTGGACGACAGTTAAAAAGCGTCAGGATGCCAAACAAAGGAAGGGGCTTTGATTGGCTCTATTCCCTAAAGGTAAAAAACGGCCTCCTGGCGAGCTTGAGGCGGTGCTGGCCGCATACGAACGACAGCTTCTCGTCTATGCGGCGCGCATAACGGGCTGCCCGTCTTCTGCTGAGGATATAGTGCAGGAGACGTTTATCAAGCTTGCCGACAAGTGGAAGGGGCCGCTGGAGCCCGGCCCACAGGTTTCTGCATGGCTTTACAGGGTTGCCCACAACGAGGCGATTGATTTCATCCGCAATGAGAAGCGCAGAGGCGAGCTGCACATGCGGCATGTGGAAGAGCGCGGGGAGATCGAGCTTCCGAGTTCGGGACAGGGTGTTCCGCGGGTTCCAGAGGCGGCGGCGCGCGTAGCGCAGGCGCTTGACATCTTGTCGGAGCGAGAGCGCAATCTCGTGGTGTTGAAGGTGTATGAAGAGCGGTCATACAAGGAAATTGCTGAGCTGACAGGGCTTAGCGTGAGCAACGTGGGTTTCATATTGCATACGGCCATGAAAAAGCTAGTCGAGCATCTTGGAGAAAAAGGGAAAGGAGAAGGTAATGGCGATTGACGATAATAAGACCCGTCCGCCCAAATCTTCTGGAGTGCATCGCGTGGATTGCGGGCAGATACGCGAGCTTCTTTTCGCATATCTGACGCACGAGCTTGGTGATGCCCAGTCGCTACTTGTACGTGAACATCTGCGGCATTGTCCCGACTGTGCCACAGAGGCTCGCGAGATGCAGGAGACGGTTGATCTTATAAAGCAAAACGACCCCGCGGCTAGCGTCGCAACCCGCTTCGCTCCGAAACGGCGGAAGCGTCTGATTTGGCTGATGGAGCATCCGTTCATAGCCAAATGCATCAAACACAACAGGATCACCTCGTTAGTGGTTATGATCGTTGTGCTTGCAATACTTTTTGCTATATTGTGGTCGCTTCGTATATACCGCGAGGAGGTGACGGCGCTGCCGCCCGTCCGGTTTGAGCCTTCGGTTGATGTGGAGGAACCCATAGATTTGGAATTGCCTCTTCCATACGTTGAACCTTCGCAACGACCAATCCCGGGCATCGACATAATCTACGGTAACATAAATACGAACGACTGACCCGGCTGTTCAATACGGAGCTTGTGGATCTGAAAAAGCAAAAGGACACGGGGATAAAATCCCCATGCCCTTCTTAATCTGTTTATGTAAACGCTTGTATCCGTTTATTTTTTCGGGGGAACCACGGCGTCCTTGGCGGCCTTGGAGATGCGGAACTTGAGCACCTTCTTGGCTGGAATCTTAATCGATTCGCCTGTAGCGGGGTTGCGTCCCATTCTGGCTTTGCGCTGCTCGAGTACGAGTTTGCCAAGGCCGGGAATTGTGAATCCACCCTCGCGCTTGGAGCCATCGCATGCGAGCGTAACTAGTTTTTCCAAGACAGCCTTTGACTGGGCTTTGGTTATGTTTGCTTCATCTGCTAGAACCGCAATAATCTGGGATTTGGTTTTGGGGAGTGTTTTGGCCATTGTGTAACCTTTCTTATTTGTTTTGAAAACGCCTGAAGTCATACAAGCGACGTAATAATTAAACTACAGTTTGAGCTGTGTTTGCAACAACAAAAAAACAAAAAACGGCGTTTTTATGAGGAAAATCGCCACTTTTCATCCTAAACAACGATTTTAACCATGTCTGCAAGGTGTTTAAAAAAAAAGACGATGCGAATTGCCCCGCAAAAGCGGTTATGGTATGATTCAAAACCTGTTAGAAGTTACGCTAAATGAATGATTCCAAACGCCAGGCTCTACCGGCAATACGCAAAAACAGTCAAGTTGAAGAACTTGCTTTTCTGACACCTGTCGGGCTGCCGCAGGAGGCAGTGAGTCTGATTTGCCAGTTGCTGTCGGCGACGGATGACGAGTCACTTGTGGCTCTCGCGCGGAGAATGTCGCAAGGCAGCAGCTTTTCGTTGGCCGCAGATGTTGAGGAACCAGACATTGCGTTTTTCAAGTCACTTCCGTCTTTTCCTTTTTTCCATCAGAAAAGGGAACTGCCCAACCCGTTAGAATGCGCACAACTGGATCCTCTTAGTGTAGGGGAATGGTTCCGACCAGGTGGCGAGTTCCACCGCGCGATGCCCGAGTATGAGTACCGAGCTCAACAGTACGATATGTCTTCAGCCGTGGCCGAGGCATTCAGCTCCCAGCGTCATTTGGTCGTAGAGGCAGGAACCGGTACAGGCAAGACGATGGCGTATCTCGTGCCTGCCGTCCTGTGGTCGCTGGCCAACAAGGTGCCTGTCGTGATTAGCACGAATACGAAAAATCTTCAGGAGCAGATTTATCACAAGGATCTGCCGGTGATTGCTCGCATAATACGGACTCCTTTCAAATCCGCAATAATAAAAGGCAGATCCAATTATGTGTGCCTGCAACGCCTGTCGTATTTGCTGGAACACCGAGAGGTTGAAGTTGAGCGTGAACAGCTCCTTCCGCTTGCGCAAGTCTGCGCATGGCTTTTCAGTACGGAAACCGGCGATCTGGGAGAACTTCCCAACGGAAACGGACTTGCCGAGAAGCTGGCGTCTTCCGCCGAGGAATGCCGTGGCCGCAAGTGCCCACACTATAAACGCTGCTTTATGCAATGGGCGCGCAACCGCTCGCTCAACGCAGATGTCGTTATTACAAATCATTCGGTGTATTTCTCCGAACCAGACGACAGCGTGCTGGCACTACCCAAGAACGCACAGGTTATATTCGATGAAGCGCACAACCTAGAGGAGGCGGCTACCCGGAAATTTCTACGCGAGGTAACGCCTTATACGTTCCGCAATCTGCTGCGCAAATTGCGACAGACATCGCGGACAAAGGAAAGCGGGTTTGTGTTCAAGCTGAAAAAAGCTCTTCTTGAAAACAATTTTCTCGTTAACGCCGAAGCCCGCGACACGATGTTCGATATACTGAACGATGTGTCGAAACATGTCGAGGCTGTCCGCGTATCGGCGAACGATTTCCTCTCAGCCGTAGCAAATATCCCCCGTCCAGGCGAGAACGCCATGCGGATGAGGCGAGAGTTTACGCAGTCGCGCGTTTGGCTTGGTCTGAATCCGAAGTTGAACGCTATCTTGGACGACCTGGAAGCACTTGCAGTGGATATGGAGAAGGTGAGCGATGTGTTCACGCCACCTGTGGACGGTTGCGGACATAATCAGGGCTCGGCACAAAAGCCAATCGGCACAGAACTCGCAAACCTAACTGAACTGTGCCGCGATGATCCCTCGCTTCCCGACGTAGTGGCGGAATTGGCACGAGAGGCGGCCTTGCTCGTAGAGGCTATACACGCGCTCCAGTCGGACATGGATTTTCTGACTTCGGTTGAGGATGGAAACTGGGTTTATTGGCTTAGTTCAGAGCGTGACCGGATTTCGCAGCGCATGGTTGGAGGTATACACGCCGCACCGATAGAGATTTCCCAGTATCTAGCCGATTCGCTGTTCAAGAAAAAGGAGAGCGTCGTATTGTGCTCGGCGACGATGAACGTAAGCGGGTCGTCCAAATTCATATCACACCGCATTGGACTAGACCTTGTGGAACCAGAACGCGTAATGTCACTTTCCGTCGGATCGCCGTTCGAATTCAAACGACAATGCCTGGCGGCGGTTACACAATTTCTGCCCGATGTCGCAGGATCAGGAGAGGAGGCCGAAGACGCTTACACCGCTGCTTTTGCTCATTTCTCCGCGAGGCTTGCATGCGTTACAAAGGGGCGTATGCTTGTGTTGTTCACTAGCTATAGAATGATGAAGGAATGCGCGAGGATTATGACGCCGGTCCTTAAGAAAGCCAAAGTTCGCTTGCTCATGCAGGGGGCAGGCGAGTCGCGCGAGCGTATTACAGCGATGTTTCGCGAGGATCGGCCGTCGGTTCTGTTTGGCACAGACTCGTTTTGGGAAGGCGTTGATTTGATAGGCGAGGCGCTCAGTTGTCTGGTCATCGCGAGGTTGCCGTTTGATGCCGTAAACGACCCAATCGTCAGCGCGCGATCTGAACGTGTTGTCGAACAGGGCGGGAGCGCTTTTCACGACTTCGCGATGCCAAATGCGATAATCAAATTCAGGCAGGGTTTCGGTCGCTTGATACGTCACAATGAAGACCGTGGGGTTGTGGTGGTTGCAGACCAGAGGATAGTGACGAAAAATTATGGAGCTTCATTCCGCAAAAACTTGCCAGCCGAATTGCTGCGGTACAACGATGAAGAAGGGCTTCTCGATGCTGTAGCGGGTTTTCTGGGGAGCGCAGCGGAAAAATTGGAGACAGGCTGGAGGCATTAAAACAATGTATATTGTATTGGACACCGAGTTCGTGTGGCAGCGCACATATTATGCAAATCTAGGGCTGATCCAAGCGGCGCCATCGTCGGACTTCCCGGCCGGTCGGTTGCCGTCTAGCACGCCGCATATCCTGCCTTATAGCACGGATGATACAAAGCGTTCTGCGGCAGTGCTGATTGATCCTCTGCACTGCCCGCCTGACATTATGGCTGATATAGTGGCGGACTCTTCAGTCGTAAAGATTCTCCACGACGCCGTTCAGGATCTGCAACACATATGCAGATGGTGCGAGGCGCTGCCTGTTAACGTGTTTGATACGCGCGTGGCGGCCGGTTTCGCAGGGCTGTCTTCAACAATATCACTCAGGCTGCTGCTTTCAGAGTTGCTTGGTGTTGATTTGCCAAAGACCGAAACACGCACAGATTGGATGAAGCGTCCTCTCTCGCCTGAGCAACTTGAATATGCGGCAGACGACGTAGTCTATCTCGGGGGCGTAGCCGAGAAGTTGGTGGAGAGGGCTAAGGAACTGGGCACTTACGCGTGGATGATGGAAGAGATGAGGGCGCTCGACGATCCATCCAAATATCAGGAAGACGACATTGCCGACGCGTGGAAGCACATGAAAATACCTGTGCGTGCTTTTTCAGCTCCGCGTCAGCTTATACGGTTGCGTGAATTGGCGGCATGGCGCGATGGTACGGCGCGTAGCAAGAACCTGCCTCGGAGTTGGGTGGTTGATGACAAAGTTCTGGTGGCAGCGGCTTTGAATCCGCCGGCAAACTCTAAGGATATCCCGAAAAAAGAGCTTCCGCGTGCTTATGAAGCGGAGTTTTTTGAGGTGCTGCGAAATGCTGAGATTTTGCCCGAGGAGAACGTCCCTCGGTTGCGCGACACCGCCACTTCGAACAATCGGGAATTGGCAACTAGAATGATGGAGGTTGCCGGAGAGGCTGCAAAAAAGGCACATGTGGACGCCGCCCTGATCGGGTCGCGCTCGGATTTCACTTTGTATTGTCAGAATCCTGAAGATCCGAAAATTCGACTCAATAAGGGGTGGCGTCGTGAGGTGCTCGGAGACTCGCTCTTGAAACTGCTCCCAAATGTGAGACTATTTTAATAACCAGATAACTTGCTGAAGAAAGGGTAATAAAAATGAAGAAAGTAGAATATTCAAAATCAATCGAAGTTAGATATGAAGCGGATATACTTGTCGCGGGCGGCGGACCCGCTGGTGTCGCTGCGGCTGTGACTGCGGCGCGCCAAGGGAAGAAAGTCCGCTTAATCGAAGCGGGTACCTGCCTGGGAGGACTCGGCACTGCGGGGCTCGTACCTGCATTCATGCAATTTGGCGATGGGGAGCACTTTCTCGCCGGTGGGTTTGGCGAAGAGCTCTTCGAGCGTGCAAAAAAAGAAGGAGGCGTCCGAGATAATGGAACCTCGATAAAAGCCGAGGGGCTCAAGCTGATATATGAGAAAATGATGGAAGAGGCTGGCGTGGAATTCACATATCACACCAAGCTGATTGACGTCGTCAAATCCGGCGAATGCGTCACGCTCGCGATCTGTGCCGCCAAATCTGGCGTATATGCGATCGCAGCCAAGACCTTTATTGACGGCACCGGTGATGGAGATCTGTGCGCATTTGCCGGTGCGGAGACTAGCTTCGGGGGGGCTGACGGAAAGACTATGCCAGGGACGCTCTGCTCGCTGTGGAGCAATGTCGATTGGGACGTCGTAAGCGGACCCTATGGCGTACACCCCAACAACAAGAGGATCGAGGAAGCTTTTGCCGATGGTGTGTTCACTTATGAAGACCGTCATCTCCCAGGCATGTGGCGTGTTGGTAAAAACGTGGGTGGCGGCAATATCGGACATACGTTCGGTGTTGACGGACGCGACGAGGTTTCGCTTACCGCCGCCTATGTGTGGGGGCGCAAATCCATGCGGGAATACGAGTTGTATTACAAAAAGTATCTCCGCGGATTTGAGAACATGGAACTGGTTGCAACAGCACCTCTCATGGGCGTGCGCGAAAGCCGCCGTGTGCATTGCGACTACACTCTGGGGATCAGCGACTTCAGGGCAGACTCTGTTTTTGAGGATGAAATAGGCCGCTATTCTTATCCGATTGACATACATATCGCCACCCCAGACAAGGCTGGATACGAAAACTTTCTCAAGGACATCTCCAAACGCCTCGGGAAAGGTGAAAGCTACGGGATTCCTTATCGCTCGCTACTACCAGCAGGACTGTCCAACGTATGGGTCACCGGACGTTGCATGGGAGTCGATCGTGAAATGCAGGCGTCAATACGTGTGATGCCTGGTTGCTACATTACCGGTCAAGCCGCCGGCATGGCGGCCGCACTGGCGGCTGGGAAGGGCGGTGCCTCGCGCAACGTGGATATACAAGCTCTGCAGAAAAAACTCAAGGGCATCGGTGCTTTCCTGCCTAATTGTTGATCCGGTCAGTGTTTGGTTGTCTGCTCGCGGCTGCGCTTTGAAAACACGCAGCCGCAGTAGTCCTGCCGGTAGAGGCCGTGTTTCTCTGAAAGACGTACGCTCTCAAGAAAACCGTTTTTTTTCTTAAAATCGAAACGGGCGAATGCTGTGAGACCGCCGACTGTCTTGGCGGCGGCGTCGCCAGCCTCGAACACCATAGAGCTACGTTTGCGCGGACTCACGGAGAGCGACGTTGTGAACTTGCCAAAGCCTTTTTCCGCTGCATATCGCGCTGCACGTCCGAGGTTGAAACGGAAGCACTCTTCACAGCGCTTACCGCCTTCTGCCTCGTTCTCCAACCCCTTAACAGCTTCAAGCCATGCCGCGTTGTCGGGTGGGTCTTCGACAAACTCCGCGCCTACTTCAGCGGCAAACTTTTTAGCTGATTCCAGCCTCAACTCATATTCTTCCGTAGGCATAATATTGCTGTTGGAGAAGAACACCGTAGGTTCGCACCCCCCGCGCCGCAACTCCTCAACGCAGTGAGTGGAGCAGGGGCCGCAACAGGCATGAAGTAGGATCGAGGTTGTTTTCATTGAGTTCAAACGAGTCCAAATTAAAACATAGCACATGAATGCGGTCAATTGGTAAATAAAATCATCGCGGAGGATTTTTCAGGTGTTTTTTTGGGTTAAACATCAAAAACCTGAATAAATGGGATAAAATACCTTAAAAACAGGAGGTTTTAACCATTGGTATCAACTATAATGTGGAGCGTGAGTAGGGGAGTGCACCCGTTACTTCAGTTTCCGGGTGGCTTCTAATATCGCGAGATCTATAGCTCAACTTGCGCAGAAAAACAAATTAGATAAATCGACAAAAGGAGCACATGAAATGAAAAAAAACGCCGCACTTGCATGTTGGTACGTTTGTGTCACTAATTCTTTTTGCATTTACCGTTTCGGCATCAGATGTTTACGTGTCTTCGACAGGCACAGCCACGGCTCCGTATGATTCGTGGTCAACAGCTTTCACCTCCGTGCAGGTTGCCTTCGATTACGCGCAGACCAACGCCGTGGTGTCCAACATTTATCTAAAGGGCGAGACTTTCGCCGCCGCGGCTGACGGCACCAAGGTCTACTTCCTCGCAAGTCGATCAGACCTCGCCGTCCGCGGTGGCTACGAAGGCGTATGAACGCCCGGCGAGCGCGATCCGGTTCAGCGGCCAACGGTGCTTGCGCGTAGCGGTACAACTCCGCAAGGCAGAGTGCTGAGTCTCTCAGATCTGGACAATGTGACGTTCGAGCACGTAGTCATACGTTCCGGTAGTTATGGTTTGGGCGGCGGTGTCACATTGGTACGTCCTCCGGGGTTCTGTTTGACAGTTGCACGATCAGCAACAATATAAGCTATTTCACTAGCATCCCATAGGCTTGATTTTAATTCAGCCACCTAGCTGGAACCCACGG
>CAYOPG010000008.1:0-46073 GCA_964405775.1 uncultured Lentisphaerales bacterium
AGCGCTTGACCGCGCAGTCGCGTCTATTCACAACTCCTTGCGAACAAGGATCATGGAGGAAACTACAAAAAAGACACTTGACTTACCCGCATACTTGTACTGTTTTTCTGAAACACCCACAACACGAAAGCAGACAAAGTTCGCCCTAGGCTATTGCACAATCCATTGAAACACGGTGTTATAGGCGAAAACAAGCGGCTTTGGCGGGTGCAAGCCAAAGCCGCGGAAAAAAAATGGCGGAGAGGGTGGGATTTGAACCCACGTCACCTTTCGGGTGAACAGCATTTCCAGTGCTGCGCCATCGGCCACTCGGCCACCTCTCCAAAATGTTCTGTATTGAGAACGGAACGAGATTATCACAATCGGATATTGTTTTGCAACAGTTAAGATTGACTGACGTTGGTTGCGGCGGTATACTGCGAGGCTGTTTTGAATATGTACAGAGGCACGAGCGGGAAGGGTGGTTTTAGCGATGTGGCGGAGGATGGATGCGTCCTTGCTGTCGACTCGCTCTCTTTTTCGTGGAAGGGTGGCGACTCCGCCACGGTGTTCAAAAACGTGTCGTTCAAAATAAGGCGCGGGGAACATGTGGCGCTTATCGGTCCGAATGGCGCAGGCAAATCCACGCTGTTACGCTGCATTGCAGGGTTGTTGCAGCCGACTGCAGGCAAGGTGTTTGTGAATGGACTCGCCGCCAATTCTTTTTCGCGGCGCGGGATTGCGCGTGAGATCGCCTTTCTCCCTCAAATCGGCGTGGATGCACCAGCGATGCGTGTGCGGGAACTCGTAGCCACAGGGCGTTATCCTTATTTCACGATGTTCGAGCCGGCTTCGCATAAAGACCGTGTCGCCGTTGAGGAGGCGCTTGCGATTACGGGGATCACGCGTTTTGCGGAACGTCGTTTCGACGAACTCAGCGGAGGCGAGAGGCAGCGCGCGATGCTGGCCGCTGCGATCGCCCAGGGTGCGCCGATATTGTTGTTGGACGAGCCATATACGTATCTAGATCCTGCGGGACAGGCGGAATTCTCGAGCGTTATCTCACGGCTTCAGCGCGAGCGCGGTGTCACAGTCCTGACCGTGACACACGATCTGGCGAGGGCGGCGGCGGATGGATGCCGAGTCATCGGGCTAGCCAATGGCGGTGTGGTAGTTAATGCGCAAGCTGAAGACGCTTTCAGGCCGGAAGTGCTGAAGCGTATCTTCGGATGCAATTTCGGCGATTCCCCAATAAGCACCACGGCGTTTTCCGGTCGTGTGTCAGAGTCTTCGATTGCCACAACTGCAGAGGTGGCCGTTGATGCAGACGTGTCAGAGTCCAGTCCGTCGCCATTTATTTTGAGAGCGGTTCTGGTGGCTCTGGCAGCATTGTGTGTGTTCGCGGCGGCGACAGGTGTGGCGGCTATGATCGGAACGCCCTTTATCTCTCTTGCTGCGATTTTAGATGGGGGAACTGATGCCGAGATGTTTTTCTCCTTGCGGCTTCCGCGGAGTGTTACTGCTTTTCTTGTTGGTTCGGGGCTTGCGTTGGCCGGGATGATCTTTCAGGCAATGTTCCGCAATCCACTCGCGACGCCTTACACGCTAGGTGTTTCAGGGGGAGCTTCGTTTGGAGCTTCTGTCGTTTTGCTGTTGGGGCTTACCGGGACGGTGTTTGGAGCAGCGGCAGTGCAGACTGGAGCGTTTCTGGGCGCGTTGCTTTCTGTGGCACTTGTTTACGGCACATTTCGGATGGGGCGCAGGGCGTCAGTGAACACGATGCTGCTTGCAGGTGTTGGTTGCAGCTTTCTTTTTTCCAGTCTTATCATGCTGATGCAGTATATTGCCGACCCTGCCAATACGATTCAGACGCTTTACTGGATGATGGGCGGCGTTTTTGTTTCAGGATTCGGCGAAGTTTTGGGGTTGTTGCCAGCTCTGGGCATCGGTGTTGCGGCGGCTGCGCTTTTGTCGCGCGAGCTCGACATCATGCTCCTTGGCGACGAAGTGTCATCGGGTCGCGGAGTGGATGTGGAAAAGGTTCGGACGGTGCTTTTCTTTGCGGTGTCGTTCATGACGGCGGCGGTCGTTTCTCTGTGCGGTCCGATTGGGTTTGTAGGGATGATGGTGCCGCACATTTGCAGGCTTGCCGTTGGGCCGTTACACAAGAGGCTGCTGCCGGCCACAGTTGTCGCGGGGGGTGTTTTTTTACTTGTGTGTGATGTTTTGGCTCGCACGGTGATAATGCCCGCGGAGATACCGATTGGTGTGATAACGTCGTTCTTCGGCGCGCCTTTCCTGTTGCTGCTGCTACGCGGGTCGTCGCGGCGCTGAATGTATTCTCAAGCGGAGCCGTTAAATGTGTTTTTGCGCCCACAGATTGACGCAGATTATCTTTGGTGACAACAGCCAGCAGTTAATACGCAATCAATACATGCCAGCAAGTTTCATTACATGCGGCTGGACAGCAGGGAAGAGAGGGCGGCGAAGTCTTTGGCTACGAATGTGGGAGTGATGCCTGTAGCTGCTATGTCAGCTTCGGTGCTCACGCCGGTTAGCATGAGAACGGTTTCTATGCCGGCATTGATCCCGGAGGCTATGTCGGTTTGCAGGAAGTCGCCGATAACGAGAGCCTCGTCCGCAGCACAACCGCAGCGATCCAGCGCCATATCAATTATGATGCGTTCTGGCTTGCCGAGTACGATGGGTTTGACGCCGGTGCCGGTCTCGACGGCAGCGACGATAGCCCCAGTGCCGGGTGCCAGACGGTTGGCGAGTTTGAGGCGGGGGTCGAGATTTGTCGCGATGAATTTCGAGCCGTTGCCGATTAGAGCGCAGGCGACAACGAGTTTGTCGTAATTGAAATTTCGGTCGAGGCTGACGACGACGTAGTCCGGTGATTTGTCAGTTATAATGGCGCCTTTTTCAAGCATTGCCGACTCCAGGCCTTCCTCTCCGATTATGTATGCGGAGCGGTTGCCCACATAGTATGCCGCGGCGTGGGCGGTGGAGACGACATCCTCGGGGGCTGAGGGGACTCCATATTCGAGCAATTGTTCGCAGACTGTTTCGGGTTTGCGGTTGGAGCGGTTTGTGATGTACATGCAGCGGATGCCCTTGGCATGGCATCGCTTGATGAATTCCGATGCTCCTGGTATTTCCTGGTCCCCTGCGTAGACAGTGCCGTCGAGGTCAAAGAATATTGCTTTAAGTTTTTTTCCGGTGGTTGCTTCGTTCATTTTTCTTACATTTTGCGCATCAGCGGCATTATCAGGAACAGGCCGGTTGCGAGGATTGCGAATGGGATTAGAAATGCCAAGACTACTGTAAGGTATCGCCAGCCGGCGATTGGGTCGATGCCCGGGTTGAGAGTCGTCCCGACATTGGCATAGAGGATCGGCTTATTGCGGAGGTCTAGCAGCCATTCAATCGAGGACAAGAAGAGAATAGTGTTGCCCTCCAGATTTGCCTGCGACATGGCGTTGGAGATGAATTCTGAATCACCCATGACCACTAGCTTGGTGTTGTGGCTGCGTCCGGTGAGCGCGACGCCTCCGAGTTCGCATGCGAGCGCTATAGGGTTGCACTGTCCCTCTTCGGAGGAGGACGCCATAATCCTGTTCTCGGGGATCATGACGAGCGGAGTGATTCTGGGTTTATCTGCGCGTTCGGAAGCGGGGTCGGCAGAAGTCGTTTCGAAACAACAAGGGAGCGAGAACACAGTCATGATGTTGTTCATGCGGCGCGTAACCGGGTGTTCGCCGTATGCCGTGGTCGACACGTAGTTGCGTGGCATGGCGTACTGATGTGGGGGGCGGATTTTTATGCCCCAATTTTCGAGTATGGAAGCCAGACCGCCTGCGTAGGTGTTGTCTATGAGTATGATAGCCTTGCCGCCATCGGACAGGTACGATGAAACTTGTTCGATTTCGCGTTGCGTGAGCATGGTGCGAGGGCCTGCGATGACCAGCACGTCGCAATCTTCCGGTATCCGCTGCGTTTGCCCGAAATCTAGAGATTTGACAGAGAGTCCGTTGGCGATCAGAGACTGCGCAATGGACGAGGCGCCGGTGATATGGTGATGGTCTCGGATGTCGTACTCTCCGTGGCCAACGAGAAAATAAACGGACGATTGGACCGGGTTTAATATCTGTGCAATGGCGGCGGTGCAGGCTCGCTCTCCCATAAATCTCGATGCGTCGCCTGTTTGGGCAGAGCCCTCGGTCCAGACCGGTTCTTCAAGAGGGGCGGTCAAGTCGAACTCCGACATGACGCGATGCTCGTGGCCGTATTCCACAATTATAGAATTGATTTCAGGGTTGAACTTGTGCATCACCTCTGACACTGCGATCACGTCGTGGTTGGCGTCGAGCGAGCGCGCTGTTATTTTCAGGCCAGGGATCAGTGTTGATGCCTCGGCATATTCATGCAACAGGGTTCGCGCAGCTCGCCTGTAAGGGTGCGTGCTTTCGAAGATGGACGTCATGCGGATTTCGCCCTGAAAGTTTTTCAGTATCTCCAGCGTGTCGGCCGAGAGTCCGCCAGCGACGGTGTTGTCGAAGTGTTGGTGCACGTAAAGCCGCGAGGATGCGATATTAGAGACCACCAGAACCGCAAACGCGATTAGAACCGCGAGGGCGGCATTTATGCCCGCGCCTCGGCGTTTGCCTCTTATTCCGGTTTTTGGGGCATCTGGCTGTTTGGTCGCGAGTTCGGGCATTTCACGTTGTTCAGTCGCTGGCGAGGATTTTCTCTATTGCATCGATTTCCGATTGCGAGAGCTGGGGTGCCGAAGCCGCCGCGGCGTTGTCTGTGATTTGCGTGACGCTGCTGGCGCCTACAAGCGCCGATGTGAGCCGCGCGTCCCGCAGTATCCAGGTCAGGGCGAGCTGGGGCAGGGTCTGACCGCGTTTCTTGGCGAGCTTGTCGAGCTTTGCCAGTTTGCCGAGCAATTCGGGTGTAAGTTGCTTACGAAGACCTTCATTACGGGCGACTCGCGAGTCTTCGGGGATCTTGCCGGATGCGAACCGCGGAGTGAGAAGACCTTGCGCAAGGGGGCAGAAGGCGATCACGCCCATGCCTGTTTCCTCTGTCGCGTCGAGCAGCCCTGATTCTATTTTACGGTTGAGCATGCTGTAAGACGGCTGGTGTATGAGGCATGGTGTGCCAAAAGATTTCAAAATCTCGGAGGCTTCGCGCGTTTTTTCCGGCGAGTATGACGAGATGCCCGCATATATGGCTTTGCCGCTTTTGACAGCGGAGGCTAAAGCGCCCATGGTCTCCTCTAAAGGAGTTTCGGGATCGAAGCGGTGTGAGTAGAAGATGTCAACGTACTCGAGTCCCATTCGTTTAAGACTTTGATCCAGCGACGCCAGGAGGTATTTGCGTGAACCAAAATCCCCGTACGGCCCGGGCCACATGGTATAGCCGGCCTTAGTGGAAATTATCATCTCGTCGCGGTACGGCCGGAAATCGTCGATCATAATCTTGCCGAACGTTTCTTCCGCAGACCCTGGAGGAGGGCCATAGTTGTTTGCAAGATCAAAGTGTGTTATGCCGAGATCGAAAGCGGCGCGTGCGATAGCGCGGCTTGTTTCGTATGGACGTTCTCCGCCAAAATTCTGCCAGAAGCCAAGCGAGACAGCTGGTAGTTTAAGGCCGGAACGCCCGCATCTGCGGTACTGCATGGTTTCGTATCGTTTGGGGGTTGCTGAATAAGGCATGACTGTCTACTATTGTTTGCTGGTTGTGTGTGCGGTTTGCAACTCCAGTGCGACGAGCGGTTAGAGTTTCGAGTTGAATTTCTTGGCGATAAAATCGCCGCCTTCATCGGAGAGATGAAGGCCGTCCTCTGGGTTCAGGTACTTGGTTCCGTCTCCGAAGGCGGAGTAAAGATCGACTAGTGCGACGCCTTCCTCCTTGGCGAGTTCGCGTATGGATGCGGCGGTGGCTGATGCGGCTCCATCATATATCATGTGCCCCAATATCATCTTAGGGGGGGTGGCAAGTATTGGGATGCATCTGTTCGCTTTACAAGTGGATACGATGTAGCGGAGGTGCTGTTTTGTTATATCAGGGTCTACGCCCTTGATGGCGTCATTAGACCCGTACAGAATGAATACATAGCCGGGTTTCCTGTTTATAACGGAGCCTATGAGGCTGGTTCCATAGTTGCTTTGGACACCTGGAACACCGAAATTGAGCACGGTTTTACCAGACATCACCGCGAGGCGAGAGGGGTATGGATCTCCAAGGCTGTTGTAGCCCGATGTGATGCTGTCTCCCATGCAGACCACCAGATCGGGGTTGTTGTCGCCAACATCACCCGATGCGCCTCCGCCATCGCTGCCTCCGCAGCCGTTGAAGGTGAACGGCAACATAAACAGACCTGCCATATAAATGAAGTTCTTTGCGAAACATGCAATTTGTTTTACATTCATTCTGGTTCTCTACCTTGATTAGTGTGTGCGTTGACGTGTTACTGTGCTTAGCGCCCTACGGCGATTCTCTGTGCAAGGCGCTCAGGGAGTCCGGCTTTGCGAATTCTCTCCTGTGCCGCCTTTACGTCGTATTCGACGCGGTGGAACTGTATTTCCCGTTTAGCGGGATCGTATATACAATATGATGCCCGGCTGTCGTTGTCGCGCGGCTGTCCGACGCTGCCGGTGTTGATGAAATATTTCCGTCCGAGAGATATATGCGTGTTTGCCTGGTCAATGCGTTCCACGATGGAGCCGTGTTTTTGGAAAACGACGGGCACGTGCGTGTGGCCGTGGAAGCAGAGCTGTGTGTTCTGGTAGAAAAAATGAGCTTCGGCTTCTATGGTGTCGAACACATAGCCCCATCTTTCTGGCATGTCGAGCGTGCTGTGAACGATAGTGAGTCCCTGAAAAAAGGCCTGGAGTGGCAGGCCTTTTAGCCATTGCGCACGGTCGCCCACCAGCTGCCTTCTGGTCCACGCGATGACGCTTGCCGCCATGGGATGGAAGTCGTCAAGAGATTCATCGTAAGCGCAATAGTGGTCGTGGTTTCCGCGCACAGTGAAGCAGTCGAGTTCTCTAATGAGATCGACGCATTCGTTTGGAGAAGCGTTGTAGCCGACGATGTCGCCAACGCATATAAAGTCAGTGGCAGAGCGCGAGCGCGCATCCTCGACAACAGCGTTCAGGGCGTCTATGTTCGAGTGGATATCACCGAGTACAGCAAACTTTTTTTCCATTAATTCAGTGGGGTGTGTTGGGTCCCATCGGCTAGATTCCCAGCAGCAGGGCTGCGACGGTGAGATCTCCGGTTACCGTGATCTTTATGTTGGGAAATTCGGTGGGTACGAGGTAAACCCTTTCCCCGATGTGTTCAACCGCGGAAGCCTCGTCGGTAAAGGTTGCATTCTCGGCCACCGCCTGTTTGAGCGCGCGGTTGAGCAGGTCGAACTTAAACGTCTGCGGGGTCTGCACGGTCCAGATTTTGGCGCGGTCGAGCGTGTAGGTGACGGTCTGGCCGCGCTCCACGTGTTTGACGGTGTCGGTAACACGCGTGGCGGCGACGGCCGAGCCGTGCCGTTTGGCGCCTTTGATCGTCTCCGAGATGAGTTCGGGCTTGACGCACGGGCGTGCGCCGTCGTGTACGCAAACGATGGTAGTATCGGGATCGCAGGCCGCCAGACCGTTGCTGACCGATGCCTGGCGCGATGAGCCGCCCGCGACTATGGCCGTCACTTTGTGGCAACCAAACATCTGGGCGACGCCTCTTGTCGCGATGAGCTGCTCCTTGCGGACAACCAGCACAATCGCATCCACGTCCGGGCACGCCTCGAACGCCATCATCGAATAGGCGATGACCGGTTTTGAGCCAAGTGTGAGGAAGGCTTTGTCTATCTGGCCTCCCATTCTCTCGCTTTTACCCGCTGCTACGATTACTGCTGTTGTCATTTGGATCTGCTCCTTATTGTTTTTTGCCCGACAAGTCAGGGCTCTTGTTGCGATACCACGCCAGCATGACCGGCGAAGCCACAAATATAGTAGTGAATGTGCTCTCCACGAGACCAATCATTATGCAGACTGCGAAGCCGTATATATTGCCTGTGGTGAAGATTATGAGTGCCATGACGGTGAGCATCGTGGACGTTGATGTCAGGATCGTGCGGTTCAACGTGAGGTTGACGCACTTGTTCGTGAGCTCCAGGAAGCTCATCTTCTGGTCTTTTCTGAGTTCTTCACGAATACGGTCGAATAGCACTATCGTGTCGTTCACGCCGTACCCAACTATAGTCAGCAGCGCCGCGACGATTGTGAGGTCAAACTGGAAGCCCAGCGCGCCGAACACGCCGACCGTCACGAGAACGTCGCACACGAGCGCAACTATGGCGCCAATTGCGAATCCGAACTCGAACCTGAGCGTGATGTAGATCAGCATTGCGATGGTCGAAAGCGTTATGGCTATAAGAGCGCTTTTGCGCATCTCCGCGCCGATCTGGGAGCCGATGAATTCCGCCTCTCCCTCTGGTTTGAATTTGGCTCCTTGAAGTTCGGGCGCTTTTGCCAGAGCCGCCAAAACTTCCTCATTTATCTGTTTTTCGTCGTAGTTATCCGCGACCGGCAACTTTATCTCAAGCAAGGTCTTTTCCTTGTCCTGAGCAACCGTTGCCACTTCTGCTGTTTGTTCGACCTCAGGCGTGTTTTCTTCTGCGGAAGCCACTTCATCTACGGCTGGGGTTTCATTACTGGCGGAGTTATCCTCGGGTGAGGTTGCTTTTGCAATCAGAGTCTGGTACTGCGGATCTGCGTCTTTTATATCGGCAGCGCTGAGCGCATTGCGAATATATTCGAGGGGAGCTTTTTCCGGATTTTCTACTTCAAAGGTCAGCTTTGCCCCGCCTGTGAAGTCCACCGCGAAGACATCCGACGGATTTTTTACTCCGCGCACGATTGTGATTCCCAGAGTCACCACAATCAATGCCACGATGAAGATGCCGAATTTTTTGAAATACTTGTAGAAGGGTATGTTCAGATCTTCAGGGAGGAAGGACATCATCGTGATGGGCTCGGTGCGGCTTTCCTTCACTGTGGCCTTGAAGATCATCTTTGTAACGACAAGGGCTGTGTACATGCTGGCCACGATGCCCGCGATTAGTGTGACCGAGAAACCGCGGATGAGGCCAGTGCCGTAGATAAACAGGATGACACCTGTGATAACGGTGGTCAGGTTGCCATCGAAAATCGCAAGGAATGCGCGATCATAGCCTGCCATTATCGACTGGTACGGCGAGCGGCCGCGTTCCTGCTCTTCTCTGGTGCGCTCGTAGATAAGCACGTTGGCGTCAACAGCCATGCCGATGGTCAGCAGGATGCCGGCTATACCCGGCAAAGTCAGAACCGGCAGCTTTAGCGCCGTTCCTCCCGAGATGGTGGCGTCGCTAGCGAACAGCCCTAGGAAGCCGGATGTGATTATCGCGCATGCCGGCAGAAGAATCAGATCGAGAATAAGCGCGATGCCCGCCACGACGCCGAGGCGGCGGTAGTAGAAAATCACAAACAGCAAAACAGCTCCGAAACCTACGATAATGGCCTTCGTGGCGCCTTCTACAGCATCCCTTCCTAGTGTCGGGTCGACGTTATGCTGGCTGATCAGTTTGAGGGGAGCGGGCATGGCGCCGATGTTTAGCACGTTGCGGAGGCTGCTTGCTTTCGCGGTGGAGAAGTCGCCGCTTATCACTGCGTTGCCACCGCTGATTGCTTCGTTTATGACAGGCGCGGATTCGACAATGCCGTCAAGTATGATTGCAAGTTGACGTCCTTCGCGGGAGCCGCGGTTTGCAGATCCTCCCGGACCGTATTTTGTCGTAATCTCGGCGAATTTAGCGGTGCCTTCTGCGTTGAAAGACAGTGTGACCATATTGCGGCCAATGGCGTCCATCTGAGTGCCAGCGCGGCTGAGCGTGTCTCCTGTGAGAAGCGGGCGGCGGCCGACGAAAATCGGGTGGAAAGCCTCGCGGCCATCTATGCTTACCTTCTCCAGCATGAACACATATCCAGGGGGAGGGTTGCCAAAGTTGAATAGTTCGGACGCATAGGCGGGAGCCTCAACGGATGGGTCGCGAATGTAGTAGTTCTGGCCGTTTATTACCTCTGTTTTGTACCCTTGAGGAGCAGAGCCCTGAGCCAGGAGCCCCGCGGAGAGTTCTTGGGAGCGCGTACTTACTAGGCGAAACTCGAGAAACGCCACGCTGCGTATCAGCTCGCCGGCTTCGCGGCGCTTTTCTTCCGTCGCGCCGGGGATCTGTACGTAAATGCGCCCTTTTTTGCTCTTTGTGATGACTGGTTCCTCGGTGCCCAGAGAGTCGATGCGCTTGCGGATGATCTCGACGGCGGTGTCGTCGGCGGTTTTCATCGTTTCATCGATACGCCTCTGGATTTCATCTTCAGTGTCTCCCTGAAGAGCGCGCTCGCGAACCGTAGTTTCGATGGCGGTCTTGTCCAGCTCCAGCGTGAAGCTCGATCCACCCTTGAGGTCCAGCCCCAGCCGAATCTTGTCTTTAGGGGGGATTGTGAGCGCCACAGAAAAGGCTACGATGATTATGAGCACCAGCCACTGCCACATGGATTTCGAATTCATTTCTTGTATTTGTCCTTAGCGATATACTTTATGGTCTTAGTTTGTTTGGAAGATTTTATTTAGAGGTGTGCCGCATCAAGACAGGGGCAGAGAATACAATGGTGTCTATCCGCCCCCGCCAGTGCCTTTTTGATTTTGAATTCATTTCCTTATCACCCTCTACAACGTCTAATAAAGCCAGACTTCTGCCAGACGTCTTCTACCCGTCTTTTAGCGGATCGGATTACTGCCGAGCGTCATCCATCGAGACGGAGGCTTCCGCGTCGATCTTGCGTTGCACGGAGCCCTTTGCAACCTCAAGCGTTACGCCTTTGGCGACTTCTATCTTGAAGGTGGCGTCCTTGACCTCTACGATGGTTCCGATGATTCCGCCTCCGAAGAGAACTCTGGCTCCTGCGGTCATTGCCATTATCTCCTGTTTGCGCTCTTTCTCTTTGCGTTGCGCGGGGCGGATCATGATGAAGTACATGATTGCGAATATAAGAATCAGCGGCAACCACGAACCCAAGGCTCCCATGGAGGATGCCGGTGGCTGATCTCCGGCACCGGCTGGCGCCGCTGTCTGTGTTGTGGTTGCAGGCGCCGCCGCCTGGGCTACTTGGAATAACTGTAAGTCGTGGTTCATTTGTCTTCGTGTCCTTATCGCTGGCTTTGGTTTTCCGCACCTCTCAAGAGGCCATGTCCGCGCTCAGCTCCATTGTGGTTTTAGTTCTGAATTCTTCGAAAGTTCCGTCTTCGAGGGATTGCCTCAGCCTCCGCATGAAGGCCATATAAACGTGTATGTTGTGCAGTGTGAGCAGGCGCACCCCAAGGATTTCTCCAGCGTTGAGCAGGTGCCGCACGTACGCTCTGGTGAAGTTTCGGCAGCATTCGCATTCGCAGCCTTCCTCCACTGGACGCGTGTCCTGCTTGTACCGGCCGGCCTTGACTTGCAACATACCATTGCTTATGAAGGCCGAGCCGTTGCGCGCGTGACGCGTCGGGATGACGCAATCGAACATGTCCACGCCTCTTGCCACGGCCTCCACAATCTGCAACCTGTCGCCAACCCCCATCAGATACCGGGGACTGTCTTCAGGAAGATGGATCGTGCTGTCCTCAACTCCCTTGATCAACACATTCTGGGGCTCGCCCACGCTCACTCCGCCTATGCCGTAACCGTCGAATCCGATTCCGACAAGACCTCGCGCGCATTTTTCCCTCAACTCCCCGTATATTCCGCCTTGGACTATGCCGAAGAGAAGCTGGCCGCAAGCCCTTTCCTGTGAAGCACAAAGTGACGCCCATAATAGTGTTTTATCAACTGATTTGCAAGCGTATTCAAGCGTGGCGGGGTAGGGGATGCATTCATCGAAGCACATTGCCACATCCGACCCCAGAATCCGCTGCGTCTCCATTGATTCCTTCGGCCCCATGAAGAACGCCGTTCCATCGATGTGCGACTGGAACTCCACGCCGTCATCGCGTATCTTACGCAGATGCCCCAGCGAAAACACCTGAAAGCCGCCGCTGTCGGTCAGTATCGGCCCTTCCCATGCCATGAACTTGTGCAGCCCGCCGCACTCCTGCATCACTTCATTCCCGGGACGCAGCAGCAGGTGGTAGGTGTTGGCAAGGATCATGCCCACGCCGAGGTCGCGGAGATCCCGTGGTTCCAGCGTTTTCACAGTCCCCTGCGTCCCGACGGGCATGAAGGCCGGCGTTTCCACCGGCCCATGCGCGGTCTGGAGTCTGCCGCGACGCGCCGTGTAGCGGCTGTCTGGCATGACTTGCTGTGTTTTAAGGACTGAGAACGCTCCAGCCATGTCTAGGCACCCTGCTGGCGAAGCACTTCGTAGAGAGCTATGGCACCCGCTACGCCCGCGTTCAGCGACGACACTTTTCCGAACATGGGCAGTCGCACAAGGTTGTCGCACTGTTTTCGGACTGGCGTGCTGAGGCCATGCCCCTCGCTGCCGATCACGATGCAAACCTTGCCCTTGAAATCGATTTCGGTGTAAGATTTCGACTCAGGAATAGCTTCCAGACCTGTTGTCCACACGTTCATGGCTTTGAGGCGCTCTATGACGCTCACCAGATTGGGCACTCTGGAAATCAGCAGGTGTTCCGCCGCGCCCGCCGAAGCGCGCACCGCCGCGGGAGTCACCCCGACCGCGCGGTCGCTGGGAATCACGACCCCGAGCACGCCGGCCGCTTCGCATGTGCGCATGAGCGATCCCAGATTCTGCGGGTCGACGACGTGGTCGAGTATGACCATGAGGGCGTTCCCGTCCCTGGCCTCCATCGCTGCGAGAATTTCGTCGAGTTCCGCATACGGGTATTCCTCGCATGCAGCTACTACTCCCTGGTGGTTAGCCGAGTTGAGCCAGCTGTCCAGCGAGCTCTTCTTGTGTTGCTCGATTTTGATCCCGCGTTCTTCGCAAGTTTTTCTTATCTCGTTTATCTCGTCGCTTTCCTTGACGTTGTCGCCTATGATCATGAGTTTCACGATCCGGCGCCCGCCACGGAGCATTTCGCGCACTGGCTGGCGTCCAAAAAGCAACTCGCCTTCTGGTGCGTCCGGCGCTTTCTGAGCGCGCTCTACAGGCGCTTGAGTGTCACTGCTTGGGGCTAATCCTTCCTCGCGTCTTTCCCAGGGTTTCTTGAATCCGCCATCTCGTTTTTCCCACGGTTTCCTGAAACCGCCTCGATCTTCGCGGCTGTCATCACGTCGGCCGCGCTCGAATCCGCCATCTCGTTTTTCCCACGGTTTCCTGAAACCGCCGCGATCGCCACCGTCGCGGTTGTCGTTTACATCGCGTTCGAATCCTCCCCCGCGTTTTTCCCACGGTTTCCTGAAACCGCCGCGATCGTCGCGTTTGGTGCGTTCGAATCCTCTATCGCGCCTTTCCCATGGCTTCTTGAATCCGCCGCGATCCCCGCCGTCACGATTTTCCCATGGTTTTTGAAATCCGCCGCGATCTCCGCGGTCGCGACCGTCGCCGCCTGTGCCGTGTTCGAATCCGCTGTCGCGTTTTTCCCACGGCTTTTTGAAGCCGCCGCCTTCACGGCCGCCTCCGCGTGTATCGTCGCGCCTGCCACTGCCGCCGCCGTATCTCTCCCACGGTTTTTTGAAGCCGTCATTGTGGCGTGTGTTCGCGCGGGCGCTTCTCCAGACGTTGTCGTTGCGGTAATTGCCAGAAGAGTCCGTTTCGCCTTTTATTTCGGGCTTTCTCCCGTATTCCCGGCGCGGTGCCCATCCGTGGCCGTCTTGGTCGTTATAGCGGTCCATGAGTACTGGGCGTATGTTATGTGTTTTGTACATCAATTATAAGAAAAGAGGATAAGCCCGCGGTGGATTTTCCCCGCGGGCTCTAGGTAATAATTTGTTAGTCTTCGGAGGGGCGCGTGTTTGCGCGAGCCTCATTGACGCGTATGCGCCTGCCCATGACGTCCGTTGTGTCAAGCGCCTTGATGGCAATCAGGGCTTCCTTGCGATGGGGCATCTCCACAAAGCCGTAGCCCTTTGACTTACCGCTTGTGCGGTGGGTTATCACGCGCGCCGTCTTGACGACTCCGAAGCGCTCAAACTCTTTGCGCAACTGGGCGTCGTTCATATCGTAGCTCAAGTTGCCCACATATATTTCTACGAGGTTGGGATCGCCCTTCGTGCCTTCGCCCTTGGATTCATTGCCTTTTGATCCGTTGGACTTTTTGCTGCAGCCGCGTTTTTTCGCGAGTGCGACAATGACGGCGATGACGGCTACAGCCGCAATGGCGATCCCGATGATTTTTGTGTTGGATTCGGAAATTTGTCCATCATCCGCCAAAGGCGCCGGTTCTTCTGTTGTCGAGGAACCCTGAACTAGATCCGCCGCGGACTCCGCAATGTTTTCCATTCCTTCCTTTGTTGCCGCCACGGCATCTTCGGCCATCTCCGCGCCGGCTTCTACCATGTCGCCAATCTCTTCTTTTGCGGCTATTGCGATGTCTTTCGTGGCTTCAGCCGCGTCCTCTGCGACATTTTTGACAGCAGTCGCCGCTGTGCTCGCCGCTTCGGTCATCTCGGCGACAATGTTCTCATTGGTTGATTCCATTTTATTATTGTCCTCTGTTTATTGGTTGCCGTGGATTACAATCGCGGTCCACTTCCGCGTTGCCAGCCGGAGATGCGGTGGATGTCTGTCCCGCCGCATGCGGCATTCCCCATTACTTTGAAGAGTCCAGGAAGCCGTCTAGCCTCCTGATGCGGGTGGGGTGGCGGAGTTTCCGCAACGCTTTCGCCTCGATCTGGCGGATGCGTTCTCTTGTCACATTGAATTCCTTGCCGACTTCCTCCAGCGTGCGGGAGTAGCCGTTGGTGAGCCCGAACCTGTGGTCGAGTACTTGGCGTTCGCGGTCGGTCAAGGTGCCCAGCACTTCTTGGAGTCTTTCACGCAGCATGCTGTAAGCGGTCATTTCCGACGGATTTTCTGCAGAGGTGTCGGGCAGGAAGTCGCCAAAATGGGCGTCTTCGCCTTCGCCGACGGTGCTTTGTAGCGAAATCGGCTGCTGCGCCATTTTGAAGACGGAGCGCACGCGGTCGACGGGCATGTCCATCTCTGCTGCGACCTCCTCGTATGTTGGTTCGCGCCCGAGTTCCTGCACGAGCTTTTTCTGAGATCTCAACAGACGGTTGATCGTCTCGATCATGTGCACTGGGATTCGTATCGTTCGAGCCTGGTCGGCTATAGCGCGCGTTGCCGCCTGGCGTATCCACCACGTGGCGTAGGTGGAGAATTTGTAGCCTCTGCGGTATTCGAATTTCTCGACCGCCTTCATGAGTCCGGTATTGCCCTCCTGAATAAGATCAAGAAAGGATAGCCCGCGGTTCATGTATTTCTTCACGATGGAAATCACCAGACGCAGGTTTGCCTCCACCATCTCGGTTCTCGCCTTCTGGCCTTCGCGCAATGCGGCACGGAGCTGCTGGAATTCTTTTACGAACTCCTCGCCCGACATGTAGAACTCTTCCGCCATGGTCTCCATTTCACTGGCGCATGAGGCGATCTGGTCGTCGCGGCGTTTGCTTTTACGCTGTTTTTGCAGGCGCGTAATCTCGCCATTCAACCACCTGTACTTCTTGAAGATGTCCTCCTCTGCCTTGAGCGCGAGATTTTCAATCATCTTCTGTTTGAAGTTGAACTCCAGAAACAGGTTGGAGAATTCCTCGCGGTACTTCTCCTGTTGCTTAAGGCGCTTTTGGTGTTCCGCTTGGCTTGATTTGCCGGGGTATGTAACGAGCTTAGCGTTCTTCGCCATGCGTACCGAGAGCTTCTCGAGATCCGACTTCAGCTTGGGCAAGTGCTTCATGTACTCGTCTCGGCTATCGACGTATTTGTCCGTAACGACGCGGTCAAAGCGCTCCACGCCTTCTTCCACCTGTTCAATAAGCTCAATGCACATGCGCGGGGCGAACCCAAAGCGGTTGAAGGTGTCGCGGACGATCTTTTCGGATTGCTCTATCCTCATGCAGATGTCCACCTCCTGCTCACGTGTAAGCAGTGGCACCTGCCCCATCTGGTGGAGGTACATGCGGATTGGGTCGTCGAAGAAATCAAGTTTCCCGGCGTGGGACGCACCCGGCGACTGCGTCTCGAGTTCCGCTTTATAGGCTTCTACCTCAGAGGCGTCTATGATATCAATGCCCAGTGAATTAAGCTCGGCGAGGTAGATCTCGATATCGGTGTCCTTGATCAGGCTAGGGGGGAGGATCTCGTTGAGGTCGTCGTTTGTTATGAACCCCTTGCTCTCGGCTACCTTCACTAGCTCGCGCAACTTCTCCGAATGCTCTTCGCGCTGCATCCTGAGCGATGGAACGTCTGGATCGGCACTGGCCTGTTCGGGGAGGTCGAAAGAGTATGGGTCGTAATCCCCGGCGTTAGTCGTGTACGCGGGTATGTCCTCGTCCTCGTCGCCCTCTGCCGCCGGAAGCATGTCTCCGAACAATTCGTCGTCATCCTCATCGTCCTCGCTGTCCCGGGATTGTCTGCCAACCGTCTTGACAAGTTCGTCCACATTGAGGTTTTGAAGATCTTCTTCTATTTCAGTTTCATCTGCAACCAGCTCTTCCGGCGAGGGTTCGTCCTTCTCCGGGTCTTCAATCTGATCATCGGTGTCTTCCCAGTCTTCATTTATGCTCTCTTCGGAAGGTTCGTCGACGTCCAAAAACTCGTCAAGCTCGTCCAGAATATCATCAACCTTCGGCTTCGCTGTGCTTCGTTTGCCGGCAGGCTTGACTTCCTCTTTCTTCACACTGGTCTTCTTGGCGGGTTTAGTGACCGGCTTAATATCAGTGGCAGCCTTTGTTTCGTTTTTGGACTTTGCTTTGGACTTGTCCGCCGCCTTTACTTTGGTCACGGCATTGTCAACCGGCTGCTTCGCCACCTTCTTTGTCTTAGGTTCGGGCTTCACCACCTCTGCCTTCTTTGTCTTTGCGGCGGTTTTTGACGTCGACTTCGTCGGCTTTTCATCCTTGGTCTTTTTGGGTGCTTTAGCCTGAGTCGCCTTTTTTGTCGTTGTTTCTGGTTTTGTCTTCGCAGGAACCTTGGATTTTACCGCTGTAATTGCTTTTTTTGTGGTCTTCCCGCTGCGATTACCAGCAGTTTTCGACGACGATTTCTTTTGGTTTGCCATGTTTATTGCAAATTCCTTTCAAATGCCCATAATAAATTATCGAGTAGCGGATCCACCGCATGTCGATTGCTTATGCCATAATACTTTTACGTTCAGTCCTCAAGGTATGGGTCTTGGCCTCTAACGTAATAATATGCGGTGTTCAGTTTCTTATTTGGCGTACGTGAAAACACCATTTCGATGTGCCCATCCAAAAAGACAGCCAACGCCCCCTTGCCGCCCGATCCTACATCATGAATTCCGTAACTCTCGTCATCGGTCAGGGTTGTGTCGTACAAATCGTATGCTATGAAATCTTCTCCGCCGGTTTCGTCCTTGGGGTTGAGGCAACAGTCACCCTGCCTGCGCCCCGGCTCCTTGCTCCGGCTCAATTTACGGTTAGAATCGAACGACCACTTGACGCGGTTTTCTGATTCTGACTCTGTGCTCGTCGGCACGATTTCAGAGAAAAGCAATGTTTTTGCTCCGTTGAAATTGTTTCTGACCCCTGTCGATGACGCGAATCGGTTGCCCATCGCGTATGTTCTGTATACGGATACTTTTGCGTCCTTCTTTTTGGCAGCCATAATTGGGCACACATAATGTTTTAAGGACTTGTTCATATATGGAAATAGCTCCCCGTTTTCCACGCAGAATTTCGAAACGTTGCCGGTTCCAAGGTCGTCGCGCATCTCATCGGAGTGAGAAGTGCCCGGATTCTTTTTCCAGGGATCGTTTATTTCTTTCCAGTTCAATTGCCCGTTTGCCCAAGACACCCAGCCGTTGTGCCATGTAAAAACGCCCTCTTGGTAATCATACCATTCGTCAGCAAACCGCCTAGGATAGTGGCCATCATGGTCTGTCGTATAGCTTATGAAAGCGGTATGCAGTTGTTTGAGGTTGTTTCTGCACTGATTTTCCTTGGCTTTAGCCATCATGCTGCCAACTTTGGGAACGAAAATCCCCATCAAAATAATAAGGATGGTCACAACAACCAAAAGCTCAATTATTGTGAAACCGGGTGTCTTATGGTCTGAATTCTTCATTGTAACGTAGTTCGCAGTCATGGTAACATACCAAGTTGTTTGGTGGGCATATGCCTGATCTATTTTCTTTTGTAAGGTAACAAATTATACCAAGTCTGGCCGTTTTGCACAATAGGAAATCATGGATAAAATCATTATCAGAAATCTCGAGGTCGAAGCCGTTCTCGGAGTGCTCCCGCGAGAACGACTGGCACCGCGGCGGGTAGTCGTTAACATTATAGCGTTCTGCGACACCTCCGCAGGCGGCGGCAGTGACGATCTCGCGGACGTAATAGACTACCGCCGGATCCGCGACCGCGCTGTCGCCGTTGCCAGTTCTTCAACTTTTTTCCTTGTAGAAGCTCTCGCGGAGCATATAGCTGAGGCTATCTTATCAATTGGCGGGATCAAAAACGTCACCGTTACCGTGGATAAGCCCGGGGCGTTAGAATCCTGTGACAGCGTCGCCATCGAAATAACACGTCCCTAGTGAATGAGAATATTTTTGATAGGCGACAGCATCTCGATACACTACGGACCATATCTTGAGGAGTATCTGCGCGGAACCGCAGACTATTCCCGCAAAGGGGGCATGGATGCCGCGTTGAAGGATCTGGACTCGGCACTGGGCGCGAACGGCGGGGATTCCTCGAACGTGCTGGCGTATATGAGGGCAAAAGCTTCAACAGGCGGTTTTGACGCCGACTTGCTGATGGTTAACTGCGGTCTTCATGATGTAAAGACAAACCCCCTTACCGGTGCAAAGCAGATCCCTGAGGAGAAATACTCTGAAAACCTGGAAGGAATAGTGCATACCGCTGCCTCGATAGGTCTTCCGATGATCTGGATAAGCACTACGCCGTGCGAAGAAAAAGTCCACAATGCCATAAGCAAAAGTTTTTTCAGATACTCCCATGACGTCGTTGCCTACAATAAAATCGCCGCCCGAGTGATGGCTTCGGCAGGCGTACCGGTTCTCGACCTGTACACCTTCACGCTGAACTGCGGAAAGGAGCTGTACTGTGATCACGTACACTTCTCCGATGCTGTTCGTCGCCTGCAGGCAGCATTCATCGCAGGGTGGATAGCCTGCCATGAATCGAGTGTTTTCAACAGAAAATAAATTTTTAAAATTTTGGGCTTGCAATCGCGGGTTGGGTTGTGGTAAATTCAGAACTCCTTGCGAATAAAAGGATCACTATTTCTATGCCTACTATCAATCAGCTTGTCAGAAAAGGACGTACTTCTCTTAAAGAAAAGAGCAAGTCGCCCGCGTTGAAAAATTGCCCGCAGAGGCGCGGAGTGTGTTTGCTTGTCAAGACGCAGACGCCCAAGAAACCTAACTCGGCGTTGCGCAAAGTTTGCCGTGTGCGTTTGACCACAGGAAACGAAGTCACAGCCTACATCGGCGGCGAAGGTCACAACCTTCAGGAGCACAGCGTAGTGCTCGTCCGCGGCGGCCGTGTGGCCGACCTTCCCGGTGTTCGTTACCATGTCGTGCGCGGCACGTTGGACTGTCTCGGCGTCAACGGGCGCAAACGCGGTCGTTCGAAGTATGGTGTGAAGCGCGGCAAGGCGGCGGCGAAATAATCGGAGCAGCGTAAGAGATGTCCAGAAAAAGAAAGTCAAATAAGCGTCCGCCCCAAGCCGACACAAAATATGGCAGCGAGATGGTTGCCAGCATGATCAACTACATGATGCGCAACGGCAAAAAAACCGCGGCCGCGCGTATTGTGTATGGTGCGATTGACGAAATCGGCCGCAAGGTCGAAGGAGAAGACGCTCTAGAGGTGGTCAGCAAGGCAGTGAACAACATGAAGCCCCGCGTGGAGGTCAAGAGCCGCCGCGTTGGAGGTTCCACATATCAGGTTCCTGTGGAGATCAAACCAAACCGTCAGCTCGCGCTCGCCTTGCGCTGGCTGTCCACATACGCATCAGGGCGCCGCGGTGTTGGAATGCCCAAAGCGGTGGCTCTTGAGATTCTCGACGCGTACAACAATCAGGGTAATATTATAAAGAAGCGCGACGACACGCATAAGATGGCTCAGGCGAACAAGGCCTTTGCGCATTATGCTTGGTAGTTGAGTTTCCGGCGCCGCGCTTTGCGGCGTCTGTGGTTTTCTCCCCAGTGGCGGGTGCTGCCGGGGAAGTCCGCTCGAAGAGGGTGGGCAGTAGTTCTTTGACAATCAAACCAACATTGGCTTTCCGGCCGATAAATTAATTTCTTTCACTGTGAGCACCGACGTAACATCAAATAAGGGCAAGAGCAAGGGCGGCACGCAGGACGCTGGCCGCATGCATGAGCTTTGCGATGTTCGCAACATCGGAATCATAGCCCACATTGACGCCGGGAAGACGACGGTTTCGGAGAGGATTCTCTACTACGCGGGTATTGTCCACAAACTCGGGGAGGTGCATGAAGGCACTGCCACGATGGACTGGATGATACAGGAGCGCGAACGCGGGATCACGATCACATCCGCTGCCACCACCTGCGAGTGGATGGGCAGGCAGGTGAACTTGATCGACACGCCGGGCCACGTGGACTTCACGGTCGAAGTGGAACGCGCGTTGCGTGTGCTGGATGGCGCGGTGGGTGTTTTCTGCGCGGTTGGCGGAGTCCAGCCGCAGTCTGAAACCGTCTGGAGGCAGGCGAATCACTACAAGGTGCCGCGGCTCGCATTCATCAACAAGATGGATCGCATAGGCGCTGATTTCGAGCGCGTGGTTGACGAGATCAGAGAAAAGCTCAAGTCCAACGCAGTGCCAGTTCAGATGCCGATAGGAGCGGAGGATGCGTTCAGCGGGGCGGTTGATCTGGTTACGATGAAGTCTGTGACTTACCTGACAGACGATCTTGGGGAGCATCCCGGAGTGGACGAAATTGCCACTGATATGCTGACCAAGGCTAAGGCGGCTAGGGCTTCCATGATAGAGGCGATAGCTGAGCTGGATGAGGAGCTGGCAGACGTCTATCTCTCCGGAGAAGAGCCGGGAGAGGATTTGCTTTATGCGGCTTTGCGCCGGGCAACAGTGTCCGGCAAGATGGTGCCCGTGCTTTGCGGCACGGCGCTAAAGAACAAGGGAGTCCAACCGTTGCTTGATGCAGTGGTGCGCTATTTACCATCGCCGTTGGATGTTCCGCCTGTCACAGGCGAGGATCCGAGAACCGGAGCCGCGGCAACGCGTGAAACTAGCGACGACGAACCTCTTGCCGGGCTGATTTTCAAGGTGGCCGTAGACCCCTATCTAGGCCGCCTGTTGTACGTGAGAGTTTATTCGGGCAAGCTCCGGAAGGGGGCGAACCTTTACAACCCGAGAACGAAGACGAGGGCGCGCGTCGGGCGGCTGTTGAGGATGCATTCGAACAGCCAGACAGACGTGGAGACGATTTACAGCGGTGAGATTGGCGTGATGGCCGGCCTTGCGGGATTCACGACGGGAGACACTTTTTGCGCCGAACAGGCGCAGATAGCGCTTGACCGAATAGAGTTCCCCGAGCCTGTGATGTTCATGGCAATCGAGCCAAAGAGCCGTGCCGACAAGGAGAAACTCGAAGAAGCGCTACAATCGCTTGCAGACGAGGATCCAACTTGTCGGGTGAGGGTCGACGGCGAGACCGGGCAGACAATCATGAGCGGCATGGGCGAGTTGCACCTCGAAATCCTTAAGGACAGGCTTTTTAGGGAGTTCAAAGTGCCGGCCAATGTTGGTAAACCAATGGTCTCGTACTACGAGACCGTCACCGCGGAAGCGAGCGCACGTCACACGTTCGATCGCGAATTCGGTGGCAAACGTCAGGCGGCGACCGTGGAACTACACGTGTCGGCGGGGGCGAGGGGCAGTGGAAACCTCATCGAGGTCAAGCCACCCCGCAACTCCATACCGCCTGAGTTCTGGACCTCGATCGAGCAGGGTGTCCAGGATGCGGTTATAACGGGCGTGCTGGCTCGCTATCCGATGCAGGATGTAAAAGTCCGCATCACCGGAGGAGGGATCCTTGAAAACGATTCCGCAACGGAGATGGCGTTCCGCACTGCAGCGATCATGGCATTCCGCGAAGCCGCCACGGCGGCGAAACCGGAATTGCTCGAGCCAATAATGGGGGTCTCCCTTGTGGCACCTCCGGAGTATACCGGAGACCTCATGGGCGACATAAACGGGCGCCGGGGACAAGTGCGCGAGATGGCAACGCATGGAGACATGCAGACCATCGAGGCCGATGTTCCGCTGGCGGAGCTGTTCGGGTACTCCACGGCGATCCGATCGCTGTCGCGGGGTAGGGCTTCCTACTCTATGGAGCCCGTGCAATTCGCGGTGGTGCCTCAGGCAGTCAAAGAAGCAATATTGAACAGGTAACGATGTAATGCAGAGTCAACGCATAAGAATAAGAATGCAGGCTTACGACCACAGGGTTCTGGATCAGGCGGTGGTCGAAATAATCGAAACGGCGCGCGGGACGGGTTCCCATGTCGTCGGGCCGGTGCCGCTGCCGACGCGTATAGAGCGGTTTACGGTGAACCGCAGCCCTAATGTGGACAAGAAGTCCATGGACCAGTTCGAGATGCGCACGCACAAACGTGTGCTCGACATAGTGGGACCCACGGCCAAGACGGTGGACGAGCTCAAGAAGCTCAACCTCCCTGCTGGCGTGGATATCACGATCAAGATTTAGAGGTGCCACGATATGGAAGGTTTGATAGGTAAAAAAGTTGGGATGACCCAAGTGTGGGACAAGGACGGCGTCCGCGTCTCCGTTACGGTCATCGAAGCAGGGCCATGCCCCGTGGTGCAGGTTAAGACCGCGGAAAAAGACGGCTACGACTCCGTTCAGCTCGGCTGGGCAGAGCAGAAGGCATCGCGTCTTTCCAAGGCCGAGGTCGGCCACTGCGCCAAGGCCGGGATTGAGAAGCCCATGCGAGTGCTTCGTGAGTTTCAGGCCGATGCGGGCGAGGAAGCGAAGCCTGGCGACGTGTATGACGTCTCCATTTTCGAAGGAGCCGGCTGGGTCGACGTTATTGCGACAAGCAAGGGTCGCGGCTTTCAGGGCGTTGTGAAGCGTCACGGCTTCAAAGGCGGCCCGATGACCCATGGCGGCCATGTAAAGCGCCGTCCGGGCTCCATCGGCATGCGCCAGTCGCCTGGTAGCGTGAGGAAAGTGCACCCAATGGCGGGGCACATGGGCGCAAGGCGTACAACTACGCAGAATCTCAAGGTCGTGCAGGTGCGCCCAGAGGACAATGTTATACTGGTGCGCGGCGCGGTTCCGGGGCCCAACGGCGGTCTTCTGATCGTCCGCAAGGCCATCAAGAAGAAGGCGGTGAAGGCGTAATGGCAACTATTAAAATGTTTGGCCGTGACGGCAGCGAAAAAGGCGGCGTTGACGTCGCCGATGAGTTCATGGTGCTCGACAGGGGCGATCAGGCGGTACGCGACGTGATCGTGGGGCGCGCGGCGGCTCTACGCGCCGGGACGGCATCGACGCTCTCTAAAGGGGAGGTGGCGGGTTCCAACAAGAAGCCCTGGAGGCAGAAGGGCACGGGGCGCGCACGCGCTGGTCTCAGGCAGTCGCCCGTATGGCGTGGTGGCGGCATCGCCTTCGGTCCGAAGCCCCGCGACTTCTCCAAGAAGATCAATAAAAAGGTGTCGCGTCTGGCTTTCCGTCGCGCTCTCAGCGAGCGTATCGAGAGCGGTTCGCTTAAAATAGTCGAAGATCTGAGCATGGCCGCACCTAAGACAAAGGATCTTGTCGGTGTGCTGAAAGCGCTCGGTGCGACCTCCGCTTTGATCGTAGTTTCGGTGTATGACGACAATCTTCTCCTCTCTGCCCGCAACATACCGGGCGTTGAGGTGACGACATCGCGCAACTGCAGCGTTTACCATCTGCTGCGCTATCCCGACATCGTAATGACGCGCGCCGCCTGGGAGGCTTTGAAGCCACGTTTCACAGGCGAGTCGGCAGAGGAGACAGTGTAATGAAGCATCAGAACCACATATTGAAGGGTGTGCTGTTCACGGAGAAGGCCATGGCCATGCAGGAGAGCGATAACCGCTACATGCTGGAAGTGGCAAAGGCTGCGAACAAGCACGAGATAAAAAAGGCCGTGGAAGATTTCTTCAACGTTACGGTGCTGGCGGTCAACACGCAGAACCAGAAAGAGAAGAGAAGAGTGCTGCGCAACCGCCGCACTGTCAGTGGCCGCGAATGGAAACGGGCGATAGTGACGCTTAAGGAAGGTGACAAGATCGATCTCCTGTAAGGGGGCGGACTGTCCAATCAACGGAGCAATATCCAATGGCAATGAAAAACTACAAGCCTTACACGCCGAGCCAACGTTTTACCGTTGGTGTGTCGTTTGAGGAAATTACAAAGAGCAAGCCGGAGCGCGGCCTGACAAAAGCAACCAAGCGCAATGCCGGACGCGACAGCGCGGGCCGCATATCGGTACGCCACCGTGGTGGCGGGCACAAACGCCGTTACCGCATCGTCGACTTCATTCGCGACAAGATAGACATACCAGCCAAGGTTCAGGCAATCGAGTACGATCCCAATCGCACGGCGAACATAGCACTGTTGGCGTATGTCGACGGCGAGAAGCGCTACATTATTGCGCCTGAAGGCCTGAAGGTCGGCGCCACGGTGGTTTCCTCCGCTGATGCTGAGGCGAAGACCGGTAACTGCATCCCTCTCGCAAAGATCCCGTTGGGGTTGACGGTGCACAACGTCGAGCTCGCGCCGGGTCGTGGCGGCAAGGTCGTCCGCACTGCTGGTTCCGGGGCACAGGTTCTCTCTCGTGATGCGGATTTTGTGACGCTCAAGATGCCTTCGGGCGAGCAGCGCCAGTTCCGTGCAGAGTGCCGTGCGACAATAGGTCAGGTTGGCAACAGCGAAGCGATTGGCAAGTCGCTGGGCAAGGCGGGGCGCAAGCGCTGGCTGGGCATACGCCCGACAGTGCGCGGCGTCGCGATGAACCCGGTCGATCATCCTATGGGTGGCGGCGAAGGCCGCACCTCGGGCGGTGGTCCGGCGGTTTCGCCCTGGGGCCAGCTTGCCAAAGGCGGCAAGACGCGCAATCCGCGCAAGTCTTCCAGCAAGTTCATCGTCAAGGGTAGAGACAAGAGGAAATAACGAGATATGGCACGTTCAATTAAAAAGGGTCCCTACGTAGAGGACTGTCTGTATAAAAAGGTCGAGGCGATGAACAAATCGGGGCGCAAGTCGCCTATCAAGACTTGGTCGCGCCGCTCGATGATCGTCCCGGAATTCGTGGGCCATACCTTCGCGATTCATAACGGCAAACAGCATCTGCCGATATTCATCACCGAAAACATGGTGGGCCACAGGCTCGGGGAATTTGCTCCGACCCGCACGTTCCGCAAGCACGGTAACACGACTGACAAGGTAACGAAGTAAGGCGGAGAAAATGGAAGTTAGAGCGATAAGCAAAAACGTCCGTATGTCGGCGTCGAAAGGGCGTGATCTCGCCCGCGCGGTGGTCGGTAAGACCGTCGCGGAAGCGCTGAAGGTTACGGAATTCAGCCCGCGCAAGGCGGCTTTCCTGCTGGGCAGGACGATCAAATCGGCCGCTGCAAACGCGAGCCATAACCATGGACTTGACGCGGAGCGCCTGCGCATCGTCAAGGCCGTGTTTGACGAGGGGGCGAGCATGCGCCGTTATTGGCCGAGAGCCCGTGGTTCAGCAAGCCCGATTGAAAAACAGACGTGCCACATAATGGTGGTTATTAGCGACGGAATAGAGTAAGGAGTAAGCCTTGGGACAGAAAGTAAATCCTATTGGGTTCCGCATATCGGTTGATAAAGACTGGCGTTCACGCTGGTTTGCGGACAAGCGCGCCTTCGGCGATCTTCTTGCCGAGGATTGCCTAATACGCAAGTTGGTCATGAGCCGCCTAGAGAACGCAGCCGTATCCGATATCCGGATCGAGCGCTATGCAAACCGCGTTCGCGTAAACGTGCATTCTGCCCGCCCAGGCGTTGTAATGGGGCGCAAGGGCGAGGACATCGGCAGGCTGCGCGATGAGCTTGCCAAGAAGACGGGCAAGGAGATATACGTCGAGGTCACGGAAGTCCGCGATCCAGATGCCAACGCCCAGCTCGTGGCCGAGAACATCGCCCAGCAGATTGTCCACCGCGTAGCCCTAAAGCGCGCAATGAAGCGTGCTCAGAAAGTGGCGATGGACATGGGGGTCGATGGAATAAAAATACACGCTGCAGGACGTATTAACGGAGCTGAAATCGCCCGAACGGAGTGGATGAAGGAGGGTAAAGTGCCGCTTCACACGCTTCGTGCCAAGATCGACTACGGTTTCGCCGAAGCAAACACCACGGCGGGCATAATAGGCGTCAAGGTATGGGTCTGCAAGAAGGAAGACTACCAGCCTGTGAGGACAACCAGAGGAAGGAGGCCGCAACATGGCTCTAATGCCTAAAAGAGTAAAGTACCGCAAGGTGCAGCGTGGCAGCCGCGCAGGAATAGCCACATCGAACACCGAGCTTGCGCAGGGGGATTATGGCCTCAAGACGCTAGAGCGCGCGTGGATAACCAACGTGCAGATCGAAGCTTGCCGCATATCCATTAACCGCAGCCTCAAACGTCGCGGCAAGTTGTGGATCCGCATATTCCCAGACAAGCCGGTGTCAAAGAAGCCGATTGAGGTGCGCATGGGCTCCGGCAAGGGCAACCCTGAGTTCTGGGTGGCAGTGGTGCTGCCCGGCACGATGCTCTTCGAGCTGACTGGAGTGCCGGAGAGTCAGGCGCGCGAAGCGCTACGGCTCGCCGCCGCCAAACTCGGCGTACGCACCGTCATGGTAACAAGGGGCGCGAAAGTTTAAGGAGTTTTATAGCATGAAAGTCAAGCATATCCGCGAGAGCACAGACGAGGAAATCCGCGCCCATATAGCGAGCGCCGAGAAGGAGATCCTCAAGTGCCGGATCAAAAGGGCGGCGGAGGACGGATCTACGCAGCCACTTAAAATACGCATGTTGCGCCGCGATGTCGCACGCATGCACACTGTTCTGCGCGAACGGAAGGAAAAGAACAATGACTGATACGGAACAGGTGGCTGATCTGGCCGCCGCAGAGACGGCAAAGGGGCGCGGTTCGCGCAAGACCCGCAAGGGCAGGGTCGTCAGCAAGAGCGGCGACAAGACAATTGTCGTGCTGGTTGAACGCAGGTACCATCACCCTCTATACGGGAAGCAGCTGGTCGACGCCAAGAAGATGCATACGCATGACGAGAAAAACGAAGCCACAGTCGGTGACGCTGTGTTCATAGAGGAATGCCGTCCGCTAAGCCGCAAGAAGCGCTGGCGTCTGGCCAAGATCCTCGAAAAGGCTCTGCCCGAAGCGGCCGTTGTGGAAGGGGAGGACAAGCAATGATTCAGGAAGAAACAGATCTGGCTGTTGCGGACAACAGCGGCGCACGCAGGGTGCGTTGCTTCCGCGTACTCGGCCAGCGCAAGAAGTACGCTCATGTTGGGGACATGGTGCGCGTAGCCGTAAAGGAAGCGCAGCCCTCAGGCATGATTAAGAAAGGGCAGGTATGCCTCGCCATCATCGTACGCACGGGTTATCCCATACGCCGCCCCGATGGCTCTTATATAAAGTTCGACAACAGTGCCTGCGTTATCGTTGATGCTAAGAAGAACCCTGTCGGATCACGCATTTTCGGGCCAGTCGCCCGTGAGTTGCGCGACATGGGTTGCGCGAAGATAATCTCGCTTGCTCCGGAGGTGCTGTAAAATGAGCGTTCACAGAATTAAAAAGGGAGATATCGTGATCTGCAACACGGGCAAGGACGCTGGCCGCACTGGCGAAGTCAAGTCCGTCGACGTGGCCAAAGGCTACGCCGTTGTAGAGGGTCTCAACATGAAGAAGAAGACCTTCCGGAAGTCTCAGGAGATGCCGGAAGGTGCAATCATCGATGTTCCGTCCCCAATACACCTCTCCAACCTCATGCCGTATGACCCAGAGAGCAAAAAGGGCGTCAGAATCTCCCGCGTTCGCGAGGGGGACAAATCAGTTCGCGTGGCTAAGGGCTCCGGGCATCGTTTTGAATAAGGACAAATAGCAATGGCAAATCTCAAGGAAAAATACAAGGAGTCCGTGGTTCCCGCTATGACCCAAAAGTTCGGGTACACGAACCCCATGCTTGTTCCCAAGCTGGAAAAGATCGTGGTTAACATGGCTTTCGGCATTGTGGACAAGGACACCCAGAAGTCTGTGGTTGATGATCTGACAAAGATAACCGGTCAGAAGCCGGTGTTCTGCAGGGCGCGCAAGAGCGTGTCGAACTTCAAGCTCCGCGAGGGCATGGTAATCGGCGCAAAAGTCACGCTTCGCGGCAAAATGATGCATGACTTCTTCGACCGCCTCGTCAATTCCGCGCTTCCCCGTATCCGTGACTTCCGCGGCGTTTCGCCCAGGGGGTTCGACGGGCGCGGCAACTACAATATGGGTCTCAGGGAGCAGACGATCTTTCCGGAAATCGATCTGAGCCGCCACGGCGCCCCGGAGCAGGGCATGGACATCACGGTCGTGACAACGGCCAAGAACAATGAGCAGGCGCGCGAGCTTCTGTCCCTGCTCGGAATGCCCTTCACGGGCCGTTAATCGGAGCATCTCAAATGGCAAAAAAATCACTAATCGCGAAGGCGAACCGCAAGCCGAAATTCAAGGTGCGCGCCTACAACCGCTGCGTCCGCTGCGGGCGTCCGCACGCCTATATGGGCAAATTCAAACTCTGCCGTATCTGTTTCCGGGAACTAGCCGTTACCGGTCAGATCCCAGGGGTAACCAAGGCGTCGTGGTAGAGAAAGGAAAAACGGAACTATGAGTTGGTCAGATCCAATCGCGGACATGCTAACACGCATACGCAACGGCCAGAGCGCAGGTCTCGAGATAATCGAAATGCCGGCGTCACGCCTCAAGTCGGACATAGCCAAGATTCTCAAGGAAGAGGGCTATGTTACGGATTACGAAACCGAGGGCGACGTCAAGAAGGTTCTCAGGATTGCGCTTAAATACAACGCCGAAAACAAGCCCGTAATCAGGGGCATCAGGCGCGAATCGAAACCGGGGTTGCGCAAGTTCTGCGGGTCTAAGGACGTCCCGCGGGTACTTGGCGGGCTCGGCGTCGCGATCATATCAACCTCCAGCGGTGTCATGTCGGGTGTTGAAGCCCGCAGGCGCAAGCTCGGCGGCGAAATAATCTGCAGCGTCTGGTAGAAGGGAACCATACAATGTCAAGAATCGGAAAAAACCCAGTCAAAATTGAAGCCGGCGTAACCGTAACCATCAACGGCGCGGAGCTGGTTGTCAAGGGCAAGCAGGGGGAACTCTCATACACTCTTCCCCAAGGCATACAGGCCAAGGTTGAAGGCGGGGAGGTAGTCTTAACGCGCGAAAGCGACGAGCGCCAGACAAAGGCGTTCCACGGGCTCGCCCGCTCACTCGTGCAGAACATGGTCACAGGTGTCTCCGCTGGATATACAAAGTCGCTCACCATAGACGGCGTAGGTTTCAAAGCGGAGCTCAAGGGTCAGTCCTTGTTCCTCAGCCTTGGTTTCGCGAACGCGAAGGAATACAAAATTCCGGATGGGGTCAACGTGACGGTTGCGAACGGCGGCGTCACTGTTGTTGTCAAGGGAATCGAGAAGCAGCTCGTAGGCCGCGTCGCCGCCGATATCCGCTCGTACTTCCCGGCCGAACCATACAAAGGCAAGGGCATACGCTACACGGACGAGGTTATCCGCCGCAAGGAAGGAAAGACGGTCGCCTAGGCCGCCGTTTAACAGGAATATTTCTATGAAGCTTAAAAACCGCAAAGATTATCGCGCCCGCCGCCACATGCGCCTGCGTCAGAAGGTGCGCGGCACAGCCGCCCGCCCACGCATGGCAGTTTGTGTGACGAATTCACACTTGTACGTGCAGTTTGTGGATGATGACGCCGGCGCCACGCTGGCATCAGTCACGACGCTCGGAATGGGCGCAAAACTCAACATCGAAACGGCAAAAACTCTCGGAGGCAAAGCGGCCGAGGCAGCAAAAGCCAAGGGCATATCCCTCGTGGTCATCGACCGCGGAGGATTCCGCTACCACGGGCGTGTCAAACAGGTCGTGGAAGCAGCGCTGGAAGCAGGTCTGAAAGTCCGCGAAGACGACAAAGCCGAAAACAATGAGGAGGCCAAGTAATGGCATACGAAGATAAAAACAAGGAAGCCCCCGAGTTCGAGGAAGTCGTGGTTTTCGTGAACCGTTGCGCCAAGGTTGTCAAGGGCGGCCGCCGCTTCAGTTTCAGCGCAGTCATGGTCGTCGGAGACCGCAACGGACGTGTCGGCGTAGGTTTCGGCAAGGCCAACGAGGTCAGCGAAGCGATCCGTAAGGGCACTGACGCGGCAAAACGCGCCGTTGTCAATGTCACCATGAAGGATAAGACGATCCCGCACGATGTCATCGGGCAGTGGGACGGCGGCCGCGTGCTGCTCAAGCCCGCCAGCGAAGGCACGGGCGTTATCGCCGGCGGCGGAATGCGCGCCGTCCTTGAAATGGCCGGTTATCAGGACATCCTCGGCAAGAGCCAAGGTTCCAAGAACCGCCTCAATGTAGTCATGGCAACGCTTGACGCCCTTTCGCAGCTCCGCACTGGGGATGCCATCCGCGCCGAACGCGCCGCCAACTCATAAGGAAAAGACCAAAAAAATGGATTTGTCAACACTCTATTCAACACCTGGCTCGAACAAACGCGCCAAACGCCTAGGCCGCGGTGATTCCTCCGGAAAAGGTGGGACTTCGGGCAAAGGCCACAAAGGCCAGATGGCTCGCAAGGGTCATAAACGCAAGGTAAACTTCGAAGGCGGACAGATGCCCCTCATCCGCCGCCTCCCGAAGCGCGGGTTCAAAAACCCGGCACGCATTGAATTCTCGCCTGTTAACCTAGCCGATCTTAACGGCTTTGAGGATGGTTGCGAGATTGATGCCGCCGCCCTGATCACTCTGGGCATCGTCAAGAAACCAGCCAAAGGCGGTATCAAGATTCTTGCCAAGGGCGACCTGACTGCCAAGAACCTCAAGGTCAAGGCCAACGCATTTAGCGATGCGGCCAAAGCTAAAATCGAGGCTCTCGGCGGATCCTGCGAAGTAGTAGCTTAACCTCACGCCGGCGTCCGCCATGCAGATTGGCTGCCGCCGGTATCCCTTTTATTTTTAACAGAAATCGGAAGCAAACACCATGTCAGCCTTTAGCAACATCTGGAAAATCAAGGAACTCAGGGCACGCATCCTCTTCACCCTGGGTCTGATCTTTATTTGCCGCATGCTGGCAATCGTGCCTACTCCCGGCGTTGACGCCTCGGCGTTGGCTGCGGCAATTAAAAGTGCGCAGCAGACCGCATCCGGCGGGCTCATGGGAACGTTGGATCTGTTCACCGGTGGTGCTCTTTCGAACGTCTCCATTGGCACGCTCAGCATATGGCCGTACATCACTGCGTCAATTATCATACAGTTGATGACGGCAATCATCCCAGCCCTTGAACGTATGGCTCGCGAAGGCGAAGCCGGCCGCCAGAAGCTTAACCAGACTACTCGATACCTCACGCTTGTGATATGTGCTTTTCAGGCTCTCGGTGTCGTAACAGTTCTGAATAATCCATCCCTACTTGGTCTAGGAAACGCCACACTGGTTCAGATTCCCGGTGCATCCTTCACGATAATGACTGTCGCCTGTCTGACCGCCGGCACGATGCTTACTATGTGGCTTGGTGAGCAGGTAACAGAGCGCGGCATTGGCAACGGCACCTCGATCATCATCATGGTGAACATATGCGCGCGTCTGCCAGCGTCTCTCTACCAAACCGCCGTGAGCTTCATCCCATATAATGGACAGCCCGCGAGGTTCAACTTCTTCCACCTTGTACTGCTTTTCACGCTCGCATTCTTGGTTTTCGCCGGTACTATCGCCTTGGTTCAGGGGATGCGCCGCATACCCATACAAACGGCGCGCCGCTCCGTCGGCAGCCGCGCAGTTGGCGGTCAGAACACTTACATGCCGTTGCGCGTCAACTTTGCAGGCGTCATGCCGATTATCTTCGCTGGCCCTATTCTGCAGGCGTCCGGTTGGGTTCTTGGCCGCATACGTGACAACCACCCGATCTGGGTCTTTGACAAGATAGGTGATTTAGGCAGGGCTCTCCAGAACAGCGTCTCGACCTCTTATCTCATATTCTACGCCATCTCGATAGTGTTCTTCTCGTTCTTCTGGGTTGCCACCCAGTTCCACGCGGTGAGAATCGCCGATGAGCTCAAGGGCAGCAACTCTTATGTTCCCGGTATACGCCCAGGCATGCCTACAGCAGAGTTCCTCGACCTTACCATGACACGTGTCACCTTGATCGGCGCCGTGGGTCTGGTAATCATCGCCGTCACCCCCACGTTGCTCTACAGAGAGTTTGAAATTCCATACGGATTGGCAAGCTTCTTCGGCGGAACTTCGCTGCTGATCATCGTGGGTGTGGCCCTGGATACGCTTCGCCAAGTCGAATCCTATCTGGTCATGCGCAACTACGATGGCTTCCTCAAGCACGGGCGCCTGCGCGGCCGCAGATAGTATTGGAAACAACAGGCCCAATTCAAAACGCCTCCGAATTTGATCGGAGGCGTTTTTATTTTTTTTTCAGCGCAGGGGAAAAGCCCTTGCGCAGTGACTTGTCGCGGCCGGTCGATAAAACCAGTTTGGTGGCTTTTAATAATCTCCAGACCCCGCAGCCAATCCAGAGATCGGACTTTCTACTTCGCCAAGGTGTACGCCACTTTGTACTTACCGGACTTCAGCGTGAAGCCTGCAGGATTAACGTCCTTGCCGCCCACTTTCAGTTTCTTGGGAGCGCCGGGCAGAGTTACTTTCGCCTCCGCGTTGAATGGGATGGTGAAGTTGAACTCCACGCGGTTCTTCACGAGCTTCCAGCCTATCGCGTAAGTGCCCGCAGGTGAGTCGTACTTCATTTCAACGTTTTTAAACGCTCTTGGGAAGTCCGGCTTGATCTCGACTTTTCTGAACCCCGGAGCGTCCTCACGGGGGCGCAGACCGCAGAGGTTGCGGTACATCCACTCGACGATGGATCCGTAGGCGTAGTGGTTCATGCTGTTCATTCCGGTGCCGCTGATGGTGCCGTCTGCGAGAACGGAGTTCCAACGCTCCCAGACAGTTGTGGCACCCAGATTTACTTCGTTCAGCCAGCTTGGGAACGTTTCGCGGAGAAGAAGCTCGTACGCGAGCTCGGAATGCCCATTCTCTGAAAGAACCCGGCAGAGAACAGGCGTGCCGACGAATCCGGTCGCGAGCGCCATGTCATTGTCCTTGATTTTCTGCACGAGCGCATCGACGGTGCGTTTGCGGAAGTCCTTCGGTACCATGTCCATGTGCAGTGCGAGGGCGTGTGCGGTCTGGGTGTCGATTGCGCACTTGCCATTCGGCGTGAAGTATTCGTTGACGAACGCCTCTTTGATTTCGCAAAGCAGCTTGGCGTAGTACGCCGCTTCAGTTTTTTCTCCCAGCGCCTCCGCGGCTTTGAGGGTCAGTGCGACGGAGTATGCGTAATAAACGCTGGCGACGTAGAATTTGTCCGTTCCGCCATGCGCGCTGTCTGGATTCTTGTAGTTGTCTAGCGCCAGCCAGTCCGCAAAATGCGAGCCTGTGAGCCAAAGTCTGCGGCCGCCGTTTTCATCGTCCTGACGCTTGATGTAGCGCACCCATTCTTTCATTACCGGGTATTGCTTCCTGAGAAGCTCCTTGTCGGACGAATACATGTAGACGGTCCATGGGACAACCGTGGCGACGTCGCCCCATGCGCATGAGCTGTGCCCTTTTCCATTCCTGAGCCAGTCCATGAGCGCCGGAACCGTGTATGGAACACCGCCGTCATACAGCTTCTGCTCCAACATCATGTCGTTAACGTATTTCGTGTAGAACGCAACGCAGTCCATGTTGAAGCACGCTGTGCCCGAGAAAACCTGAGCGTCACCTGTCCAGCCGAGCCGTTCGTCGCGCTGCGGACAATCTGTCGGGACGTCCAGAAAATTACCCTTCTGACCCCATAGCGCATTCGAGAAGAGCTTGTTGATCTTTCTGTGTGACGTCTTGATGTAACCGGTGCGTTCTAGTTCGGTGTGAATAACGACTGCCTTGAAATCAGAGGGGTCGACGTCCGCCGGGAAGTCGTTCAGACGCATATATCTGAACCCGTAGAATGTGAAGTGCGGACGTACGACGTTGCCTTCTCCGTTGGAAGTGTACGTGTATTGAGCTTCAGCACTGCGGAGGTTGTCGCGGTAGAAATTCCCCTGCTGCATAAGTTCGCCGACCTGAATGCTCCACGTCTTGCCTGCCGGGGCGCGGTTTGTTATTTCAAACCAACCAGTCATGTTCTGCTTGAAGTCCAGAACCGTTTCGCCAGCCGGAGTGTGGATTATTTCGGGCTTGAGAACTTCTTGCCTCGTTATCGGAGGCGAGAATCTGTCGTGCAACGGGCCTGCTGTGCCTTTGGCCGGTTTGAACACGACGGCTCCCACCCATTTCCCTGCCGCACACTCTGGAGTGGACCATCCGGGGATTTCAAGACGCGCGTCATAATCCTCGCCGTAATATATGTCGCTTTTGACGACGGGCGATTGAGCGCACAACCATGTCTCATCGGTGGATGCCACAAGTTTGTCGGCGCTGCCGGCCTTTACGCGCACTTCGCATATCGCGGCTGTCGTCTCGCCGAATCTACCGGCTTGAGCCCATCCGAGTTGTGAATTGTACCATCCGGGGCCAACGTGTATGCCTATCGTGTTTTCGCCTTTTCGGAGCAGCTTCGTTATGTCGAACGTCTGCGCCTGCATCTGCAACGTGTATGAATGGTATCCGGGAAGTAGCACCTCTTCCGTGGCCGCCTTGCCGTTTATCTCCAGCTCGTATATGCCGAGCGCGGAGCAGTATACGCGTGCCTCGGAGAAATCGTTTATCGTGAATGTTTTCTTCAGGAGGAAATGCTTGTCCTTGGCGTTTGACGGGGACGTGACCCACTTAGCTTTCCAGCGTTCGTCAAGCTTGCCTGTTTCAAACAACGCTTTGGCAGTTGCAGTCTCTCCGTTGTCGGCAACAACCGTCACGCGCCAGAAATAGCGCGTCCGCTTCAGTGGTTTGAAATTCGGCGAGTACGCTAGAGAATCTAACCCTGCTTTTGCCCCGCTGTCGAACACCACATTTTTGAACCCGGTGTCGGTGGCTATTTCCACGCGCGCCGTTTTTTGTTTTGTCGCTTTATCTGAATCAACGACCCAGGAGAGAGTAATCGGCTCTATCGAATTGCCTATTGGATTTGTTAGATGGTTTGTTTTAAGTTTACGGATTTTCATATTTGGTTAGTCTTCGGTCCGTTCGTCTGGGTTTGAGCATGAGCCGCCGCATGGCGGAAGGGCGTCAAGCGCTTCCATGTCAGAGGCGGAGATAGTGAAGTCAAAAATTGCCGCGTTTTCTGCCATGCGCTCAGGTTTCTGAGAACGTGGCAGGGGAATCACGCCGTTTTGCAGTATCCAGCGCAGGCAGATCTGTGCGGGAGTCCGTCTGAGTTTCTCGGCGATTGATATGAGCGTTGATTCCCCCAACACTAAGCCTCGTGCAATCGGACTCCAAGCCTGCGGGCGTATATCGTGCGCGAGACAAAAATCTACCGTCTCCTTCTGCGGAAACCCGAGATGAATCTCTAGCTGGTTTACCATAGGAACGATCTCTGCTTCGTCCATCAGAGCCTGCAAATGGTGCGGCAGGAAATTGCTTACACCGATGGCGCGGATGCGGCCGTCCTTGTATAGACTCTCCAGTGCGCGCCACTTCTCGATATTGACAGCACGCCAGTTTTCACCGTCCGTTTTTTCAACTGCCGGCCAGTGGAGTAGGTAAAGATCCAGATACTCAAGACCGAGATTAGCCATCGATGTCTCGAAGGCTTCGAGCACCGAGGAGCGCGTTTTGTTTTCGTTCCATAGTTTTGTGGTCACGAAAATTTGTTCGCGCGGCACGTTGCTGTTGCGTACCGCAACTCCGACGGACTCTTCGTTGTTGTAAACTTTCGCTGTATCAAAATGTCGGTATCCCAGACGAATCGCTTCAGATACGGCGTTTACCGTGTCTTGGCCTGGTGGTATTCGCCAAGTCCCAAATCCAACACACGGAATCCCAACTCCATTTGAGAGTATGAACGGGTCTTGATGCGATTCAAATCGTTTTTCAGGCTCTGCCATTCTTAGCTCCTCTGTTTCAAGTTCGAATTTTTCACAATTATACCACACCCTCTCTTCATAGGCAACAATGCTGCCGATTATGGCCGGAATGCGGAATGGACTTCACAAGCCAAGTATGGTGGCGATGCGGCCGTGCAGGCTAGGGGCGCGGTCCGCGGGTATCTTCCCTTCGAGATATTCCAGCAATGATCGGACACGTCCTTGCAGTGGGGGGCGCATAGTGTCAACAAGCTGGAATGCCGAGGCTACGATAAGAGCCACGTTTTCGTTGACGTCTGACAACTTCAATATGGTGTTGCTTGCCCATTCAAATCCGCGCTCGGTCCAAAGCTGGGCGTTGTTTGCCGCCATCCCGCCATACAGTGAACGGCTGTGTCCAGGATGCTCCATGCGATAGCCGGGACTCGCTTCTTCGCGTGCTATCGCGTCGAAGACGTCGTCATGAGGTGATGACGCCACCTCTCTCAAGTACGCGCCGTACGCTGCCACGTTACAGCGGCATTGCGCGCCAAGTTCGTTCATTATCTCAACTCGCAGGGGGGAGTTTGTCGAGTTGATCGCAGAGGCTGCGTTAAGTTTGTCGCTCGCGCACCTGCCTGCTTCGAAATATTCCACAAGCGCTGCAACCGCCCTTTCAGAACCGTTAGCGGCGAGAAGCTTCGCTATTGCGTTGCAGAGCGAACGCCGAGGTATCGCCTTTGTAAGAGGCTCGGCTGCCGCGGCACTACGCGTCTTCTCGAGCGCCGCGAGTAGTGCGTCCTCGCCACAGACGGTGGCGACAGCCTTGCGCAGTTTTCGCGCGGTGGCGTTACGCTCCGCGGCAAGAGGAAGGAACGAGCGATCGAGCATCTCCTCGGACACCGTCAGCAAGTGCGCCTTGATTCCGTCTGGCAGCGATTCGTCCGCAAGAATTTCCGGGAACAATGCAAGCCATTCCTGCGACGGTTTGGCGTCATTCATAACGGCTTTCATTGCATCGTCCACAAGCGCTCTCATAGCCTCTACACGCCCGATAAGGAACGGCGAAATTCTAACGGTTGTTGCCAGCGTCTCGGTAGTGGCAGAGTCGTCCTTGAACGCGCCGTAGAACGCGCCGCCGCTGTTCCAATCAATAAACGCCGGTGCTTCCGGGATCTCCGTGAAAATGAATTCCGCTTTTTCGTTCTCAAGCACAAGCAGCTTGTCCACCGCCGGCATAGGGCGGCCTAGCCTGTCGATGGCCGTGACGCGGAAAGGCACGGTGAAGATCCCGCCCTTGCCTCCGTGGCGGAGTTGGGACAGTGCCACGGTCAGCTCGCGCTTAGCTGCGTCATATTTGTATGATCCCCGCAACTCGGGGTAGCCGATAGTGAAAAGCCATTCGCGGAAAAAAGAGTCGAGGTCGCGTTCTGCAACCTCTCGGAAGCAGTCTAGGAACTCTTCAGTGTTGGCGTTGCCGCCCTTGTGTTTCGAAAAGTAATTCGAGGTTGCCAGAGTGTATTTTTCTTCCCCGATCAACGCCTGCAGCATGCCCAGGACCTCCGGAGCCTTGACGTATGTCACGCCGTCCACGACCTCGTCCGGATGGTTGAACCCCTCACGCACTATGCGCCCTATTTTCCCGCCGTCCTCTACAGCGAGCGGGCCGTTGAGCGGCGCGCGCATGGCGGACAGGTCGTATAGGCGCATAGGGTCGCTCCCGAACTTATATTGCAGGTACTCGCGCTCGATGTTAACGGTGTACGCCTCGTTGAGCCACATGTCGAAGGGCGATTCCATTGTCACGTCGCTTCCGCAGTGGTTGTGTTCGAACTCGTGGACTATGACGCCGTGGGCGTAGACTAGTCGCGCGTCGGTCGTCCATTCATCGATCAGTGCCGCTTCGGTGATCACGGTCGTGTTCCCGACGTTCTCCATGCCTCCGAAATTCGATTTCTCCATGCAGATAGTACGGTAGCATTCGCGGCGATATTCATAGCCGAGGCGTCTCGCTTGCCAAAGTACGGCGTCTTTCGTGATTTCCATAGGGATTCTTGCGCCTTCAGTTTTGCCGGGCGGCACAAGATATTCGAGCCTGATTTCACGGCCGGAGTCTGTTGTCACCATGTCGGAGACGACATCCCATGTGCCAGCGGCGACAATGAACAGGTACGGCGGCATGGGGATTGGGTTTACAAAGGTTATGGCCATGCGGGAAGGATCATCTGCCAGAGGCACTGGAGTGCCGTCGGGGTTGGTGGAGCGGAGTACATCCCCGTTTGATATCAGGTGGGTATAGCGCGACGATCCTTCAAGGCGTGTGCGCCATGTGCACTTGGCTGTACAGTCGTCGATTATCGGCATAATGCGCTGGAATCCCCACTGCTGGCATTGCGACATCATCTGCGGCGGTGCGCCCTCCGGTGTAGTGTCATAGTATAGGCCGTCTAGAATGTTTGATGTTGGTCGGCATATTGCACTGACTTCCAGAACGATTTTTTCGTCCTTCTGGTACTCTCTGGGGAGGATTATCACCAATCTGTTTGCCTTCTTGATGTACATAGAGGCTAGCGACCGTGTGGATCCGTCTTGGAGGACGAGTTTTGTCTCGCCGATTTCGAGATCTTGTGCATCAAGCTCGATTTTGGAAACTGCGGTGCGGGGCAGCAATTGCAGCCTTTCATGCCCCTCGACTCTGTCATCGTAAATCCTTAGATCAAGGTCAACGTGTGTCAACTGCGCAACTGGTCTCTGGTAGCCGTCTCTAGCGTATTTGAAATTAGCGTTATTCATCTTACTCTCCTGAACCGATCGAGGAAATCCCTCGACAAACCGTATTCTACACTATATCGGGTAAAAGGAGAAAGTGGTGGTTTCAGCTTTGTCCGCGCCCCAGAATAATAATTCACGCATATAGGGCATGAATCGTGTATAATGGATCCCGTCTAAAAATAGTCGGAGTCCATGAGGAGCGCCTGGTGGCGGATTTTGAATGAGCAAGTGTTTTTTCTCCATAACTAATTAACAACTCGTACTAACAAAATGCACACAACAAAGATCAGACGTTCAGAAAAAAATGTTTCTGTATGGGGAGAGTACGATGTGGCGGTCGCTGGCGGCGGCATCGCGGGCGCGGCGGCGGCGCTATCCGCGGTGCGTCGAGGCGCCAAGACTTGTCTGATTGAAAAGTATTCAGGACTCGGCGGCTTGGCTACACTCGGTCATGTGGTTGTATATCTGCCATTGTGTGATGGCAACGGACGCCAAATCTGCTTCGGCATCGCCGAGGAATTCCTCAAGGTGCCGATGAAGTACAGCCTCTGCAAACCGCCCGAGGCGTGGCAGGGTGTGGACTCTGCCACGAAAGAGGAGCGGGCGGGGAAGCGGTATCAACTTACGTTCGACCCTGCGCCGATGGCGATCGGACTGGAGCGGCTACTCGACGAAGCCGGGGTGGATATTATCTACGACACTTTGGTGGTGGACGTAAATACTGACGATGGTGGGGCGCTGACTCATCTTGTAGTCGAGAACAAGTCTGGATGCGGAGCGTTCGCCGTCAAGACTGTGATAGACTGCACTGGCGACGCGGATATCTGCAAAATGTGCGGCGAGGAAACAGAGACGGCTGCGAAGAACGTCCGTAGCGCATGGTATTACGCCGTTGATGAAAACAGGCGTTTGGAGATGGGATACGCGGTCGATGAGTATTGGAAGGTTGATGAGAAGCCGGAGATCCCCCGTTTTGACGGAACCGACTGGCGGGGAGTGACGGCGCAGATAATCGAGTCGCGTAAACTGATCCTCGAGGATTTAGCGCGTCTGAACCGCGGTCGCAATGAGGCGGGCAAGTCGAAATTGTTCCCGTTCTATGCCCCGTTCTTGCATGGTTTTCGTATGACGAGGCATCTTGTTTCGGACTATGTGATTACGTCAGAAGATGTGCATAAGTGGCACGATGACGCGGTGGGGCTCTTCCCGGATTGGCGCAACCGCGGGCCAGTCTATGCTTTGCCGTTGAGGTCGATCTTGGCGGTGAAGACGCCGAACTTGGCGGTCGCGGGGAGGTGTATTTCTTCCGCGGGTGACGCGTGGGATGTAACGAGAGTGATTCCGGTGTGCGCCGTTTCCGGAGAGGCAGCGGGGATATCGGCGGCGCTGGCGGCTGGTAGCGGGCGCACTTTGCGTCAAGTGCAGGCGGTGGAGGTTCAGGAAATTTTAAAGGAGCGCGGGGTCGTGCTGGATAAAGCCCTTTTGGATCCAGTCGCATAACGACAACCCCGCAGTCGGCAATTTGGAATTTGTCATGTTAAAATGAGTAAACAGCCTATGTCATCGCGCCTTGTGCGCAAGAGCCTTAGCGCCTTCTATAACGCGCACGTGCTCTGGATGTTTTTTGCTATTTGCACTTATGGTTCCCTTTACACGGGCATGCTCCTTTCTCTGGGCATGAGCGATAAGCAGTTCGGATGGATAATGGCATTGCCGATGTTTATGCTCCCGATGCAGATTGTGGGTGCAGTGCTACAGCAGAAGTATTTCAATCGGCAGAAATTCTGGCTTGTGTGCCGCGTGCTTTTCCTTGCCATGTATCTGTTGATGGCCGCGCTCGTGGCTGTGTCCGGGGCGATGTCTTCCTGGCTGTTGTTCGCTGCGTTTTCCATCGTCATAGTGCTTACAAACATAGTGGGGCAGGTGGGTGCTCCGGTGATTCTCGCTTGGCAGACGGATGTTATACCAGAGAGGGAGAGCACGGTGTTCTGGAACCGCCTGACCGCTCTTGGGATGGTCGCGGGCGTGTCGGCAGGTTTCGCGGCTGGCTGGCTGGCTGATAAGCTGGGGCGGGACAGAAGGATGACCTATGTGATCGTGCTGGGGATTTGCCTTGTGTTTGCCGTAGCTTCAACACGCGTGGTGAGAACTGTTCCAGATCCAGACCCAGACCCGAAGCCCGATAATGACAGCACTTGGAAGAAGATACGAACGATACTGAGCGACGGCAATTTCATGCGCCTGTCCGGTGTGTTCTCGCTCAACTCCGTTGCTGGCTGGCTAAGCAGCGCGTTCATCTTTATCCACTTGCAGCGGACGATGGGGTTCTCGATGGTTCAGATGCAGATGCTAGGAGCCATCAGCTGCGCGGTCAGCTACGTAGCCTCGCGAATTTTCGGTATTGTCGGCAAGCATTATGGCCGCAAACCTGTTCTTGTTATATGTACTTTAGTTAAGAGCTTGGAGTTTATCCTGTGGGGCACTCTAAGACCCGGCGACCATTGGCTCGACCTCGTCACGCGCTCGCTTACGACCTCGCTTTTCGGCGACTGGGCAGCGATGCCTCCGGGGTTCGCAAGCGCAATACCCGTGTTTATGTTGGGTGGGTTCGTCAATGTGGGGATAGGATCCATGCAACTGGCGTACATGCGCAACATTGGTCCGCGCGAGAGTCAGACTTTGGCTATCAGCCTGTTCTACGCTCTTACCGGATTGGTTGGAGGTGTAACTTCGGCGCTCAGCGGCACAATTCATTCATGGCTCAGCGTGCCTGGCCTTGGGTTCGGTGGCTGGGTTGGCAACGCGTTGCAGGCCATCCAGCGCTCTCTCATTGATTTTGGGCTTACGCCGTTTAATGCGCTCGCGCTTGCAGGCGCCGCGGTGTACTTTTTGAACGCGTTGGTCATGAGCCGGCTTCGAGAGGAGGGGGCAGCGCCCACAATGCACGTAGTGCGGGTGCTGCTAGCAAACAATCCGTTACGCAGCGTTTACCATGCCCAAATGCTCGCCACACCGCTAACGGAGACAATGCGCATGGACGTGCTGAACAGGGCGAGAGGCGGTCTGGTTGAAGGAGAGCTTTTGCGCGATCTTGTCAGTTGTTCCTCTCAGATACGCGATGGCGCTATGCGCAATATAACGAACGCCGGCAAGGACATAGAATCCGCCGCTGCCGAGGCGCTGATAAAGCTTCTGGATATGCCCGCTCTCGGCATGAGGGTTGAGGCTGCGCGCGCACTCGGCCGAGCCCGCTACAAAGCGGCGCTCCCAAATCTTATCGCGCTTTTCGACAACGAAGACCTCGACCTAGCCACCGCCTCGATTTACGCCGCCGGACTAATGGCTGACCCAGCCGCCGCGCCTGATTTGCGACGCGTGTTGCGCGATTCCACCTTCCCAGAAGAAAAGGCATGGGCCGCAGAAGCTCTCAGCCGGCTCGGCGATCATGCTGATGCGCGCATAGTTTTCAGCGCCTTCCCGGAGAACGCCGACCCGGTTCTGCGTACGCAATGCCTAGTGTCGATCTGCCGCTGCATGTTCGACGGGCAGAAGGTCTACAAGATTTTCGACGACGAAACACGGAATCCCGGAACTGCGACTACGCTACTCTGCGCCTCGATCGCCACCAGGAGTAAGGGTCTTGACCTTGACACGATGATGACGCTTGTTGATGAGGGAAAATACCGTGAGGTTGCCACGTTGGCTATCGCGCCGGCAATCGAGTTCTGCCTGCCTTACGAGCGGCCTCAAGGCGCGGGGGCAGAGGACGTCATCACGGCGCAATTCTCCGAGGATGGCAGCTTTGTCAATGCCATGCTGGAAGATGCCGACTACGTCGCCACAAGCATCTGGCTGCAGTTGCGTCTCTGGGCGTTCCTCGACTACGGTGTCGGCTACGATGACCGGTTTGTGCTACTCACCGTGCTTTTCCTGTGCGATACGCTTGGAAAACGACTTGATCCAAAACAGCCGCGGTTTGTAGACCCTGTCGTGAATCAATAGTCTGAGGACTGCGGCTAAAATTCGAACAACGTCATCTGACGGTCGTCGCCGTGGCGTGAGGGGCGCGGCTTCGAGCGTGGCTCCACAAGCGAAGGGGCGCCCGAATCCGAGAGTTCGTCTGCCTCCAGATTCGCGAGAATCTCCCGCGCACGCTTGAGCACCGTATCCGGCATGCCGGCTAGCTTTGCCACCGCTATGCCATAGCTTTTGTCGGCTGGACCGTCCACGATACGCCGCAGGAATACGATGCCGTCGTTTTGTTCTCGCACTAGTACGCTGCAGTTGACCACGCCGCCGAGAGTCAGGGCTAGGTCGGTGAGTTCGTGGTAATGCGTGGCGAAAAGAGTCTTTGCTTTGACCGCCGTTGTGTTGTGTAGATGCTCCGCCACTGCCCATGCGATGCTGATGCCGTCAAAAGTGCTTGTGCCTCGCCCGATTTCGTCGAGCACGATGAGACTGCGCGGCGTTGCGTTGTTGAGAATGTTCGCCGTTTCCTGCATCTCCACCATGAACGTGCTGCGGCCGCGCGCGAGGTCGTCGCTCGCTCCAACACGCGTGAAAACGCGGTCCACGATACCAAGTGAAGCCTCTTTTGCAGGAATGAACGAGCCCATCTGCGCCATGACAACCAGCAATGCCACCTGACGGATGTAAGTCGATTTTCCTGCCATGTTCGGCCCGGTGATGACCATGATCTGCCGTGTCGTACAGTTCAGTTCGGCGTCGTTTGGAACAAAACGCTCGGAGTCTGGCAACTGCTCTATTATGGGGTGGCGGCCTGCACCGATGTGGATGGCATCGCCTTCGTTCATCTGGGGGCGCACGTAGCCGAGCGCCAGCGCACGGTCTGCCAGAGAGCAAAGGACGTCGAGCTGTGCCGCTGCTGCCGCGACAGCCTGAATGGCAGCTGTTTCTTTAACGACCTCGGCTCGGAGGGAATCGAAGATGTCGTTCTCCATTATTATGGCGCGGTCGGCCGCACCGAGGATTTTCTCTTCGCGCTCCTTGAGTTCAGGCGTGGTGAAGCGTTCCCCGTTTGCGATAGTCTGTTTGCGGTTGTAATCGGCCGGCACGTTGCCGAGCTGCCCGGTCGAGACTTCGATGAAGTATCCGAAGACCTTGTTGAATTTGACTTTTAGAGTTTTGATGCCCGTGCGCTCTATTTCTTCCGCCTGATATTTGGCTATCCACGCGCGCCCGTTCGCGGCGGCGTCGCGCAGTTCGTCTAGCTCGGTGCTTACTCCGGGGCGTATCATGCCACCTTCATTCATCGTGGCAGGCGGCGATTCGACTAGAGTTCTGTCTACCGCATCGGAGAGGTGCGGTAGAGGCCGCAGTTCGCGGAGTATGCTCTCGAGAAGTGCTCCGGCTGCCACGGGCTCAAGGCGGTCGCGTATGGCGGGGACGGTTTTGAGGGCGGTCGAAATGGCGTTGACGTCGCGCGGGGAGCCGCGGCTCAGAGATATGCGCGCTATGGTGCGTTCTAGGTCGCGTATGTCTCCCAGTAGACTGCGCAAAGGGGAAAGAGCGCCGCGGGCTTTCATCAGGGTCTCGACTGCTTCGTGTCGTGCGTTTATCGAGTCTAGATCCAGAAGCGGGCGTGCAATCCAGTTGTGCAGCAGGCGCGCTCCCATGGGTGTGCGCGTGGCGTTGAGGACGCCGTATAGTGTTGTAGAAGGGTCGCGCCCGCGTTGCGGAATGAGGTCGAGATGCTCGCATGTCGCATCGTCGAGAGTCATGTATCCGGAGGTTTGCGCGAGACGCATCGAAGTTACGTGCGAGAGGTCGCGGCGGAGGTTCTCACGGATATGCTGCATGATTGCGCCTGCGGCGCGTATCACCGTGCTGTTGTCTTCACAGCCGAATCCGTCGAGTGATGTGATGCCGAAGTGCGACAAAAGCGTTGATCGCGCAAAGGCCTCCTCGAAGAACCAGTAGTCTACCGGCGTCACGCATGCCACTCCGGCATCTTTGAAAATGGCGGAGGCTTCATGCTCCGTCCCAGATTCGTCCTCAGATGTTGGCGCGATGCCTTCGCCTGGGGCGATGCGGTGGATTGCATCGCGTAGTGAATCGCGTGTAGGGTGGTTTTCGACGATAAGCTCTCCGGTCGAGAGTTCCAACGCCGCGAGTCCAAACTCCTTGCTGGAACTGACTATTGCCACGATGTAGTTGTTACGATCGTCTGAGAGTGCGCCTTCCTCGGTTATGGTTCCGGGCGTGATGATCCGCGTAACCTCCCTCCGAACCAAGCCTTTTGCGATGGCTGGATCCTCCATTTGCTCGCATATTGCTATCTTTCGACCGGCGCGTATCAGTCTGTTCAGATATGAATCTACGGCGTGGTAAGGCACGCCGCACATAGGATAGCCGCCGCGTTTGGTGAGGGCGACATTTAGGATAGGGGCTGCGCGAACCGCGTCTTCAAAAAACATCTCGTAGAAATCACCCAGACGGAACATCAGTATGACGTCCTCGGCGATTTCTGATTTGATACGGCGATACTGCCGCATCATCGGTGTGAGTTTTTCGGCCATTGCGATTGGAGTTGGAAAATCGTGGAAAGATTAAAAGTTCATTGTACCACGCATAAGACGTGTAAGTCCAATTCGGATTTCCGCTTGTATAACGCCATGTGAGCTTGTGCATCCGGTTTAGTACGGACTGTGGGATAAAACCAGACCTTCCCGTAAAACGCCTGGCGCCAGTATTCCAACGGTAATCGATTCCAATGACGAGCCGTTTGCGCTGTAAGCACTTTTTGTTTCATTTTGTCGCGATACTTAATCC
>CAYOPG010000009.1:0-32021 GCA_964405775.1 uncultured Lentisphaerales bacterium
CTGCATTCAAAAACCGGAGTCATCGGAATAATCGCGACAGCAAACACGTTTCATGGACGCCTCTTCCGCGAGACATCCGCCCGCTTCGCCGCAAATGCGAATATAATACCTGCGGTTGGCGAGGGGTTTGTCGAACTCGTTGAAAACGGCGAGCTAAACACAACAAAAGCGCACGAAGTCGTTGCCAAGGTCGTTGAGCCGCTCGTCGCGAAAGGCGCCGACCACATTGTTCTGGGCTGCACACATTACTCTTTTCTGAAAGATCTGATCGTGGTGATCGCCGGTCCGTCCGTGACCGTGGTCGATCCAGCTATTCCTGTAGCTCGCCGTGCCGTTACGCTGTTGAATAACACCATGTTCTTCTGAGACCATGAATATGGTGCCAAACAATTTTGCCGAGTCTCAGTTTTCAGGGAAATCTTTGTCGTACTCGGAGATGTGAAGCGCCAGCATTTCAGAGGCTTTGTCTGGATCGTGTTCACTTATAGCCTTGTAGATAGCTTGATGCTGTTCAAGCACGCGCAACGCTTTTTTCTTGGAAAGAACGTTTGAGCCGAAGAATGGTCGGGGAAGAGTTGAATAAGCGCGTCGCAGAACGCTGCTGCCTGAAGAGCGGACAATCTGGGAATGGAAATTAATGTCTTCACGCACACGAGAAGGCACATCGCCCTGTTCAATCGCAACGCGCATCATATCGCAGGAGAGCTGCAACCGGACGAGATCCTCGCGCGTGGCGTTCTCCGCAGCGCGGTGTATTGCCATGGTTTCGAGCGATACTCGGACTGCGTAGACGTCCTTGATTTCGTTTTCGGAACTAGTCTCGACAAAATACCCAAGGGATGGAACCTTTCTCACAATGCCCTGTCCTTCGAGAATAAGCAGGCTCTCCCGGACGGGGCCTCGTTTTACACCCATGATATCCGCTATGTATTTCTCGGTTATGCGCTGCCCATGCTCGAATTCGCCCAGAATGATAGCCTCTCGAAGTCTTCGGCACAAGTCGACTTGCTGGGTGGCGGGTTCATTATCAGATTTACGATTCATAGCTTTTTTCCTTTGATGTACAGAGTGTTGCGGTGGTGGTTACATTGCCGCAACCATTGGGAGAACATGTTTGGCCAGGTCTTCCCTTGGAAGTTCCTTTATTTCGGCGAATTTGATTGCTCCGTCGATTGAGAAATTTCCCGAAGCGATTCGGCGCAGGCTCGCAAGGAGACCGCCGCAGCCGAGTTTCTCGCCCACGTCGTGGCAGAGTGTGCGCACGTATGTTCCTTTTGAACATTTGACTGATATGCGGCTGTCGGGAATCCCGAAATCGACGAGGTCGAATCTGTATATGTGGACGAGCCGCGGTTCTCGCTCTACGACCACGCCTTTGCGGGCTAGTTTGTAGAGGGGTACTCCGTCTTTTTTCAAAGCGGAAACCATCGGAGGAGTCTGGTAGATGTCGCCCGTGAGCGACATCATCGCGGCGCGCACCGCCACTTCGGAAAGGCCGGCGGGGTCTGTTCCGGGGATCAGCTCTCCCTCGGCGTCCTGTGTGGATGACGAAACGCCCAGACGCATGATCCCTTCGTAAACCTTGTCGCCCCCCATGATGCGGTCGGAGAGTTTAGTGGCGCGCCCGAGCAGCAACACGAGGAGGCCGGTGGCGCTGGGGTCCAGCGTGCCGCCGTGCCCGACTTTTTTTATGCGGAACATACCGCGGACGGCATTGACCACGTCGTGCGAGGTCATGTCGGCAGGTTTGTCCACAAGCAATATGCCGTCCAGTTCAGAAGAAGAAGGTTTTCGCGTTGTAGGAGGATCGGCTGAGAATGATTGGTTCATTGAAAGAGGTTCATCGCTTGGTTCGTTGACTTTTATTTCACACGCTTAATTCTAGCTCCTAGTGCTGCCAGCGAGGTTTCTATGGATTCATATCCCCGGTCAATGCTTTCGGCGTTGCCTATCGTAGTCGTGCCCTGCGCGCACAGGCCTGCAACGAGCAGGGCCATGCCGGCTCGTATGTCTGGACTGGACATGCGTGTGCCGCGGAGTTTGGATATGCCCTTGACCACGACCCGGTGCGGATCGCACTGCACTATCTGCGCTCCCATGCCGATGAGGTGGTCTACGAAGTATAAGCGGCTCTCGAACATCTTCTCGAAGAAGAGCGCGATGCCGTCGGCTTGAGTCGCCAGTACTATCAGAACACTAAGCAGATCTGTCGGAGTTGATGGCCAAATACCGTCCTCTATTTTGAGAATTGCGCCCGACATCTCAGACGATATGCGTAGATCAACATATTTTGAGTCGAAAGAAAGTACGCCTGATTCGTCGCGAGTCCAGTTTACTCCTAGTTTTGAGAACGGCCTCTCCAAAACTTCGAAATCCTCTGCCAGTGTGTTTTCTATTTTTATTTTTCCGTGGGTGGCTGCCGCTGCTGCGATGAAGCTGGCGGACTCTATGTAGTCCGGGCCTACGCGGACTTTGGCGCCACTGAGCGATTCGACGCCTTCAACGACGAGTTTGTTTGTGCCAATACCCTCTATCTTAGCCCCCATCGACAAAAGCATCCGGCAAACATCCTGAACGTGGGGCTCGCAAGCAACGTTTAGAAGCTCCGTGCGTCCTTTTGCGAGCGAAGCCGCCATAACCAAGTTTTCGGTGGCAGTGACACTTGCTTCATCAAGCAGTATGCGCGCGCCGACGAGTCTGGAGTTGGTGCGGAATTCGTAGGGAATCTTGTCGGAATCCACTATTACGCCCAATTTGCGCAAGCCCTCGAAATGCGTGTCGAGACGCCGCCGCCCGATAACGTCACCGCCAGGAGGCGGCACTACAACGTGTCGCGTTTTGGCTATCAGGGGGCCGGCGAGCAGTATAGACGTGCGCACTTTGTTGCAAAGTTCCGCCGGGAGGGCTGTGGTCCTGACAGTGGTAGGGTCGATCTTGGCTGTTCTGGTTTTCTCGTCGAATTCAACTTTCGCGCCAATTGAATGTAGGAGCTCCAGCATTACTTTGACGTCGTTGATTACCGGCAGGTTGGCGATCTCAACAGGGGAATCGGCGAGGAGCGAGGCCGCGATCATCGGAAGGGCAGCGTTTTTGTTGCCCGGAGTGATATGGACGCCTGAGAGGGGCACCCCGCCTTCAATTATAAACTCGGACATACATATACTCCGTCAAAACCCGCATGTGTCATAGATTATCCGATCCTTCCGTTTTATCTCCTCCGGAGTGAGACCTACCAGCTCGTGCGGGAATACAAGCCAAGTGTCTGTTTCTTTAAGATAGAAATCCGGGGTAAAGTCCGTTATGTTGTGCGCTGGCCTGTAGTATAGGGTCGCAACACGCACACAGTCGGTGGTTTCCAAGAGCTTTTCCCGGACAGCTCGGACGGTGGATCCGGTGTCGAAAATATCGTCCACCACGAGCACGCGCGTATGCGGGCTAAGCTTCTCGATAATGCAGCCCAAGTTCTCGACTGTGGGTTCACAACGTTCTCCGATGCCCGTGTATGAACATGTCTTTATGCTCGTGTGGTAGCATGTCATGCCTTTAAGGTCGAAGAACTCATGTATTGCGATGCCCACAGGCGTACCGCCGCGCCATAGTGCTACTAGCACGTCTGGGCGAAAACCGGAATCGTAGATTTTGCGAGCCAACTTGAAGCTGTCTCGCAACATTTCAGTCGAATCCAGATAAATTTTATCGCCCATTTATTGATGAATCTCCTGCAACGACACGGAGCCCGTTGTAGGTAGCTCCTTCTACTGCGCGGGTGCCGCCGGCGCGGTGTTCTGCGCGCGCAATTTGATGTGAAGTTCGCGCAGTTGCTTTTCCGTGACCTCAGCCGGCGCATTCATCATAAGATCCTGCGCTCTTTGGTTCATGGGGAATGCGATGACTTCGCGGATATTTTCTGCTCCTGCCAATAGCATGACCATGCGGTCTATGCCGGGTGCGATGCCGCCGTGCGGGGGCGCTCCGTATTTGAATGCTCCGGAAAGAGCTGGGAAACGGTCGTATACCACGTCTTGGCTGTAGCCGGCGATTTCGAACGCCTTGACCATGATGTCTGTGCGGTGGTTACGGATAGCGCCGGAAGACAGCTCGACTCCGTTGCAAACAACATCGTACTGGTATGCAAGAACCTCAAGAGGGTCTTTCCCGAGCAGCGCCTCCATTCCGCCCTGCGGCATTGAGAACGGGTTGTGAGAGAAGATTATGTCCCCGCTCTCTTCATCCCGCTCGAACATCGGGAAATCGACGATCCAGCAGAAGCGGAAGACGTCCTTTTCAACGATATCAAGCTCGCGCCCTAATTTGAGGCGGATGTCGCCAGCGATTTTGGCTGCCACGGCGGGGGCGTCGCACATGAAGAACATCACATCGCCATCTTTCATGCCGCCACGGCGAGCGAGCTCTTCAAGCTCTTCCGGCGTCATGAACTTCGCTATGGGGCCCTTGATCTTATCGGTGTCCCAAACGAGATAGCCCAGACCTTTCGCGCCGATTTCCTTGGCGTACGCCTCCATTTTGTCGAAGAAACTGCGTGGGCGATCTTTGATCCCCTTCACTGGTATGGCGCGCACGACGGCACCACCCTTGACAGCCTTGGCAAACGCTCCGAAGCCGGATTTCTCGAATATGTCGGACACGTCGCACATCTCAATCGGTATGCGCAGATCAGGTTTGTCGGAGCCGTACTTGAGCATCGCCTCCCGGTAGGGGATGCGGATGAACGGGCCTTTATCGCTACGCTTGTCGCTGAATTTTGCGAACGCCTCGTACAGCACTTCCTCAACGACGGCGAAAATGTCGTCCTGTGTGACGAAGGACATTTCGATGTCAAGCTGGTAAAACTCTCCGGGGGATCGGTCGGCGCGACCGTCCTCGTCGCGGAAGCATGGTGCGATCTGAAAATAGCGGTCAAAGCCTGCCACCATCAGCAACTGCTTGAAAATCTGAGGAGCCTGCGGGAGGGCGTAGAACTTCCCGGGATGGACTCGGCTTGGAACCAGATAGTCACGGGCTCCCTCTGGCGAGCTTGATGTCAAAATCGGCGTCTGGAATTCGTTGAAGCCGAGCGATGTCATTTTCGCGCGCAGGAACGCGATAACCTGTGAACGGAGCAGAATGTTGCTGTGGAGGCTTTCGCGCCGCAGGTCGAGGTAACGGTATTTTAAGCGGAGCTCCTCTGGCCCCACCTCATCGCTTTCGCCGGCGAGATAGATCGGAGTGAGGTCTGATTCAGATTCGAACACGACGCTCTCGGCGACGACCTCGATTGCACCCGTGGGAATGTCTGCGTTGATCATGGCAGGCTCGCGCGCAACCACGTTGCCTGTTATGGTCAGCACGCTTTCTAGGCGCACTTCGGAGCATTTATTGAAAAATTCCCGGCTCGGGTGAATTATCACCTGCGTACGCCCGTAATGGTCGCGGAGATCCAAAAACAGTATCCCGCCATGGTCTCTTTTATGAAAGACCCATCCGGATAGGCGTACTTCCCGGCCCGCGTGTTCAGGGCGTAGTTCGTTGCAGGTGTGGGTGCGATAAGGATGCATTTGTGCCAATCTTGAGAAAATGAAAAACAAGTCTATAACAAACTCTCATGCACTGCATGAAAGAGAGGACTTAAATTACCCTTAATCGGGTGTAAAAGTCAAGACCGCAATTTCTACCGTCTGTCCTTGATGTGTACGTACCCGGCGGGAGCCTCCACGCTCTTGTACGCGGGGCGTATTATTTTCCCGTTGTTTGCCACCTCCTCGATCCGGTGGGCGCACCATCCAGCGACGCGCGCTATTGCGAATAAAGGCGTGAAGAGCTCGCTCGGAATACCCAGAAGGTCGTATATGAGCCCGGAATAGAAGTCTACATTGGCGCTGACGCCCTTGTATATCCTGCGTTCCTTTGCAATGGCCAGCGGAGCCAGACGCTCAACGCGCTCGTAGAATCTGAACTCATCAATACGCCCCTTAGCCTCGGCGAGCGGTTCTACGTGGTTTTTCAGTATTTGCGTTCGTGGATCTGAGAGAGAGTAGACGGCGTGCCCCATGCCGTATATGAGTCCGGTTTTGTCGAAAGCCTCTTTTTTGAGGATGCGCGAGAGATAAGCTGAAATCTCGTCATCGTCTTCCTTGTCGGAGATTTCTTTGCTCATATCGGCGAACATCTGCAACACCTTGAGGTTGGCGCCACCGTGGCGGGGCCCTTTCAACGAGCCCAGAGCAGCGGAAATTGCTGCGTATGTGTCGGTTCCGCTTGACGACACTACTCGCGATACGAAAGTCGAGTTGTTGCCGCCGCCGTGCTCGGCATGGAGTACAAGCACGAGATCTAGCATGCTCTCTTCCATTTCCGTGTAGGTGGAATCTGCACGGAGCATGTGCAGGATGTTGCCTGCCGTTGACAACTCTGGCAGAGGCGGGTGTATTACCATGCTGCGGTCACTATATGCGCGAGAGGACACCTGGAATGCGTAAACCGCCAGCATCGGGAATGTGGCAATGAGCTGCATCGACTGTCGCAATATGTTCTCTATTGAGGTGTCGTCCGGTGATGGCGATATGGAATAGAGCGCCAGTACGGAGCGGGCCATCGAATTCATGATGTCCGGGCTTGGCATGTTAAGTATAGCGTCCCTTACGAACCCGTGGGGCAACGCGCGGCATTTGGAAAGTCGGGAGTTGAATTCTTCCATCTCGCTTGTGTTCGGGAGTTTGCCCAACAGCAGCAGAAACGCCGTCTCCTCGAACCCAAGACGCCCGTCGGAGGTGAAACCTTCGGTGAGTTCCTCTATGTCGATTCCGCGATAAAGCAGTTGGCCGTGTCCTTCGGAAATGCCGCCTTCGCCCTTTTTGTTGGGCTGCACATCGCCTACCCGCGTCAACCCTGCCATTACTCCTGTGCCGGAAATGTCCCTCAGGCCGCGCTTGACATCGTACTTTGTGTACAGGTCGGGATCTACCATGTTGCTTTCGATTGCGGATTCGGCCCAACGCTCAATCTGCGGATCCTTGCGCGCTTTTCTAGTGTGAATTCCTCGCCTTATGGTTTTTGCCTTTTTACCCTTGTTTTTTTGCGCAGACACCTGTCTTTTGCTTACCGTCATTGTCTAGATCCTTTCTTAACCGACCGGCACCAACTTCTCTGAAAACACCCGGTCAAATCGCATTTATTATTTTTTAGCGAATAATTATAGCAAAAAGAGGCAGATGCGAAAACCGTGAATTTTTGATTTTTTCATTGCTGTTGCGTTTTGCCGTATGAAATGGTTTAATACAGTTTGTTTTTTGAAAGACAATGGAGATTCTACATATGAATTGCGGAGACAGGTTCCGTCAAACGTTACCCGAGTCGCGGCGGGTTGTCGTGAAGGTCGGCAGTCGTGTCATCGTTGGCAAGACTGGAAGGCCTGATATGGCCAGAATACGCGGTCTGGTCTCGCAGCTTGCGTCGATGCGAAGAAGTGGATACGAAGTCGTTGTTGTGAGTTCCGGAGCTATTGCGGCTGGCATGGAGGCGCTTAGGATCGCGGAACGGCCTATGTCGGTGCCCGATATTCAGATGTGCGCGGCTGTGGGGCAGGGGAGGCTCATGGCCAAGTATGCTTCTGAGTTCGACAAAGAGAAGGTGCTTGTCGGGCAGGTGTTGCTGACGCACGACGATTTTGAACACAAAATTCGTCTTGCAAATATGCGTCGTGCCATGGATCACATGCTGTGTGCGGGAATAATACCTATAATCAATGAAAACGACGTGGTGGCCGATGAGGAACTAAAAGCGTATATGTCCTTGGGTGACAACGACCACCTAGCCTCACTTGTGGTACGCCAAGTCCGCGCAGATTTGCTGGTAATGCTCAGCACAGTCGACGGCCTGCGCGCTCCGGTGAACGGGGGGCGCACAGTGCGTATCCCATACGTAGAGAAGATCGGAAAGGATATTATGAAGTTGGTCCGTCCGCCGGAAGCCGGTGGCATTTCTAAGGGCGGCATGGATTCGAAGCTACGGGCGGCTCTTGCGTGCACGAAGGCAGGCTGCAACGTGGTGGTGGCGAACGGGCGAAAAAAAGATGTATTGCGCAACGTAATATCCGGTTGCGACGAGGGGACGCTTTTTATTGCCTCCCCCGATTGATTCAATATGGATAACAGGAAAAAAATCCGCGACATGGCAGAAAGCGCATCTTTTGCGCACCGCCAGATGCTGGGCCTTACAAGCCGAAAGAAACGCGATATACTATATTCCATTGCGGATGAGCTCGAGAGTTGCCGCGATGAGATTCTGAGTGCGAACAAGAAGGACGTTGCAGAATCAAAGAGCCGCGGCCGTTCCGAGGCTTTCCTTGACAGACTCTCGATCACCGAGCTCCGTTTCAGCAACCTTGTGCGAGCGTTCCGCGTCATCGCCGATTTCAAGGATCCCATAGGGGAACAGATCAGCCGCTGGATACGCCCAAACGGGCTAGAGATCGTGCGCCGGCGAGTGCCCATCGGAGTTGTCGGTATCGCTCTGGAATCGCGTCCGCATGTGGTCGCGCTCGCCGCCGCGATATGCTTCAAGGTTAACAATGCCGTCGTGGTGGTGGGTGACAGCGAGTCCTCACGCACCTGCAAGTGCCTCTCCAAAGTGATAAGAAATGGCGGTGAGCGCAGCGGACTTCCGGCCGATGCTCTTCAGGTTCTTTGTAGCGAGGACAACCTCATAGACGGACGCATCCTGACATCCCTCGAAGGGCTTGTGGATCTGGCCATACTCCGCGGAGACCTAGCCTTTGTCACAGACCTCACGGCGCATGCAAGGATTCCGGTGCTCAAGCATACGGGTGGACTCTGCCACATCTACATAGATTGTGACAGGATAAAGCCTCCGGCAGGCGACCCGCCTCCGGTCTCGGCTGCTGCGCCCGGATTCTCCACCGCAAAAGCTGCGCTCGAGGTGCCATCGCCAGAGGCGGGAGCGCTTCCAGCCGGCGATCAGAAGGTAAATCCGGTCGATCTCGATTCCGCCGTGGAAATTGTCATCAACTCACGGTGTCTGGATCCGTATTCCTGCAACTCCGCAAACGTGGTTCTCGTTCACAAAAACATCGCTTCCCGGTTCTTGCCGACGCTTGCGCTTAGGGCAGAAGCGGAACACGTGGAGCTTCACGGAGACGAACGGGCGGTGGCGTTACTTCCTGGAATGCAGTTGGCGGACGCCGACGAATGGCATAACCCGCGCAAAGAAGTAGCAATCACAATTGGCATCGTAGACAGTCTTGAGGATGCTATTGAACATATAAACAATCTTGGATCGCACCTGTCCGACACTATTATTTCCCCAGACATCGGCGCCCAGGACGTGTTTATGCGCGACGTTGATTCCGCCGCTGTCTATTCGAACGCCTCGACGAACTTCACCGATGGAGGCGAGTTCGGCATGGGGGCGGAGATAGGGCTTAGCAACGACAAGCTGTTCGCCCGCGGCCCCATCGGACTTGAAGATTTGACAAGTACCAAATACATTGTCCGCGGCAGCGGCCAGACAAAGGTTTGAATAAATGGCCAAATCATACCCTCCGGCCATTCTCGTGACGTGCGAAGACGACTACCTGCTTGAAACCAGAGTCAAAGAGATCATAGGCTCCCTCGTCCCCGAATCCAATCGCATGTTCGGCCTTGAGGATATAGATTGCGCCGTCGATACTATCGACGCCTCAAAGCAGGCCATGGACGCTACCCGCAACGCGCTGGTCCAGCAGGGCTTTTTCAGTGAAAATAAGACGATATGGATGCGCAACTTGACCTTTCTGGAAGCGAAACGCCTGCAGAAATCGGACACTTTCAACGACAACCTTGCGTCTTTTTGTGACTGGCTTACCGTCAAAGGCATACCAGAAGGATTCACGCTGCTTGTCTCCGCGCCCAAGATTCCCAAGACCTCGCGATTTTATAAATTGTTCACAGAAATGGCGAAAAATAAGCTGGCTGTCATAGAAGAGATCAAGCAGCCAGACGCGAGATCGGCTTTGCCCGTGGTTCTTGCCGCTGCGAAGAAAATCGGATACGAGATGCCGACGCAGGTTGCCGAGGAAGTTGTAGACCGAGCCGGAGCCTCGCCGCGTGTGCTCGCCATGGAAGTTGAGAAGCTCTACCTGTACACAAACGGGACCGCCCCCAAGGCGGAGGACGTCGAGGCAATATGCACGGTCAACGCCGAAGGTCAATTCTGGGATCTTACCGATGCGTTTGGAAACCGCGATCTAAAGAAGACCCTTGTTGTGCTGCACAACCTATATGAGAGGGGCGTTGAACCCGTATTTCTAGTCATACAACTCGAAACTCGCCTAAGCGAATTGTATCTGGTGAACGACAGTATACGAAACAGAACCATGTCGATGAATGGTAGCTGGGCGGGTTCACTTTCGGCTGAAGATGTAGACGCTGTGGGAGGTCTGGGCAAGTTCGAGGTTACGTCGAAAAAGCCCTGGTCATTAAGTCGAATCGTGTCTCAGGCTGTCAAATGGAAGCCATCGGAGCTGAGGTACGCGCGCACAGTTATGAACACTGCGCACGAACGCATGGTCAGAATAACCGTAGACGCGGAGAATCTTTTGGAGATGGCTATCTCGGATGCTCTTAAGGTGTAATCCGATTCTATAAAGCGATGAGATAGATGCTTTTAGAAGAGCGACGGGGATTGGGTCGAGACGGCAGGCAAAGCGAGATGGACGCGCATTTCAGATTCATCCATCGTCTTTGTACCGAGATGTGACGCCTTGTTCGTCTTGCTTGCACCGGGGTTGTCGCCAATAATCAGGTAGTCGGTGTTTTTGGAAACGCTGTCCACGACTTTGCCTCCAGCGTTCGTTATGAGGTCTGCGGCGGTGTTGCGATCAAGGCCGTCGTGGAATGAACCGGTGATTACGACAGTCTTGCCATCGAAGAACGACCCTGTAGGAGCGCCGGTGCTTTTGCCGCCTCCGCCCACTGGGTTTATTCCCAGTTCATTCATGCGTTCCACAAAATCGCGTCCGTAATCCGAATTGAAAAATTTGTGGATCGCCCGGCAAGCTTCCGGTTTGACGTCCGCAGTGAATTTTAGAGCCGATCCCTTGACGCTTCTTGCTGTGCCGGCTGCAACCATGCGAGAGCCCAGCGCCTCGATTTCGTCTGAGAGTAGCGCGTACTTGTCCGCGCATTCCACACGGTCTGATACATCCATCGCGCGCACACGCTGTGTGTTGGGGTTGTTCGCATCGGCCGCATCCATCAGATCGTACAGCCGTTCAGCATCGGCAATTATCTCCGACTTTGTGAAATCCTCGAAGTTTTTGTGAAGGTCGGCCAGATCGCGGGCGTTTTTAGCGCCGATGCCGGGGATGCCTATAGCGTATATCCAACGCCCGAGGGGGAGTGTCTTGCTACGCCGGATCGCCTCCATGATCGTCTTCGCATTTGATTCTCCCAGCACCCTGCCGGAGGATGTATTCACCTCGTCTTGGAAAAGTGCGGCATTCGAATTGTTTTTTACAGAGCCATAATTGGCGGAAGATTCGAGGTTTAGCGTAGATAGGAGAATCTCAGAGATCCCGAATAAATCCATCGGATTCGAAATGAGGTTCTGCTCGACCAGAGCTGCGGCGACCTTCTCTCCCAGCCCCTCGATGTCGAGCGCGTCCCGCGATGCGAAGTGCTGCACTCTGGCTACTAGTTGCGCGGGGCAGAGGAAATTTGTGCAGCGGATGGCGACTTCTTCGGCTCGGCGGATGGTTTGATCGCCGCACACGGGGCAGGCGGTTGGCATTGTGAATTCTATTTCCGAGCCAGTGCGTTTTTCGGGCAGCACGGCGACGACCGCCGGAATAACTTCGCCGGCTTTTTCGATCATCACGTGGTCACCGATCCGGATGTCCTTGCGACGAATCTCGTCCTCGTTGTGGAGAGTCGCGCGCGAGATATCGGAGCCTGCAAGACGCACAGTGCGCAGTTCCGCGACCGGCGTGAGCACCCCTGTGCGCCCGACCTGCACAGTTATCGCCTCAATCACTGTCTCTGCTTGTTCTGGCGCGTATTTGTAAGCGCGTGCCCAGCGCGGTGCTTTTGCCGTGCTGCCGAGTTTTTTGTACAGAGTTCTATCGTTAACTTTGACAACGGCGCCGTCCATCTCGAATGGGAATTCATGGCGCATTGTCTCAAGCTCGTCTATTGCCTCCAAAACTTTCGCGATGCCGTGGCACGTCCACGTGCGTGGCTGTGCGGGAAGTCCAAGCTCTCTGAGTTTTTCGGTCAGTGCGGCATGAGTGGACGGTTCGGGAATTCCGTCAATAATTCCCACACCGTAGAGTATCGCGTTGAGAGGACGCTTGGCGGTCAAGGAGGGGTCAAGAAGTTTTATCGAACCGGCAGCCGCATTGCGCGGGTTTTTAAAGGGCTCCTCGCCGCGTTCAATCTGAGACTCGGTGAGTTTTAGAAAACCTGCTTTTGGCATGTATATCTCTCCGCGCGCCTCAAAATAGTGCGCGTCGGTGGGAATGCGCAGCGGGATAGTTCGGATGGTGCGAACGTTCGCCGTTATTTCGTCTCCAACTTCGCCGTTGCCGCGAGTGGCCGCGGTTGTGAGCACCCCGTCCTTGTAATGCAGCGAAAAGGCAAGTCCGTCTATTTTAGGTTCTACAACGTAGTCCAGAGATTCGGCGTGCACGAGATCCCGGATCATCTTGTCGAACTCCACCAACTCTCCGCGAGCGTATGTGTTCTCCAGAGACTGCATGGGAATAACATGTTCAAACGACTTGAATTCTGAAACGGGGCGGCCTCCGACACGTTGCGTCGGAGAATCGGGTGTGATCAGTTCCGGGTGCTTTGTCTCAAGCGCAATAAGCTCCTGCAGAAGTTTGTCAAACTCGAAATCGGAAATCTCCGGCTCTGCCTTGACGTAATACAACTCGTTGTGATGATCAATCTTCGACCGCAGGTATGCTGCCATCTCTGTTTCCTTTGAGAGCGGCTTAGATGTCTGGTTCTGGGTTGCGAATGAGAATAGGTCGTTTTCCATGCGTTCGATTCTACCACCGGACACGCAGTGCCGACAAGCGTCATTGCTTAATCTTTTTTTTTCTTGAGGTTTTCTGTTTTTTTTGCGACAATCGTCGGCGTTGAGGGGACACTGCCCGTGATTATGTTGTGATGTTTCGTCACGGGTTCCTCTCTGAAGAAGAAAAACAGAAAGGTCGTATTCTTGACCTAACGCATACACGGATTACAAAAAATGACAACGATAGCACAGGGGCGCCCATCGGAATTCAAACCTTTTGAACCCTTGGAACATGCCAACCTTTCTATAAACTACCTCACCGAGATGACGGACGCCAAATTGGGATATCTCCCATACGGAGTCGTCGTGCCGTTCAAGAATCCGCCATTTGCGGAGCACAACCGGATTGACGACGCCTTGCTTGTACCGTCGTGGTACGAGGGATTGTCGTGCGCTAGGGAGATGGCGGGTTCGGAGCGTGGCGCGGCTGTAGAGGAGGCTCTGCTGAACAAACTGTTGGGCGAAGGTTGGGACGATAATTCCGGCCTTCGTTTCCCGGTGCGCCGTCCTTGGTCCGGCAAAATGGACTACTGCTTGATATCGGAGATGGCGACAGTGCTGTCGGCTCTTAACAGGGCGTTGGAGGTGTCTCCGAAAAACAAGCTCGCCGAAAAGCGTTCTGCCGATCTTGTGGCTGGTCTTCGCAAGCTCGTTGTTGAGAGCAAGATCCGCGCGGTGGAGATAGGCGAAGTTGGCAACGAAGAGACGTGCTTCTCGTTCCCCGTGGACGTATATGTTCTAGGCAAGGGGTTGACGCCGGAGATAAGCACCGGGTTTTCCGACTGGGAGTTGCGCTGTTCTGTGCTGATAACACCGCTTGTGAAACGCTATGCGTTGACCGAGGATGAAGCGGCGTTGGATCTCGCCGTGGGGCTTGCGAACCGCATCACCGCGATAAGTCATTTCTTCACAATGCGAAATGAATTTTCCGGTCAGGTACATTCTGCTATATGGACTGCGTCGGGGCTTGCGCGTCTTGGGCGAGTTGCTGGCCAGGATCGCTACATCGCGAAGGCCAAGGGGTTGTACGACTATGTCAGGCGCAACTCTTCCGCGTTCGGGTGGGTGCCGGAGTACATGCAGTGGCAGTTGATAGCCGACGAACGGTGCGAGGCGTTCTGTATAAAAGACATGATGGAATGCGCCCTTGAGCTGGTCGATTGTGGTTTCCCGGAATATTGGGACGATATTCACAGGTTCTGGCGCAACCACCTGGCGCAGAGCCAGCTTGCTGATACAGGTTTCATGCCGGACACCAAAAGTCCCGCCGACACGGAAATGCGTACTTACAAAAACATGCCGGCTCGCCTGTTGGGCGGGTGCTTCGGAGGCTCTGCCCCGAACGGCATGCTTTTATCCCGCTACAACAGCATCTCGGGTTACGCCTCAGGAGTCGCGCCGCAGGGCATGCTTCTGGCATGGAGGCGCGCCATAGAGTATTCGCGTGGAACCGCCACCATCAACTTCCCGGTAAATTGTGAGAACGAAGTGGCGCAGGTGAGGGTGGGCTACCCCAACGAGGGCGCGATCCGCGTCAAGCTTAAGAAGGCATGCCGAGTCATAGTTCGCGTATTCCCGTGGATGCCGACTCCGCACGAGGGGACTCGCGGCGGGCGCCCCGCGGCGCTTGAGAGACGTGACGACCAGGTGTCTTTCTCGAATAGTGAGAAAGGCGCCGAGCTTGAGTTTACGCACGAGCTGAAGATGCGTCGAGTGCTTGAGAACGTTATGGGTCTCGACTTTTTCGGATTGTGGCGTGGCGCGGACATGGTGGATATATTGCCGCACGGTCAGGGCTACCGCCTCTACCAACGCGGAGTTGGCGTGGCAGTAGAGAATCCCGTGTTTCCAGAGCAATACGAGCCTAAAGCCGAGGTCGAACACTTGATAGAGCCTGAGAACCTCAGAGAGGCCCGTCTCAACAGGCGCAAGGCTCCCCGCAATTGACATCGGAATCTGCTATAATATTCGGCACCGGAGTTAGCGGCAAATCAGCGGCAAAGCTCCTGCTCCGGCATGGGGTGCGGGTAAGCGTTTCATGTCCCGGGGATGTTTCCGGGTTGGAAAGTTTGCGTGCCGCTGGTGCCGAGATAATAGGGGGTGACGCCGTGTCCGCAGCCAAACTCTTCGCATCGCGCGGAAACGCGGGTGCTGTGGCGTATCTTAGCCCGGGCATCCCAACGTCGGCGCCTGAGGCGGAGGTTTGTCGGCGCGCGGGAATCCGTATAACCGGGGAACTTGAGACCGGAGCGGCGTTTCTTACTGGGCGCATAATCGCAGTCACCGGCAGCAAGGGCAAGAGCTCTGTTGTCAAATTCATTGCGGACGCGCTTTCGATGAGTGGCACGAGGGCGTTGCCATGCGGAAATTACGGGATCGCGCTCAACGAGATCGCTGGAATGGAGTACCAGCCCGATGTCGCGGTAGTTGAATGCAGTTCGTTTCAACTGGAGACGTTGGGGAGTGGGTTCAAGCCGGAGGTAGCGTTGGTGCTAAACCTGTCGGAAGATCATTTGGATCGTCATGGCGATATGTCTAAATATCGTGATATAAAACTTGATATATTTAAAAATATGAACAGCCGCGGGCTGGAACTGCTGCCCGCCCCGCCGGACGATCCTTACGGCTTGTTCGAGCGGCATCGCGAGTTGCATGGGCGCGACGCAGTCTCTTTTGGCCGCAGTGCCGATGCGGAGTGGCGCTGGCGTGGAGGGGTGGTTGTTAACGAGAAGAAAGGTTTTCGGGCGAACGTGCCCGTAGGATATTTCAGCAACGAAATCCTCGGGCCGGCGGCAGCGGCGGCATGCGCGGTGCTGGATGCGTCAGGGCTGTCCGCTTCGGCAATAGAGCAGGCTTTCATGTCGTTCGAACCGCTACCGCACAGGATGCAGTACGTCGAAATCGTCAATGGAGTTAAATGTGTGGATGACTCGAAAGCGACCAGCATAGCAGCCCTTCTCGCCGGAGTCCGTATGTCGGCACCTCCTGTCTATCTCATTGCCGGAGGGCGACTTAAGGAGAATATTTCTCTTGATGGAAAAGAGTTAGTGACATCCGGGGTTAAAAAAGTGTATCTTATCGGGGAATGCATGGATGCGATGGAAGCGGCGTGGGGGCAGTCTTTACCGATGGAACGCTGTGTAACTCTCGCCGAAGCTGTCTCATCCGCGTTCCGCGATGCTCAGGTTGGCGGCACCATACTGCTGTCACCGGGAACCGCGAGTTTCGATCAATACAACGATTACAAGCAACGGGGCGAGGAGTTTGCGCGCCTTGTTGGGATGCAGAAAAAAACGCGGTTGACACCGCGGCAAACAAGACTGAAACGGAGCACTGAAATGAATAAATCATTATTGCGCGGAACAATACTGGCTGGCGAATTCGCCATTGCCGCGATTTTAATCCAGGGTTGCCGGACGTACGATCCGTACACGGGTACCGAACGCACCGCGTTTGGCCGAGACAGAACCGACACTGAGGGCGTGAGGCCGAAGGTGGTCGTAGAGGTGGGTGGCCCGAAAACGCAGCAGGTTGGCTTCACGGGAGTAACTACTGCCGATAAGGTTGGCGCACCAGGCACGTACCCCGAGAAAATCGTCCGCGAAGGCATGGAACCCAGTGATGTATACGCAGGCCTCACCCGTACGAGCACGCGTCATGTGCCGCCTGCTCCGTCTCCGGTACTTCATACACCGTCGAACGTGGGCACGACATCTGTGACGTCTGATGGCAATTACGCAACTTACACGGTTAAGGCCGGCGACACGGCGGGACAGATCGCCAACTCCCATGGCATGACGAAGGCGGAGTTCGTAAGAATTAACAATATAGCCAACCCCGACCATATAAGGGTCGGTCAGAAGTTCAAGGTGGTTTCCGGAAAGAAACCCCTGAGTGGTGGCAGAGTCTCAGCTGCTCAAGCAGGCAAAGGCCAGTACGTCGTAGTCTCGGGCGACACTCTGGGAGGAATAGCTATAAAGCACAAGGTGAAAGTTGCCGATTTGATGGCGGCAAACAACATCGCGAACCCCAACCAAATTCGGGCCGGTCAGAAGCTGGTCATACCTGGTGGTAAGGTAGCGACGCCTTCCGGCGGCTCCTCATCGGGGACTTCCACCGCGACGTCAAAAACATCCGACGCTAATAAAGTTCCTTCGGATACTACAAGCAAAGAGCCGCTCGTGCAGCCGATCGAAGAGACTCCTGTTGATGACACGCTCGAATCACTAATCAACCAGACGCTGTCCGAGGGGGGGTCCCTTTTCGATGTCAAAAGCGAGACCGTCGCTCCGCCCGCACCAGGCGTGAACACAACCGCCGTAACACCGGCGCAATCAGGCACAGCCGGCTTCGTAGAATATACCCTCAAGGAAGGCGAGGATATCTACAGCGTCTCTTCCAAGTTCAAGGTAGCGGCTATGGAGATACGCCGGTTGAACAACATAACGGAGCCGAACATTCCTGCAGGCACGACCGTCAAAGTTCCGGTAACTGCAAAGTAAGGAGTTTCTGGCGGCAAGATGAAGTGGACGCCCGCAATCCTGTCGATAATCGTACTTGGGCTTGTTGGTCTAGGGATAGCCGTTCAGGCGAGCATCAGCAATGTGCAGGGCATAAACCTGAACGGCGATCCGTACCATTTCCTCCTGCAGCAGATTCTGTATTTTCTCATAGCCCTTGTAATTTGCATCGCAATCGCCGTGATAAACCCGGAGTTCTGGGCGCGTCGCGGCGTGATTGTGTTGGCATGCATCGCCATTCTTATAGCCCTCGCCTCGGTGCATATCCCCGGTCTGGGCAGGAGTACCAAGGGCTCCGCCCGTTGGATATACTTCATGGGCGTCTCTTTACAGCCATCGGAGTTTGTTAAACTTGGTGCGATCTTGGTCATGGCGTGGTGGCAGAGCCGTCCGGGATGCATTAACGAGGATTTCAAGCAAGGTGCTCTTGTGCCGTGCATAGGGCTCGGTGTCGTTGCTCTCGGATTTCTGTCGCAGCCCGACTTCGGTTCCGTGGTCATGCTGGGCGCTGTCAACGTGACAATAATGCTCGTGGCGGGTGTGCGCATCCGGCACCTTATGCCATTCGCCATCGTCGGGCTTGTTGCTTTGGTAGTGCTTATTGCCAACGACCCCGAACGTCGGAGCAGGGTCACATCCGTATTGCATCTGAACCGTGACAAAACTGAAAAAATAGATGAGGGCGATTCGTACCAACTCGAGCAATCCTTAGCCGCCATGGCGGTCGGCGGCAAATTTGGAGTGGGATTTGGCGAAAGCGTGTTCAAGCAAAGTTATCTCCCGGAGAACCACACTGATTTCATCTTCTCAATGATCTGCGAGGAGCTCGGGTTCGTTGTTGCGATCTCGTGCATATTCCTTTTCGCGGCGTTCATGTGGTGCGGACTTTTGATCGCAATAAATGCCCCGTCCGCTTTCACACGCCTTTTAGCGTTCGGGATGACTATACACATAGGACTCAGCGCCGGAGTGAATCTCGGCGTTGTAACCGGTCTTTTTCCGACCAAAGGCCTTGCCCTCCCGTTCCTGAGTTACGGCGGCAGCAGTCTTGTCAGCTCCCTGATTGCCGTTGGGTTTCTGCTTGCAATAGGCTGGCGCTGCCCGTCACGAGCGCGCAGGCAAAGGCAGAATTACCAGCCAGAAAACGAGCGAAAGGTCTGGGTGTCATGACCGAGATGTCTCATAGCGACAAACCGCGCGCCCTTGTGCTTGGATCAGGCACATCAACCGGTGTCCCTCTCATTGGTTGCCATTGCCCGGTATGCACATCCGACGACCCTCGCGATTCGCGTCTGCGTTCCGGAGTTTATGTAAGATGGCGCGGGTTTGCCTTGGAACTGGACGTCTCGGGTGATTTCCGCCAACAAGCACTCCGATACGGCATCGAATGCATCAACGCGCTTCTTATAACGCATTCGCACGCCGATCATGTTCTCGGACTCGACGAGATCCGGCGCTTCAATACAATTCAGAAATCCCGGATCACTGCATACGCGCGCGACTTCGCGCTTGCCGGTATCAGCCAGACTTTTGGCTACATATATTCCCCCACGGCTGAACAGGAAGGCATGTACCGCCCTCTTATGGACTTTGTGGAGATTAAAGACGATCCACTACAAATCGGCCCGTTTACCGTCAGCTCGATCTCGCTTCCGCATGGTCCTGTGCGTTCGACTGCGTTCAAACTGACATGTGAGGGCAGGAGCTTTGTATATGCGCCAGACTGTAGCGTCGTCGAACCGGAATTCGCCGATTTCATGTGCGATGCCGACTGCGTTATGCTTGATGGTCTGCGCGAGCGCTATCACCAAAGCCACCTGACAATGGCTCAAGCCACCAGTGCCCTTCAAAGTTGCAATGTTAAACGCGGCATACTCACGCATATCGGGCACGATGTCAAACACATCGATATCATAAAGCAGCTGCCTCCTAACGTGGAGCCAGCTTATGACGGCATGGAATTCGAATGGTAGACCCGACTGCTGAATCTGTTCCCAAACCGTTGCTGGCGGTTGAAAACCTGATTGTGGAATACCCTGGGCATCCACCAAAACGAGCCGTCGATGACGTGACTTTCTCTGTTGAGGCAGGGCAATCCGTCGGCATAGTCGGAGGAAGCGGATGCGGAAAAACCACAATCGCAAAAACTCTTGTCGGCCTTGAAAAACCTGTTTCAGGTAGGATGATCTTTGAGGGGAAAGATCTGCTCGAATTCGGAAGGCGTAGGGGGCGCGAAACCAGCCGTGCCATACAGATGGTTTTCCAAGACACCCTCGGCGCCCTCAATCCACGTATGCGTGTGGGAGATGCGCTACGCGAAGCACTGAAGTTTCACCGGGCCGCCGAATTCAAAAGTTCCACGGAAATGGATGAATGCGTCCGCGGCCTTCTCGACACGGTGGAACTCACTGCTGATTTGATGAGCCGCTTCCCGCACGAGATCAGCGGAGGGCAGCGCCAGCGCATAGGCATAGCGCGCGCTCTCGCCGTCGAGCCAAGGCTGTTAATTGCCGATGAGCCAGTATCCGCCCTTGACGTCGCCGTCCAGGCGCAGATGCTGAAAATGTTGCGAAGACTTCTCGACCGCACGGATCTCACTATGATTTTTATCGCGCATGATTTGGCCGTTGTGCGCAACCTGTGCGATTGTGCCATCGTGATGGACGCGGGGCGCATTGTCGAACGCGGAAACCCTCGGGAAATATTCACAAATCCGGCCAACACATTTACTCGCAAGCTCGTTGCCGCCGTCCCTGACGTCTCTCGCGCCCTTTCCGAACGGTTCGGGGAATAAGTCGAAGGCTCAAACGAAAGTGCATTAATCTTGTGGCGGGGTGGGGACTCTGCCACAAAAAAGACGGCACCGGAGCTGTCCAGTGCCGCCTTAGCCTAATTGAATGGCCTGTTGTTCCGATACGTTACCGGATTAGGAACATTGTGGCTTTCGAGAACACCCAGTTGTCGTTGTTGCCAAGATCGCCTTCCAGACCGTAGAGCAGATCGTTCTCCTTCCAGGAGTAGATAGTCTGACCAGCTGCCGAAGGCGACACCCTCCCCGGTCAATGGGGCGTGACCCCAAGACCAGTTCGCAGCGTTTGACCACTTGCCCGAGCCGACCCAGCAGTTTTTCGACGGATCTGTTACGATCGGGCCACCGTCTCTGTTAACGTAGCAAATGGAATTGTACATGTTCGTGACGAACCACGTCCCATCGGCCAGGAAGTTGTCGGCGTCGATTTCGACGTCGGCGATGTCGAATCCGGATGCGGAATCGTATTGCATCAACCATAGTGTGTAGTTTTTGCCGGCTGTGACCGGCAGCGTATTGCCCTGAGAGCTAAGTTTAATCTTTAGCTTGCCGCCGTTTGGCTGAGCCGTCAGTGTCCCCGTCAATATTTGATCGTAGTCCGTTCCGGGCGATCCGCCTTCAAGACTGTTGACGTCGCATTCGAATATCCCGGAATCCTGCCATACTAGTTCGCCAAGAGTAAGTATGCCTCGGTTGCCCGCGGCCGTCCCCGGGGACAGGATGCCGCCCGGCATGACGGTTACCGTGCCCATGCTGCTGCCAGTCCCGCGAAGAACTGCATTGCTTTGGATAGTCACCGCACCGGAGCCTGTGCCGGAACCAGCTGTGTTGACGATGCTTAACGAGCCTGCGGCTACCGTGGTCGGTCCTTGGTAGCTGTTTTCTCCGCCCAGAACGAGCATCGATGTGGCGCTGTTTTGTTGCACCTCTCCAACGTTTTCTCCTATAGGGGTGCTGATCGTCACCGTTGCCGTTCCTGATCCTGCGTTGATTATGTTGCCAGTTTGGTTCACCGCGCCGCCGGCGATGCTGATGGCGGATGCGCCGTCTGCTGCAAGCAGAATGTCACCGGAGCCATTGAACCCGCCTTCCATGGTTAGTGCTCCTGACGTCGTTTTAAGTGTCACGTCGTGATCGTTTAGCGTTACTTTGCCGCTGAAACCGCCACCTGTGCCCGCAGTGATAGTCGCGACGCCCGTGTTGTTCGAGGCGACAACTATATCATGCCGGAAGATGTAAGAGCTGGCAACAAGCGTTGCGTCGGCAGAGCCGCTTGTGTCGCCTATAGTGATTGGGTAGTTTAAAGATCCGAATGAGTTGGATAGATGCGAATCCTGAATTCTTTGGCCTTCGAGGATTCCCGCCTTAATAGTCGCGCCGCCGGTGTACCAGCCAAAGTATCCAATGACCAGTTTTGATGTCGGGCTTTCCTGCACGACGCCAGTTACGTTCGTTCCGATTTCGCCCGTTCCATCTGGGCTTCCGAACAAGACTGTTCCGGTTCCCGTGCCTCTGTTGATTATTTTGCCGGAGTGGTTTATGACCGAATACGTGGGATTATTTGGCGTGTTGACGATGATCCCGCCTGCTCCGTTCGCCTCTATGACCAGATCTCCCGTTCCAGTCGTCTCGCTTAAAGTGGTGAACACGTTGGGCGAGTCGTTGATGAGATTCACGTTCGAATTGAATAGGAGCGGGAACGTGACCAGATCGCCTTTGCTCGTCGGTCTCTGCCGGATTCGCGCCGTGGCGCCATTGCCGTCAAGTGTGAGCGACTGGCCGTCAGAGCTGCCTAGAGTGAAAGCGGCCACAGTATTGGGATCGCCGGTTTCGAGCGCCCCGAGAGTCCGCGGAGTGGTGTCCATGTCTATAGCGATGTCGCCCACCGGGCTGTTGGTGAACCAAGCGGTTGATCCGGCGCCATCCGCGATTATGTTTTGCGCCCAGTTCTGAGCGTTGTTCCAGCTTCCAGGGGCGTTAAGCACCCATGAGCCGTCATCGGCATGCGCCGAAGAGACGCCGACAGCCAAGAGTAGTGCTGCTAGCGACAGTTTTTTGAGTTCACGTATTTGCATTGTTCCCTCGCATTTGTCCTCATTGAAAAGGAGTTGTTGTATTTTGAGTCTTAGGCGACCGAATCAGCGAAACGCTTTGCCGACATTTACGCAGCTCAGGTCTGTTATTATTTTTTTGTGCTGTTAAGTTCTAACTCGTAGAGTCGGGGACTATATAAAGCCATAAAGCCTTCCCCATTTCATAATGCAAGTCTAAAATAAAAAGGAACTAAAAACCTCCTGTTTTTTGGTGAAATTTATCCCATTTCTTCAGGTTTTCCTCGTGTTCCTGCGGAAAATGTTGCCGTTGATGGGGGGATGTGTTATAAAATTCGATTGTTAACTTGGTTGGCGTTGAGGGGAGAATCCCTGCCAAGCCGGAAACGGAAACCATCTGGAAATTCTATACGAACTATGAGCGAGAAGCGAAAAAAACTGATAATGAACGTCGATTTCTTTGATGAACTGTCGTTGCACTGGGATAAGGGTTATATGGATGCGGGCGACGTCGGAGAGCTCGTGGCAACGTGCGCGGAGAACGGCATCGATACGATGTTCTGGCGCGCGAACGGTCTTGGCACTGCCGGATATCCCAGCAAGATTGTCGGTAGCGCAGAATGGGCCAAGACGGCAGATTTCTCGCTGTCTGTAGCCAGGATGTCGAAAAAGCAGCAGGAGGCCTACGCCCAGAACAAGGGCGAAGGCGAGCCGTGGCAGGGTCGGCTAACTGCCACGCTGGAGCACATGGATCCGATTGCGGAGGCGCGCGATTTGTGCCGTCGTCACGGGATCGAGTTTTTTATTTGGCTTGATATAATTGACGAACGCCGTAGCAAGTTTTTGAACGAGCACCCCGAGTGTCTGGTCCTGGGGCGCGATGGCAAGACTGTGTGGCCCGGTCTGAGGGACTATGCGAACGAAGCGGCAGTCGCCAACGAGTTGGCGGTGGTAGATGAGCTGCTCGCATACAAGCCCGATGGACTCTATCTCAGCACTTCATGCCATACCCGCCACCTCGACTTCCCGGAGCCCGAGGATTTCTTCGGCTTCGGACCCGAGACGGTGGCGGCATACAGGCGCGCGACAGGGCGCGGAGTTGAAGAAGGCGAATTCGACGCTGCCAAGTGGCATTCGATCAAAGGCGACTTTTTCACGGAGTTCCTACGCAAGGTGAAAGCACGCGCAAAGGCCGTTAACGCCAAGGTGGCTGTCGGAACGCAGTTCGGGCCATATACAAACCTCACCAGTCCATATTTCGACGGCGACGTGAAGTTCCGCTTCGAGACGCAGTGGAAACGCTGGATAGACGAGGGGATTGCCGATGCGCTGATTCTAGGCGACTACGAATGGCCGTGGGACAGGGTGCCCACCTGGCAGTCGAAGGGCTATCAGGCGCCGAAAGGCAAGCAGATTGCCGATGTGCTGGCGGGGGAATATGTGGCTTACTCGCGGGGGCGCGCCGAGCTGTACTTTTTCTCGAGCTGGCTCTCTGCATACGCGCAGCACCACGACGGTGCCTCCGCGGCAGATCTCGAGGGGGCTATGCGCATGCGTACACAGACTATCCTAGATACGGCGGTTGACGGGATCTGCCTGCACGAGGCGCATACTTTCGAATATTACAAGGGATTTGACACTATTGCCGAAATGCGCAAAACGCTGGATTCCGGCATTGCATAATAACGCCAAAGGGAGAAAAATGAAAAAGAAGAACGAAGCAAAGCGCAAGACGCGCAAGTATTCTATAATTTTGGGGAACCTGGGCAACACGTGCGATAGATTCCTTTCGTCAGGGTACAAAGACCCTCTGGACAAAGAACTGATGCTTGATCAGGCGGCCTCAATAGAGGGTGTGACGGGCATTGAACTTGTCGGAACATGGGACATTGATGACAAGAGCGTTGATAAAATGAAGACCGCGCTCAAGTCCCGCGGACTCGTTTGTTCCTCCATCATTCCCGATCTATTCGCGCAAAAGAAATGGGGCAGGGGAGCGCTGGCTTCCGCAGACGCCAAGATCCGCCGCCAAGCTGTGGCAGAAGTCAACACCATGACGGATATTGTCTTGGAGCTCGGAGGAAACCTGATAAACCTCTGGCCAGGTCAAGACGGCTACGACTACCCACTTTCTGCGGACTATTTGCAGGAGCGCAAGTGGATGACCGAAAGCATCGCCAAGTGCGCCGAATACGCGAAAAAGAAAGGCGTCAAGATCGCGCTTGAATTTAAGATGAAGGAGCCGCGCACGCATTCGTATCTGGCTCGTACCGCGGATACTCTTCTCGTAGCCAAGGACGTCGGCGGATCCAATGTTGGCGTCTGCATAGACACGGGGCACTCCTTCCTGGCATATGAGAACGTCGGCGAGTCGGTCGCGATGCTCAAGATGGGAGGCAACAAGCTGTTCCACATGCATTTCAACGACAACTTCGGCTCATGGGACGATGACATGATCGTTGGCTCGATTCGCTTGCCGGAATACTTCGAGATGCTCTATTGGATGGAGAAGACCGGTTTCAACGGCTGGTTCAGCATGGACCAATATCCGTACCGCGAAGATGGCTACGGGGCTGTCCGCTCCAGCGTTCTGTTCCTGCAGCGGATGCACAAGCTTCTTGACCAGACTGGACTCGACAAGGTGGAGAATCTTATTCGCCAGCGCGATCCCGTGGCTACGTCCGCCTTTATCCGGGAAAACTTGATCGCGAAGTAAGGAGCGGCGGGAGATACGTTTGCTCAGTTGCCGCCTGATGAGGTGGTGATGGTGAGCGTGATCTCCCCGTCCTGCGATTTCTCGGCCACACACTCAACTATGCCGAGCGGGACTATAGCCCCGAGGATATCGATGGTTGTAGCGATGAGCTTTCCCGTCGCTCGGCTCTCGGGGTTCCCGTCAAGTTTCATGGCAAGCTGTGCTATAGACCCGATGTGGCGCGATTCCTCTGCTGTTTTTCTCAGGTCTATGCGGAGGACGGCGAAAGCATCGGGGTATTTACCTATCCAGGCGTTTACGGAATCTGCAATGCTACGGGATCCCGGTGATTTCATGAATGTTTCCCGCTGACGCCGTTGGCTGCCGTAATGTGAGCCTGCGTTCAGAAACCCGCCTTTTTTTTCCACGAATGCCATTTCGGAGGGCTGCGATTTTCCGAGTATTTCAAGAATCGAAGGTATGAAGAATAGGGCGGGTGCGGCTTGACTTTCCGAAGACCCGTATGTGAAGCGCAGGTCGGTTCCTGAGTTGGCGGTCAGCACCTGTATGTCCTGTGTCCATACGGAGAAATCTGCTTCTTTGTCGAACGGTGCCGCAAAGTTCAAGGCCGGGCTTGCCAACGTGGCTATGCGCCCCTGATAAGGTTTGCCACTGATATATGCGACGGCACAACCGCTTTCAAGTGGTGGAGCGAATTCGTCAAAGTAGGTTCCGATGGCAGAGTCTGTTGTTAAAAGGATTGCCCCTGCATCATCGGGCACGTCTGAGCAGGGTGTTTTTAAAATGTCGAACGATTTGAATGGCGCCAGAGTTGGCATAAACTCCGGGAATGGGTCGGTGCTGCGGACGCTTAGTGTAAAGTCGCGCTGTGTGAGGGATGAAAGGATTGCTTCGATTGGGGAATAAACTTTTGTCATCAACGGATCATAAACCCAGAATTGGTGTTTATCCCTGCTCATGTGTTGCCACGGTTTTTTCGATGCGAACGCGATTGCGGGAGTGTCGTTGGGACCAAGGGCATGGACGCGCTCAGCGAGTTGTCGGACAGTCTCAGGGTGTGTCGAGAGGGTCGCGAGGAGGATGCCGTCGACCACATCAAGCGCCAAGACAATGTCGGTACCTTCGGCGTTTTTAAAGTTTTTGAACGCGAGATAGCGTGTTCCTGTGTCAGTGGTGTGGAGTTTTCCCAGACCTGGCACCCATTTAATACGCCACAGCATTTCCATTATCTCGCTTCGCCAACCCACATAGCTCGCCGCGGCGATATAGGCGGGGCTTTCAGGATAATACGGTGAGGCGGGGATATACGCAGCAACGGTGTCGGAGCCGGAGAGCCAGAATGCCGTCCAGTATATGCCGGCGGTGTCATCCTCAATCGTATCGGCGTCGTAGAGCCCGAGGTTGACCAGGACAGGGGCGATGGTTTTGTTGCGGAAAGCCGCTTTCAGCTCGGAAGCGATGTCTCGGTGGTACGATGCGATGGAGGCATCGGGCGGCATTGCGAGGAAAAGCGAATGGAGGCGTTTGGGGTGGTATAACATCCACGCGGTCAAAGCAACGGCTACGAGCGTTACCGCGAGGCGTTTGCGTTTTTGGGATTTGTGTTGCGTTTTTTGCATTTGCGGTAATGATACAAGAAACTCATTGAATTCACTAGCATCTATAATTTTTTATATAGCAGGCAAGGGCAGGAGCGAAAAGAGGCGGGGGGCGGTGGTCAATTGACCACCACCCCCCTGTATATTTATTTGCGACTGCGCCCGATTAATAGTCGACTGATGCGCAGTTGTCTCCGGACACGAACGTCAATTTTTTGATGTTCAGTTTGTCCTTGAGCAGCTCGTAGAACACCTCGATAAGGTTTTCACAAGTTGCCACTTTCTTGACTACGACGAGGCGGCACTCGGGATACGCCTTTGCGAGGTCGATCTCGAATGCGTCGCCAACCATTGTGTTGGTGGGTGCGCCATCGCGGATGCCCTGCTTCACGTAGGCGTCGAGGACGCCGGGGAGCAGCGGATCTTCCTGCTGGAGGATGAGCGCGTGGTCGAAGTTCTTCAGGTAGTCCCATGCGATGCGCTTGATGCTGTTGCAGGGGTACACGAAACCTGTGCGTTTGTCGACTTCGCCCTCGACCTCAATCGTCAGCAGGCCGGAGTGTCCGTGCAGGTACTGTGCTTCGCCTTCGTAGTTCAGGAAGCGATGCGCGTATTGGATGTTTAGTTTGGTAATAGACCTTTTCTTCATGCTTTTTTTCCTTTCGTTGTTGTTGTTTTGTTATTTGACTTACTAGTTTTCCCACAGCATTCATCACATACCCCTGTGATCCTCAATTCCACCTGCCTCACCTCTCCCGCGAAAGCTCGTACATGGGGGGCGGCTTCGTCGCTGAGGTCAAAATCCACAATCTTGTCGCACCGCTCGCAAATGTAGTGCCCGTGAGGTCCCGTGCGTATGTCGTAACGCGCCCGCACGATGTGGTCGATGCGGTTTAGTAGCCCCAAATCGGAGAACTCGTTCAAGATTCTGTACACGCTCTCGCGCGTGATGCGTGGCACGGACTTGCGGCAATGCGCCCATACTTCGTCTACATTCGGGTGCGTATGGTTGCTGCGGACACAGTCATACACCGCAAGACGCTGTGAAGTGCCTTTTAGCCCGTGTTCCCTGCATAGCGCGAGGAATTTATTTTTTTCGGTTTCGTTCATGGATTACCTTTTTCACCTGTCTGTTATTAAATGTAACATTTAATTAGAATCGGGTCAACCCCTTTTTTTGACTTTAAAAAACAATCGCTTCCGTACGCGCGGGACTCGCAACTAGTTCTTGATTATATATACGCTGAGACTATATAATACACCGCATGTTTCTAGGTTTTAAAACGTGTGTTTCGCGTGGATTGAGGTGCAATACGGCGTCGCTGATGGTGTTCGCCGCGTTCTCCTTTGTCTTGGCTGGATGCGCTTCGCCAACAACGGGACGAGTTCGCGACGCACATTTGCTCCAAACGGGGACGGAGGACGTGCGGCGCATCAACTCTGTGGAAAAGGTTGGCCCTTTCTACGAGCGCGTTGTGACATCTGACGGTAGCCTAAGGGAGTCATACAGACCGTTGCTTTACACACACATAGAGGCGGAGGGGGGCGATGCGGTAAGGCGCGAGGTGTTCTGGCCTATTTACGACTCCAGCCGCAGGGGGGATTCTCTGACGTGGCGTTTTCTTATCTGGTTCGGCTACGACAAAGATACTACGCAGTCTGGAAGTTACGGCAGGACGTGGCTTTTCCCGTTCTGGTTCAGTGGTACAACAAAGAAAGGCCAGAACTACGCCGCGCTGTTCCCGGGTTACGGGACGATACGAGACATGTATTTCGACAGGATCCACTTCGTTCTGTTCCCTATATGGGTTGAATATGATCGCGGCGCTTCTTCGACCTGGAGCGTTCTGTGGCCGTTCATAAGCAAGACCACTGGAGAGAAGCGCAACGGGTTCAAGGTTTTCCCCTTTTACGGGCAGATGGAACGTAAAGATATTGATAAGACGCGTTTCGTGCTGTGGCCGTTCTGGAGCTCGGGAGAATATTACAACCGCAACCCCGGCAGTTCATGGATGCTATTCCCTGTTTTAGGCCGTGTGGATCGTGAATCGGAGTCCTCGTGGCTTGTGATCCCACCGTTTTTCAATTTCACTGCAGGAAAGGGTAAACTAGACTACTATCGCAAGATAAACTGTCCGTGGCCGTTTATCCAGATCCACGACGGCAAAGACTGGCACAAGCGATATTTCTGGCCGATATACACGCATAGGTACGATGATGCCGGCGACTACAGCGCCCGTTCGTACCTGTGGCCGTTCTTCAACTTCCGAACAGCCAAACGCGCGGGGTTGAACGAACGCACACGCTCTGCCCTGCTGCTTTACGCTGACTCCGACATTAGACGCGACTCGGACGGCGATGGCTTCTACGAAACGCAGGTGGAAGAGTACAGCAGGCTATGGCCTGTCTATTCTTATCGTTCTGATCCAACAAATTCATTCTTCAAATTTCCGGATTTGAGTTTTTCAAAACGTACCGGCGCCCTTGAGCGGAACCTGCTCGGCATGTTCACACTTTACACTCGCGGAGCCTCGGAGGAACTGAATCGCGTTGATCACGAAGCCCTGTGGGGGATGTTCCGCTATGGCCATGGTGAGGATTACGACGCGTTCAGGATCTGGCCGTTCTACGATTCTGCGGCGGAGCCTGATCGGTGGAGTTGGTCTTTGCTGGGCGGGCTTGTCGGACGTTCCGGCAACGCGGAACGTTCGCGCTGGCGCTGGCTGTGGTTCTTCGGCGGGGACAATGATGACGCGGAGGATGTTGAGAAATGATAGTTCGTGATCCGCGGATAAAGGCTGAGAGGAAGGGGCTTTTCGCCAAGCTTGGTCAGAGTGTCATGCTCGTGATTGGAAAGATCGGGCGTGGCTCCATGATAGGAATCGGGGCGTTCTTTCAGATGCGTTATGCGTTGACGAAACGCTCTCGTCGTGAAATAGTAAGACAGCTATACATCTGTGCCGTGAAGAGTCTGCCAGTTGTGACCGTGGTCGCATTTTTCATAGGCATGGTTCTTGCCCTACAGTTGGGCATAGAATTGCGGACATACAACCAAGAGCAGATGATAGGTTCAGCGGTAATGGCGACGATGCTAAGGGAAATGGGGCCTTTCATGACCGGTCTTGTGATAGCGGCGAGCGTGGGTGCGTCAATGGCCGCGCAGATGGGCACAATGACGGTGAACGACGAGATCGCCGCGCTCGAAATCATGTCGATCAATCCCCTGAAATTTCTGGTAATGCCACGCATGGTGTCAATGATAATCGCTATGCCCCTGCTCTCGTTCTATACTTGCATTCTGGCGCTTATAGGCGGAGGCGTAGTGGGGTACACGCAGCTTTCCGTTCCCTGGAAAACGTATTGGGTCAACGCTATGGATTTCGCCAATTTGCGTTCTCTGTATGTTGGACTTTTCAAGGCCACGGTTTTTGGTGTGATAATTGTCACAGTGTCGTGCTACGAGGGCTTCATCACCTCTCGCGGTGCGGTAGGCGTCGGTAGTGCCACGCGTACCAGCGTGGTTCTCAACTTCCTTCTCATTCTTGTGATTGGCTACTTTGTAACGAGGTTGTTCTACTGATGATAGGCTTTGATCATGTGACAAAGAAATTCGGTGCCAAGACGGTGCTAGACGACGTTTCGTACGAAGTCAAGAAGGGTGAGATATTCTGCATCGTCGGACCGTCGGGGACAGGCAAGAGCGTGAGCCTGAAGCTCATGATAAAGTTGCTTACTCCCACTTCAGGGCGCGTCTGCGTGGGTGAAGAGTGTGTAAGCGGCGCGGATTCCCGCGACCTGCCGCGCCTGCGCTCGCGTTTCGGGTACCTTTTCCAGAGCGCAGCCTTGCTCGCGTGGATAAGCGTATTTGAAAACGTCGCTCTCCCACTACGGGAAAAGACAAAACTAAGCGAATCTGAAATTACCGATAAGGTTATGGCCGCCCTTCAGAAAGTCGGACTTGAAAACGATGCGGACTTGTTCCCGTCGGATCTGTCTGGAGGAATGCAGAAGCGCGCCGGTCTCGCGCGGGCAATCGTCACGGAACCAGAAATACTGCTCTACGATGAACCCACTTCAGGACTCGACCCTGTCAGCTCGAGAATGATCGATAAACTTATCGTGGATCTGAACAATAGGCTCGGCACAACCAGCGTCGTCGTCACTCACGACATGCACAGCGCGCTCTCGATTGCAGACCGCATCGCTATGCTGAGTGGCGGGCACGTCGCTGCCATTGCAACGCCCAAAGAGTTCATCAAGTCAGAATCGCCAGAAATACGCTCATTCCTCGATGCGCAGTACATCACGCAAAAAGGGGTATGGGAGAAGGATAATAACAAATGAGCCGCACAAAAACCCCGGTAGACAAAGATGTCGCAATCGACATTCTAGTCGGGTTGTTCGTAACACTGATTTTCATCGCGCTTGCCACATTCACAATTATAGTGTCCGGCAGCACTTTTTTTAAAGACTCAAACTTCACGATCGAAGTTGTCATGCCAGATGCAATGGGATTGCGCCGCAATGATTATGTCATCTCAAGGGGCACGACGGTCGGCTCCGTGAGCGACGTCTTCTACGCGCGCGACGGCGTGCACGTGGTCGCCGAACTCGACGCCCCTGTGGTGTTTTATGAAGACTACAAGATCACGGTTGTTCCCACGTCAATCCTGGGGGGGCGTCAGCTAGTCATACAAGAAGGGACTATGAGTCTTCCAAAGGTTGATGACGTCATGAAACTCGAGGGGCAACAGCCGGCAGACATGATGGCGGACGCCACGGCAGCAATCGCCAGACTAAAAGAGTTTCTGGACACGGACGCCCTTGAAAACCTGAGGGATTTCTCTGAGGATCTTTCACAAATGTCCGACCGCATCAACCGCGGAGAAGGCACTCTTGGCAAGTTGCTGTCTTCGGACGACGAGGTCTACACAAACCTCAATGCTGCCGTGGCAAGCATACGCGATATAGCCACGCGTCTCGAAGCTGGGGAGGGCACGCTCGGCAGGTTGCTGTCCTCGGACGACGAGGTCTACACCAACCTCAACGCCACAGTAGCGAACCTGCGTGATATCACGACCCGCCTGGAGGCAGGAGAGGGGACAATCGGCAAATTGCTTTCTTCAGATGACGAGGTCTACACCAACCTCAACGCCACAGTAGCGAACCTGCGTGATATCACGACCCGCCTGGAGGCAGGGGAGGGCACGCTCGGCAAGTTGCTCTCAGCCGACACTGAGATGTACGACAACA
>CAYOPG010000009.1:32121-44893 GCA_964405775.1 uncultured Lentisphaerales bacterium
GGGGAGGGCACGCTCGGCAAGTTGCTCTCAGCCGACACTGAGATGTACGACAACATAAACGGAGCAGTGACAGACGTGCGCGAGCTGCTCGACGACGCCCGTGAAGCGAGCACCCTCAGTACATTCTCGTCGCTCTTGTTCAGCGGCTTCTAGACTATTCCGCCATCATCACCAACGCCATTATCGCGTAGGAAGTTTCGCGGAGGGCGTTGTCGGAAAAAGGGGAGGGGGAGTCGGAGGAGTCCCAGTAGTTCAGACCGCTTTTCGGGTCAGTTAGCTGTTGCGATATCAAGCGGTTTGCCAGATGGTTGCGCCAGTTGTAAGGGAATAGCGTGTTGTCCGCCAGAAGCGATTGGCGCGGCAGTTGCGATGCAAGCATTGCGACGAAGAACGCAGATTCCGGCGTTACCGGATCCGGATTTGGAATCTCCTTCCCGAATCCGAGATCGAGTTTTTTTGCCAACCACCGCGCGTGTGCTATGACGTCTTTGCCCGGCTGCCCGGCTCCTGATGTTTCGTAATCGGCGGCCATGCGGCAGAGTGCGGATATCGCCACGGTTGATACGCTCTGCACTCCATTAATGTAAATTCCATTTACGAGCGTTTCCCAGCGCCCTCCCAAGTCCACGTCGTTCGCATCCATTGCGAGCAATGCGAGGAAAAGCGCGGCGGGATCTTCTCGTGGATCGTCGAAACGCACCGATGTCAGGCGCTTGAGGAGTGGCGATGACACGTTGTTGTCGCCCTTGACAATCGTCTGGAGCATTACAGTGTACGCCGCCTCGGCAGCGACCTTGTGTGTCCATGGTTTCGTTGCCATTCCCGCCATTTTCTCGGTGACAGCCGAGAGCGATCTTGATACGGCGTTGCTGTAATATCCAGGGACAGGGTCTGCGAGTGCAAGCGCGGGCAGGGCGGTGTTGGAGCCGTCCTCCAGTTTCCATAAACCGTCTTCCCCGCATCGTTGCACCAGCATGTGCCGGCAGCGGTCGATGGTGGCGTACGTTTCGCGCAGGATCGATTCGGGCAGGGCGCTTTGGTCGCTACGTAGGACAACTAGATATGCCGCGCTGGCGTCGTGGCAGAGTGTGCACACTGCCACGACTATAGCGGCTAAAGCGGAAAGGGCGCATGAGAGCTTAATTGCGCTGATTTTTTTCCCCTCTTTCGATTTCACTCGATAACCTCCGCCCCTTCTGCCTACTCAGCAGTACCCGGAGCTTTCTTGTCAACGGTGTCTTCGCGGATCAAACGGACGCTTTTTATGTCTTTGACCAGGAAGCCCCGTATCACTCCCGGATCGGTTTCTATGCGGTATAACTCGTCGGTTTTGTCCACGAAAACCCCTTTATATACACCGATCTGGGTAGTCACCTCAACGTCAGGTATGAACTGGCGGATCAGTTGAACGGTTTCAAGCGTGACAACCTCATTGCGTTTTATTTCGACCATTCGTTTTTGCTCTGCATAGCCCTTTCTGAAGAAGACCACCTCCTGCTGTCCGATAGGGATGTCTTTTATCTCCAAGGGGTCTGAGACCCGGTCGGTTTTGTTGGTGGCGGCAGCGGTAGTCCCGCTGTCCCTGCCTCCCACGAGTACAGTCACTCCGGCGGGGGATGTTGCAAGGATGAGGCCGCCGACATTTGCCGTCAGACGGAACTCCTCTGTTGCGGACTGGGCGTTGGCGAGTGTGATTGTGCGCGCCATGATCTCGTGCGATTCCTTCTCGGCGCGTATTCTGTACTCGCCTGCCGGCAGATTTTCGAAGGTTATCGGGGATTCGCCTTTGAACTGGTTGTCGAGGTATATGCGCGCTCCCGCAGGAATAGTGACTATGGAGAGTTCCGCTGGTATGGCCTCTAGGGGCGCGTTGAGTGTGAACTTCTCGCCTGCGACAAGTCGGACCTGTTCCCGATATGTTTTAAAGCCGGGACTTGAGATTTCAACGGAACTCAACCCCTCTGGTATCTTGTCTACAGTGATCGGGGCTTTGCCTCTGGCTATGCCGTTCACAGAGACATCGGCGCCCGCGGGCTCCGAGACTATTTCGAGGGTCGCTGAAGAACTTGCGAGATCGGCGTTTATGCGTTGAGGCTTGCCGGAGGTAACGGAGAGGTCGAGCTGCTGGGGTTTGTACCCGTCGAGCGCCATTTCGATTCTGTAAGAACCGATGGGGAGTTCTGGCATAAGCAGTGGCGTAAGCCCGATGTTTGCGCCATCGCGGGTTACCGTCGCGCCGGCTGGCGTTGAGTGGACAAGGACGCTTGCCGTGATCGGTTCCAGCTTGACGTGCTCCGCAGGGCTGCCTGCGGTGACTGTCACGTTGATGAAAGCGGGTTTGTAGTTCTCCAGCCTCATTTCCACCAGATGTTGCCCGGCTTCGATGGGCGTGGTCGTAGGCGTTGCGCCGGAAGGTATTTTATCGATCGTTACAGCGGCACCTGTCGGTTCGGATGTAAGCGTGAGGGTTGCGGCTGGTTGAGACGGCGCCTTTTTTGCCAATGCAGGAGAAGGTTGAAGCAGAAACGCGCTGCAGAGAAGTAGAAGCGCCAAGGACACTATGTCGGTGCTGCGGGGATTCTTTTTGTCTTTCATAGTCGCCTACCTCTTCATTTCTCTTATACGCGCTTCGACTTCCAGAAGCTTGCGCGTTACTTCCTTGTTTCGGTATTCAGCACGGTCGGGTATGACCTGCAGGAGCTCTCGAAGCGTTGCTGCAGCGGTTTCCCACTCGCGTGTGTTGATAGCGTGATCGGCCTGCCAGCTTTTGTCCTTATAGGTTGTATCCAGATCGTTTTCAGCCGTGGCAAGTTCAAGGACTGCGTCGTCGTAGAACCCCGGTTTCGGTTCGATCGTTTCCAGATATGCGATGCTGGACTTGTACGCCTGGATGGCCGCATGAAGGTTGCCGAGTTTTATGTCGCGCGCGTCCGAATTCTTTCGCGCCACGACTAGCTGTTCATAAGCCAGGTCCATGAGTTTGTCGCTCGAATACTCAACCGCCCAGAGCCCAAGTTCGGAGCGTCCGAAGGCCTCTATGTCTTCTCTCAGTTTTTTGAAAGCGGCTGGATCGATTTTGTTGCGTACTGTTACAGTCTTTACATTCCCGTCGATTATTGCGGTCATGGAGGCTGCGTTCCATGTGTTGGCAGGCGGAATGCCATCTGAATTCGCGGGAATGTACAAGAAGTCCGCCTCGTCGAACTTTTTGATAAGGCTGTCCAGAGCATCTTCTGAAATTGGGGCGTCGGTTGTTTTGCGCACGTGCCGCCCCTGAGTGATGTCGTCAATCGCAACCGTGAGGAAACGTGCGCTGTCGAGCGCCATTTCGTATTTGAAGATGTTGTTTGTGGTGGCTTCGGTTTTGGTGTAAAAGAACTCCAGCGTGCGTGCCTTCTCCGGGGGTAGAGGCGTTATCTGGTTGGTGTCGGCTTTGTCCGATAGAAAAATTTTCAGCGCTATGGCAAGCACGCAGATCGCCACGAAAGCCACTGCTATCGTGATTATGTTCTTTTTGGTGTGCGCGGCGTATTTGGCAGCATCGTTCTCAGATTCGGAGCCGTTGAACCCCAGATCCACGGGTCCAGCAGGTGCGATCGGAGAATCTGTGGTTTTTGTGAGCGGAGCCGCCCCAGAATCTGCGGAACCTGTCGGGAAAGACCCATCTTCGGCGGCAAAGCGTAGCACTGTGTCGCCGATGGTGATCGTGTCGCCGAGGTTGAGCTGTACATCCTCTTTTATGATCTGGCCGTTGACACCGGTGCCGTTAAGCGTAGCCAAGTCAGCAATCCACGCACAATCGCCCTTGAAGTATATTTTGCAGTGGTGCCTGGACAGCAGCTCGTCGGGGATAGTTATGTCGTTCTTCGCGGATCTGCCTATTCCAGCACCTGGAGCGGCAACATTGAACGCGGCTCCTTTCCCTGCTCCCGATTCCACTATGATTTTGTATTTTAGCATGGTCTGCTCCTGTTTGAGGTAGTCAGTGTTGGCGTTGCCCGCCGCTTTAAATTTTTAGATCCACAGGTTCGCTGGAGGGTGTGACTGCTGGGGGCACAGGCCACTTGCCAGCTATGGCGTCTTCTATCACCTGCTTGGTGTCGCGCGCGAAATCTCCGCGTAAAATCCATTTCAGATAGTTCGGATCATCGATCACCAGATCGCGAACCTTCTCGCCTTTCTTTTTCCCGAAATTGATAGTCACCTCGTTGTCTATCCAGCGGAGCTTGCCGTCGCGGTCCAGATTAAACGGATCACGCTCGTTTATCAGTCTGTCAAGCTCGTCCGGGTCGGTGGGGAGGTCCTCGTATTTCTGGAATTCCCCTTGCAGCACCTTGAGCGTGGCGATGGCGTCGTTCTCGGCGGCGTGCGCGTCAACGATCTCTTCGTTGCAATAGAACTTCAGAGCTGCGGACAGATCGCGGGGCTCGCGTTTATGGAAAATCCGCTGCGCATCGAATTGGCGCCGTCCGATGGCGTCGAACGATTTCCCCACGCGTATGAATTCCTCCTCCAATATGGGGATGTCGAAACGCCCCATGCCGAATCCGCCAAGATCGCAGCCCCGGAAGAATCGCAAAATTTCGTCCGCCACATCCGCGAATTTGGGGCTGTCCTTAACCAGATCGTCAGAAATGCCGTGTATGGCTATCGTCTCCAAAGGTATCGGTATTCCGGGGTTGATCAACCAGGTTTTGGTGACTGGCTCTCCTTTGACGGGAACCCGCACAACGGCTAATTCAATTATACGATCCGTCCGCGGGTTCAACCCCGTCGATTCGACATCGAAAACGGCCAAAGGTCTATCAAGCTGTATAAATCTCATTTTCCCCTAATCTGTAGAATTATTCTTTTACACAAGGCAGTTTATCAAACCGAACAGCGTTTATAAAGCCTAAATACTTGCGGCTTGCAGGTCTGTGCCGGCTTTGTTAAAATCGGAGGCAGTATTAAGCGAGCTTCGCTGAGTGCGGGCTTTTTTTTGCATCGGACAGAGGAAAGGAAAACAATGCCTAAGAAAATCATCGTTAACTGGACTGAGAAGGGTACTGCTAAGGAGCTTCGCAAAGCTTTGGAAGCATGCGCAGATTCGCATCCTATCGTGAAGAATGGCTCGGAAGGGCTGTCGGTGCGTTTTGAGAAGGTCGAAGAACCAGGGCTATGTGAGGTTCAGATCGATGGTACTACGGCCGTGGTGCGTTACGACCGAGTTGCTCAGGCAATGCGCGGAGTAGGGGCGTTGCTGTCAGGTCTGGTGAAAACAGACAAGGCGTACCGTGAACAGTCGGGTTTTTCGATGCTGGGTGTTATGCTCGATTGCTCACGCAACGCTGTGATGACCGTGAACCATTTGAAGCTGTGGTTTCGCAGGCTCGCATTGCTCGGCTACGACACGGTGATGCTATACACCGAGGAAACTTACGAACTGCCGGACGAGCCCTTCTTCGGTTACGGGCGTGGCGCCTACACAAAGTCTGAACTTAAGACGATCGACCGCGAAGCTGCGCTTCTCGGAATCGAGGTGATACCGTGCATCCAAACGCTTGGGCATTTGGAGAAGATTCTCCGCCACTCCGCCTACAAGCCGGTTCTGGACATTAACGGTGTGATGCTGGTGGGCGAGGAGAAAACATACGAACTGATTGAGAAGATGATCGCGCACTGGGCTTCGGTTTGCAAGACACGCCGATTCCATATCGGCATGGACGAGACTCACGGCTTGGGCCGCGGCAGGTATCAGGACTTGCATGGCGTCCGCAGCCCGTTCGATATCTTCAACGAACACCTGAAGCGGGTCGTCGAAATCTGCGCGAAATATGACGTCAAGCCGATGATATGGTCTGACATGTATTTCCGTTTCGGCAACGAAAAGCATGTATACTATGCGCCCGATGCCGAAATACCCGACAACGTGGTAAGGGCAATACCCCGCGAGGTCGAATTGGTGTATTGGGACTACTATCATTCTGACAAAGACATGTACCGCCGCATGATCGCGCGTCACCGAAGCATGGGATACGAGCCGCTGATGGGCTCGGGTATATGGACTTGGAACCGCCTCTGGTACGATCACAAAAAGACAACCGAATGGGCCGGCCCCTGCATCGACGTCTGCATCGAGGAAGGGCTGCGCGAAATTTTCTTCACAATGTGGGGAGACAATGGCGCGTATTGCGACCATGACTCGGCGTTTGCAGGTATGGCATGGTGCGCCGACCGAATATACTCCGGCGGAAAGGAACCGGATGCGGCACGGTTGGAGAAACGCTTCGGTGCGGTCTGCGGCGGTAGCTACGCCGCCCACATAGAAGCCTCTGCCATCAGCACTGCGGTTCTAGGGCTTGAGCCGAGTAATACGCTTTGGAACGACCCGTTCGCCGACAGGGGCTTTAGAAACTTGCTGAATGACGACCTTTCAAAAATGAGCGCAGCCGCCAAGACTTATGACAAGCTTGCGACTCGTCTGCAAAAACACGCGAAGGACCGTTCGACGGGCGATATGCGTTTCGCGTATCTGTGGGCTCGCGCCATAGCGGAGCGTTATGGCGTGTCCGCTGGCGCAGTGGCGGCTTACAGGAAAGGTGACCGCAAGGCGCTGGCGAAAGTGAAGGAAAAAGTGCCGGCAGCCGCAAGGGCTTGGCGAGCCGCCGCTGATGCGTTCCGCGACATGTGGCTGGCTCACAACAAGCCGGATGGACTCGAAATAATGCAGGAGCGCTTTGGCATGATCGACGCGCGCTACAAGGAAATGCAGAAGAGCCTCTCAGGTTACTTGACGGGGGATGCCGACTGCATACCTGAACTTGCCGCGCCTTGCCCGCCAGACAACAAAATTAAAAACCGCAAAGGCACACGGAAGTAGTATGGACTCTAAAGCAAACACCGGCGCTTCGACTGAGTTCATCTGGGGGGCTCTGCTTCACATGGGCGTCAACATGTGGTCCGACATCCCGCTCGTCAAACACGGCAAGTATCAGGGCGAGGATATGCAGCTGCTGTGTCAGGCGGACCACCTTCGGTTCGACGAAAACGTCTGGAGAACCGTAACGGGCAGAATGCACGACGTAGGCATGAACCTCGTCGTTATCGACCTTGGCGAGGCTATCCAGTACGAGAGCCACCCCGAGCTGGCGGTGAAGGGATCCTGGAATATCGAGCGCCTCCGCAAAGAACTTGATCGTTTGCGGAGCATCGGGTTGGAGCCGATACCTAAACTGAATTTCTCCACTGCCCACGACACGTGGCTCAAAGAGTACAGCAGGCAGGTGTCTACCGCCACATATTACAAAGTGTGTGCCGACTTGATTAAAGAGGTTTGCGAAATCTTCGATACCCCTCGCTTCTTCCACCTCGGGTATGACGAGGAGACCGCAGGTCATCAAGCTAACCAGAGCTACATGGTGGTGCGTCAAGGAGAACTCTGGTGGCACGACTTCATGTTTTTCGTCAAAACTGTCGAGCAGTGTGGCGTCAGGCCATGGATATGGTCCGATTACTATTGGAACCACCCCGAGGAGTTTTTGGCCAGAATGCCAAAATCAGTGCTTCAGAGCAACTGGTACTATGGCTCGTCTTTCGATCTCGAACATCCAGAAGAAACGGTGTCCGGGATAAACGTGCGCCGGTATGTTCAGCCTTACATCGATTTAGACAAGGCCGGGTTCGACCAGATCCCTACGAGCTCCAACTGGAGTAACGACTTGAATATCGGAGGGACGATCGATTTCTGCCGGAAAAACATTTCGCGGGAGCGGTTAAAAGGTTTCATGATCGCACCGTGGTATTTCACTCTGCCCGATTGGCAGGGTAAACTTCTCGATGCTGTTGACCAGATCGCCGTGAAAAAGTAGGAGAAAAAGATGACGATCAAGGATGTTTTTGAAAATCCAGACAATTATAGTTTCGACGTGGATCAGTTGGGTGAATGCGTAATAGACACGCCCGTCAAAAACGCTAACTTCATCAATAACGGAGAACGCACGCTCGTTGTGCATGACTACAATCTTGTCTCGGAAGCTATAAAGGCAGGACGAAAAGTGCCGTCATTTGAAGTGGCCGGGCCGCGGCGCAGGATTTTCCATGACCCTGCGTGGACGCGGGCCGCGGTGGTGACTTGTGGAGGCCTGTGCCCCGGGCTTAACGCTGTCATCAAGGGTATTGTTCAGTGTCTGTGGTACGAATACGGAGTGCGTCACATATTTGGAGTACGCTATGGACTAGAGGGATTTATACCTTCTTTCGGGCACGAACCGCTCATTCTGAATCCTGATGTGGTCGAGGATATTCACCAGGAAGGCGGCACTATCCTTGGTAGCTCTAGGGGAGGACAGGACACAAGTCAGATTGTAAACACGCTCGCCCGCCTTAATATAAACATCCTTTTTTGCATCGGTGGAGATGGCACATTGCGGGCTGCGCACGACATCGCCGTCGAGGCGAAACGCATCAAGCTGCCAATCAGTGTGTTGGGTGTTCCCAAGACAATCGACAACGATCTGGCTTTCATAGGGCGTAGTTTCGGATTTGAATCGGCGGTTTACGCTTCCGGTTCCGTTATCACGGCGGCGCACGTCGAAGCCAAAGGAGCCCCGCATGGTATAGGCTTGGTAAAACTCATGGGCAGGGATTCCGGGTTTATCGCGGCATATTCCTGTCTGGCAAACTCCGTCGTCAATATGTGCCTAATCCCCGAGGAGCCGTTCAAGTTGGAAGGAGAACACGGCGTGCTTACGGCTCTGGAACGTCGATTCAGTATAGGCAAAACCCATGCTGTGATCGTGGTTGCAGAGGGTGCTGGGCAGGATCTTATAAAGGGTGAGGTGCAAAAACGCGACGCTTCGGGAAATCTCCTGAAAAAAGACATAGGCGAGTTCCTAAAAGAAAAAATCGAGTGCCATTTCGCCAATAAAAACGAAAATGTCTCAGTAAAATATTTCGACCCCAGCTACAGCATACGAAGCGTTCCGGCTGGCGGCACCGATGCTATCTTGTGCTACACGCTGGCTAAAAACGCAGTTCATGCCGCCATGGCAGGCCGTTCTGACTGCGTAATTGGACAATGCGCCAACGTATACATGCACGTTCCGATTGCTCTTGCCACGATCGAGCGCCAGAAGGTCGATGTCAACGGTATGCTATGGCAGTCGGTGGTCGACGCAACGCGGCAGGGTGAATACATGGGCTACGAGCCGCTCGTAGGTCGATGAAACAAGATTCAATCCCTTTCTCCACCGTAACGCTTTCTCCGGCGGAGGATATCACAGCCATCCTGCAGAAATTCCCCGAGCCAGGCGATGTACTGCTGATTTCGTCTGAGACTTCGACACCCGGTGGAAAGGGACTTAACGCCGCGCGCTGGCTCGCTAGTCGAGGCCATGCTGTTGTCGCGTCCGGGCTTCTGGGGGTTGACAACGCCGCCCCGTTCGAGGATCTTATGGCACGGCTTGGAATTCGCGATTTCCTTGTGCGCATTGACGGCTACAGCAGGCATAACGCCATGTTCACTGCCCCCGGCGGCATGTTCAAACTAAACCGTGTGGCATTTCCGGATCTTCGCGAAGGCGAGTGGAGCATCGATGAAATCCTGGCTCCGTGCATGGCTCATGGGGGCGTATGCATACTTGCAGGCTCACTCCCGCCACCCATGCCGGACGACACGTACGCCTTGATGATAAGGAAACTTCGTGAGGCAGGCATCCCTGCTGTTCTGGACACTTCAGGCAAGGCGCTCGAAGCTGGCGTCGCCGCCGAGCCGTGTCTCATAAAGCCAAACCGTGAAGAATGCGCCGAACTTGTGGGACGCGTTATAGAAAACTCGAACGACTTTACCGAGGCCGTATTGTCGTTGCTGGACAAATGCGAATGCGTGATCGCGTCCGACGGCCCGCGAGGCTGCTGGTTTGGATTCCGCGAACTTCTTTCTAAACGTGTATTCCACGGCTCTGCAGCAAAAGTAGACGTGGTGGATACCACTGCGGCGGGTGATGCCCTTTTGGCTGAATTCTGCCACCGGTACTTCCCTGCGAGGGTGATTGACGAATCTACAATGAGATATGCCTGCGCAGCCGGTGGAGCCGCCATCACAATGCCAGGCGCAGCAACCCCACCGATGCAGTTGGTGGACAAGCTAGCCGCGGAAATCGTAATAACAGAAGTGTTTTTCAAGTCTTAGCCGCAGAATGCTTATAATTTCTCAGGGTATTCATGGTTTATTACCTTCCAGACGGCCGCGACAATCTAAATTGCTTATTGTTCATTCGCATTGAGAATTTCTGAGGATTTCCGGAAGGATTTCTTGGGTTGACTTGAGCAAGTGCAAAATTGTAAGATCTCGCAGGATTAGGACGCTAGTTGTTTTATCGGCTTTAGGTCAAAGTCGGGACTCCTATTTCTAACAGTTTTCTAACTCGCACATGATGCCTTTTTTACAAAGATATGGTCTACTAATGCACTGGAGCAGAGTTTTTTTTAATAATATAAGCCGAGGAAAGAATAAGGAAAATGAGAAATTTATCTATAGCCCACGGATTTGGTATGACGTTCAGTAAGATGTTCCCACCCATCAAATCAGTAGGTATATGCGCTATAATCGCTCTCGCCGGCTTTTTAGCGCTCGGCACCCAGCAGGCAATGGCTCTGACGGCAGGTGATATTGACAACGCATGGTTTACAACACCATCGGTTTCAGGGACAAAGGCCGTCCTTACTGCGCAGTTCACAGACGTTGCGAATTACACGAAGAGCAATGATGGAGGCTCCCATCCAGTCTACACGATACTGGTTCAAGCCGAAGGAGAGGTTCCAGTGGAATTGCCGGTTTTCAACGTTACGCCGACGCCTGTGACCGAAGTCGAGGAGATGGATGTAGTGTCTTTCACAATCGGGGCGACTGTGACGAATGAGCCGGTAGAGGTGACTTGCATTACTGCGCTGCCTTCCGGCGCTTCTTACTCATACGATAACGTTGTTGGTCATGGTGAGTTCGTTTGGACAACTGCACGCGGGGATGCCGGGGTTTACAATCTTGAGTTTACCGCGTTGGCGTCTGACGGTTCGCCGAAGACGAACATGGTCTCTTTCAGAGTACGAGAAGCCCTGCCAGAGGGGGTGGTTGCGCTCTTCGAGGATGATTTTGCATACGTTACGGGCGGCAGCGTGAGTTCTCCGAGTACAAGCGCATGGTCGGATCCGCCGGAGCAGTACACCGTTGCCACTCGGATATACAATGCTGGTGGTGCGGTGAAGTTGGGAACGGCACAACAGGGAGGAACTCTGACCTCGACCAACCTAAACATCAGAGCCGGTACCGTAACTGTGCAGGTTGATGCTATAGGCTACGACTCTGATGAAAAGGAGTTCATAATAACATTGGCGGGACAGTCGTTTACAAGGACATGTTCTTCAGTTAAGGAAAGCGGAGTTTTCGACACGATTCGCTTGGATTTCACCGTAGCCGCGACGGGGTATTATCCTGTGACAATCTCAACGGCTAATAGCAAGCGCATAATCATTGATAATATCATTGTTTCGCAGGAGGTTGCCGATGTTTCAGGTACTCCAGAGTTCTCTTTCAATCCGGCGGTGCCTGCGTCAGTTATGGAGCTTGATGCCATATCATTCAGCGTTTCCGCCTCGGTTAACGGCAACCCTACGAATGTTGTCCTTTCCTCTGCTATGCCATCTGGCGCTTCTTACAGCTATAGCGTAGCAGAGAATTCTGGCGCCTTCAATTGGACCCCGGCACTGGGACAGGCGGGTGATTACAATCTGACCTTTGCCGCTTATGGAACTGATGGTAATGCTTATACGACGTTGATTCCGATAACCGTAGTTGCTCTGCCCTTGAGCGCGCCTGCGGGACTCGTTACTACAAACGTCACTTACAACTCCTTTGATGTCGAGTGGGGCGGCGTCCCTGGCGCTCATGGTTACGTCGTGAACATCTGGAGCGGTAGCAGCAGCACAAACTCACCAGGGGTTGATCTTGAGGATTTCGCTGGCAGCGTGTCTGGCAGGGTGCCTGCGGCGCCGTTCGGCTGGGTGTTTACCAAGCTAGGTCCCTCGTATACTGATGGAGCTCTTAAGTTCGATGATCCTGGGTCTGTAATAGTCTCAAAAACGTATCCCAATGCCGTGACCGAACTCTCGTTCTACCTCAAAGGCAACAATACAGCGACTACCAATCACAGCATATTCCGGGTATACGCCAGCATTGGCGAAACCGAAGCCGCAGACTGGACTGAGGTGGCGTGCTACGACTCATACACCGGCGGAGAGGCGGCCGGTCCAACCAACATCGTAACAAGAGGTGTGTTCCTTGACAAAGTGGTTTACCTCGAAGAGTCTGCCGGGTACCGTAAATTCAAATTCACTTATGATAGAACGCAGGGCAACGTGGCGTTCGACAATGTCGCGACAGTCTACGAAGGTTCCGGTACGAAGTTCCTGAACGATTGGCGCGACAAGCCTTTCCCCGCAGGAACAACCGAGTTCTCGGTTGCGAATGCTCGCCCGGAAGAATTCTACAATGTAATGGTCAGCTCTGTAAATGACGTGGAGAGTCTATATGCTCTCACGCATGTCACTTTAGGTGTGGCGCCTAAGGAGACTATTCTGATAATCAGATAATAACAGTTGCACCAGTAAAATCGGGGTCGACGCCAGATTCGGTGACGACCCCGGTTTTCGTGTTTGCCCGCGATTTTTCTTCTGTATCCTTCCGAATAGGACGAATGCTGACCTCCCCCCATTTGTGCTTATGTAATCTTACATA
>CAYOPG010000010.1:0-3185 GCA_964405775.1 uncultured Lentisphaerales bacterium
AATTCCAAAAGGCTTGACACTGGTGCGCCACGAAATGTCGAAGGTCGGCGATATTGGCGTGTCGTCATCAAAAAGTTCGCGCCCGACCAACGTGTTCAACAAAGCTCTCTCAAGCTCACGCGCTTGCCCGCCTCGCATTGCATGCGTGGGGTGGCAAGCTCATGTCTGAAATTAGAAAAGAGCAATCGAACAGGCGGTGTATCTCGGCGTCCCTCTGCCTGCGCCTGCCATTGTTTTAAAATGACCTCGTTCCGGGAGGACTCGGCATAGTGTCGTTGCAGTCGTGCCCGCTGCCGCAGGATCTCGCGATCATGAGCGGAAACGGATTTCATACTATTGTCGTGCATTGATGGTTTTCCTTGTTGGGAGTATCCATATACGGTGCTTTTGCACGTCACCTGAATGTCATCTGCACTTTGTCAGTGTAGCATGAACCACCCGTGCCTTACAAGCTGGCAAGCCCCTGGAATCTTGCTAGGGACTCAAACCTAGAATCGCTCGGCTCTACTTTGATCTTAGCATTCGCGAGGCGTTCAGAATTGCGATCAGTGTCACGCCGACATCGCCAAAAACAGCTTCCCACATGCTTGCCACACCAAAGAACCCCAGCACTATCAACACGGTCTTAACCCCCAACGCGAACACAACGTTCTGCATGAGTATGGCGCGGTTCTTCTTAGCAATCCGTATCGCCTGAGGGATTTTGCGAAGCGAACCATCCATTAGCACAACATCAGCCGTCTCGATCGCTGCGTCCGCTCCAAAGTCACCCATTGAAATGCCGATGTCGGCGCGCGCGAGTACTGGTGCGTCATTAATTCCATCGCCAACAAACACTGTCTTACCACGCCGCGCCGGCATATCCATCTGTTTCTCGACGAGCTCCACCTTGTCTTCTGGCAGAAGATTCGCATGATAGTGCCCCACGCCTGCCTTTTCGGCAATGATTCCGGCGGAGTAGTCGCCGTCACCGGTGAGCATCACCAGATTCTCTACTCCTTCCGCCCGCAATTCTGCCATCGCCTCGGCAGAGTCTTTCTTAATTTCATCGCTTATTATGAGATATCCAACGTAACGCTCATCCACCGCCACGTGCACCACAGTGCCATCGACCTTGCAGGTGTCGTGGTCGATTTTGTAAAGATGAAGCATTTTATCGTTGCCTGCAAGCACTCTATTCCCGTGTACTTCGGCAATGATGCCGCCACCGGCAGTCTCTTTGTATTCCGTGACGTTTCCGGCTTCCACTGGTTTGCCGTATGCTTCGACAATTGAAATCGCGATCGGGTGGTTGGAATGTGATTCCGCCAACGCTGCGAATTCTAACAACTGCTCCTGTGAATATCCGTTTTTAGTGACGGCTTCCGTGACCCTGAAGACGCCTTTTGTGATGGTGCCGGTCTTGTCGAAGAAAATCGTCCCGACAGAATTGAGCGCATCAAGAAAATCGGATCCCTTTATAAGTATCCCATTCTTCGAAGCTGCTCCAATGCCTCCGAAATATGTGAGCGGGATGCTGACAACGAGGGCGCATGGGCATGAAACAACGAGAATTACGAGGGCTCGGTATATCCAAGCGGGAAACGTTTGACCATCAACAAGCAACGGCGGCAAGATGGCGGTCAGGAGTGTGATCAGCACCACGACTGGCGTGTAATAACGAGCAAACGTCGTAAAAAACAGTTCCGTCTTGGCTTTTTTTTGAGTCGCATTCTGAACGAGATCCAGAATCCTGGCTACCGAAGATTCCCCGAACGGTTTTGTAACCTCTACTTTTATTAGTCCGGTGATGTTGATCATGCCCGCCATGACGTTGTCGCCAACCCTGACGTCGCGCGGCACCGGCTCGCCCGTCAGCATGGATGTATCCATCTGTGACGCGCCGGATTTGACTATTCCGTCGAGTGGTATTTTTTCGCCAGGCTTGACACTGACTAAATCCCCCACAGAAACCTCATCGGGAGCGACCCTTCTTGTGTCACCTCCTTCTGTCACTAAGTTGGCATAATCCGGGCGCACCTCAAGCAACTCCTTCACTGACCGACGAGATCTATCGACCGCCAAATTCTCAAGGAAATTGCCTATTCTATAGAACAGCATGACCGCAACGGCCTCCGCCGGCGCATCCACGGCAATGGCGCCAAGAGTTGATATTGTCATTAGAAAGTTTTCGTCAAAAACGCGTCCACGAGTGATGTTCAGCATGGCGTTTCTGAGCACATTCCAGCCTGCAATCATGTATATAGACACAAATACAGCATACTCCGCCCAACCGTATGTGGTAGCTTTTAGTTGCGTTTGGAACAGCAAAGCAAATGCGAATGCGATTGAGACTACCACAAGCAATGTCAACGCCGAACGCTTGCTAAGATCTGTGGTTCCGCACCCATCGCATCCGCACGACGAGCCGCAACCGGAACTTGAAGAATAATCACTTTTTCCCATTTCTAAAGCATTCATGCAGCACCTCCTATTTTTCCATCACGTGCTCAATCCCCAGTTCGCCTATTTGTCTGACGTGATCGTCGTGGATTGAATAGTACACAACCTTTCCGTCCTTGCGGTATTTCACCAGCCGCGCGTCTCGAAGCGTTCTGAGATGTTGCGACACCGCTGGCTGCTTCATCCCCAGCACCGCGACCAAATCGCAAACGCACATTTCGGAACTCTTCAGCGCATGGATAATCTTCAGCCGCGCCGCATCCCCCAGAACCTTAAAGAAATCGGCAGCCTCGCGAATACACCCCTCTTCGGGCATCGTGGCAAGCGCCTTGTTCACAAGCTCCTCATGCAGTACGGTTATCGCGCATGTGGCAATGTCTTTTGTTTTACTTTTCATGTTCTTGCCCCTTACTTTTATATTCGTATGTGCGCATATTATAATATGTTTATCCCCAAGTCAACAGAAAACCACTTATAACAACAGTTCACTGCTTTGCGACTTCCTCAGCAAACACTGCCCGTTTTCTCGGGAAGTCAGGATTTTGCAACCTTCTGTAGTGGAGGGGTTTATCATGCTTTCTCGTCTTAAGTAATCCTTAATGCCAATTCGATTTTAAAAAAAATTGTTGTTTTTTCTTGACTTACCATGTGTTTTTGTCGTAGCCTACTATGCGAAAGCAGACGGAATAGTGCCCATGTGAGATGTGCTATTTGGATGAAGGGGGTGACGTCTGCGTCAGTTG
>CAYOPG010000010.1:3285-44510 GCA_964405775.1 uncultured Lentisphaerales bacterium
TAAGTTGACAATGACTCTGAGGGCTAAAGCTATGAATAAACCAATGGTTCATAAAGAAGGCAGTAGGTGGACCACCAGTAGCATATTCGTCATCATGGCGATTTCGTTTGCCATGCCGTATGCCAACGGCGCTTTCTCTGTTACACAGTCGATCGCGCTGGCTCCGGGATGGAACGCTGTCTACGTGGAGGTTGACCCCGCCAATCCATCACCAGAAAGCGTCTTTTCCGGTCTGCCGGTGGACGCTGTGGCTACATACGATGCTGCGCATACAGGCGCACAATTCGTGAAGGATCCGGGGGTGGACATGTCGCTCGCTCATGGCTGGGCTGTTTGGTACGCCCCGCTACGCCCAGACGCCTTCCTATCCAACCTTTATGAAATTCAGGGTGGAAAACCCTACCTTATCCATGCCACCACTAACGCCACGCTCTCGCTATCGGGAGAGATCGCGCCAACACTGCTAAAATGGCGTCCGGATTCGTTTAACTTCGTCGGCTTCACGGTGCAAAACCCCGGAGCGCCAACGTTCGCCCAATTTTTCGGAGCCTCCCCTGCCCACAACCACAACCGCATTTACCGTCTTGCAGATGGCAAATGGCGTCAAGTGCTGAAACCGGAAACAGAGGCAATGCGCGCCGGTGAGGCGTTCTGGATATACTGCAGCGGACGCTCCGATTATACCGGGCCACTTGAGGTAACCGCGGCATCCCCGTTCGGATTTTTCATTTCGGAGCGCGTCGGCAGCGAGCTGGTGTTCCGCAACAAGACGGCGCATCCGGTCACATTCCACATAGAGCACAAGGGCGATCCCCAATTCCCGGTGCCAATGAGCGTTGATATAGATGTTTTGGACGAAGCTGCGGGCGGTATGCGAAAACTTACCTATAATTTCCCGGCGGGTAACTGGGAGCAATCCCTACCAACACTTGAGGCTGGCGGGGCAATACGCCTGCCGATCAAGCTACGAGCCCAGGAGATGCCGCAAGGCACACGCAACTCAATAATAACCGTGCTGAGCGATCTTGGCACGAAAACCATCGTCCCGGTGCAAGCCACGAACGGTGACAACCAGTAATTTCGCCAGAAGGCAAATAATTACCACTACACAAGCGGGAGGCAATAAATGATCTCCAGACAATACCTGTCAACTACAGCCAAAGCTGCGGCTATCGTCGCGGTTATTACAATTGTGACAAATGTTTCCGGTCAGTCCAGCCCCATGCGCGGGCTTTGGGTGGGCTCTGTCAAGCTAAAGGCAGTAAACGAAGTAGCTGTGCCGTTGGATGCGGCGAACGTGCCAGTCGCACCAAACCCAAGCGTCCCCACTCCTACCTACGATACAGCAGAGCTTCGTCTGATAATCCACGTGAACGGCGCCGGTCAGGCTTGCCTAATAAAGGACGTGGCAGTTTTAAACCGCGAGGCCTCCGGCGCTGGCGTGGTGGAGGCCGACATGGCGCTTGTCACCGATCCGCGACTCTATCCGGAATTTCCACCCCAACCCGCCATGAGAATAGCCAGCGCGACGTTTGATTTTGGCGACGCCCAAACAACGTCCGCTCTGGACGCCATTACCGAAGAGGCGGCGCAGCAAGCAACCGCGTTCACAATGGCCACCTCCCTGCCGCTTACGACCCCCACTGAACGCAACACGGCAATCGCCGCGGCTGTAACGAGCATAACGCCATCACTACACACAATATCGGCAAACGCAGACGTGGCGCTCGGTTTCGACTCGTTTTTGAACTCTTTCAACAGTGCTGCGCTGGAAGCAATCGCCGCAGACACAAACGCCACCATTATCGCGACACTGCGGACAGCGGCGGAGACCCTGCGGGATCAGTCGTTCTTCGGAGACACACGCGCCTTGGACATGGTTCAGGCGGTAGTGCGCGACGCTGCGGCCACGTTGGATTCGACAGAACGGCTCGCGATTATCAACAACACCGCATCCTCGGCGGCTGACATTGAAAATGAATACCAGCGTTTCATAGCAGGCAATGTGTTTTCAGACATGATATCGGCTTGTGCAGCAACTGCCGCGTCCTCGGCCTCCGCTGGCGGAACGACTGTAAGCATAACAGCCGACATGAAGGCCACACAGGCAGCGGCTGGTGCTTACACGGCTGGTTTGCTTGCCAAAGTTCACCGCTACGACGACACACGCTCGACCGATGCCATAGACGCGGTACTTGGAGCTATTGCTGCTTCGGCATTTGCCAACAGGGCATTGCCGGCCTCTGAAATCCAACGTCTTGCCGAAGAGGCAGGCCGCACAAAATTGAGTGAAGAAGTTGGCCGCCAAGTACTGCCCGCCACTGCGCCGACGCTCGATTACAACGACTTCATCTCTTCAAGCGCCTTCCAAGGAGCCGCGCAAACTGCCGCCCAGGCGGCGGCAGATGCCGCCATAAGGGAACGTGCCGGCAACAAGCTCTACACACAACTTTCTGTTTATGGAGCTGCAAAGGCGGCTGCGGCAACCGCATTGCGGAGCACCTACGTAACGGCCGCACGAGCTAAACGCACAGAGTTGCCACTTTCAGGCACATTCGCCCCCGGCTCAGGCGACCCTCGCCTGACGGCGACGCTGGCCCAGCCCGGCGATTTGGGGCCAGCAGGGCTGACTGGCACGGTAATTCTGCCGGCAGACCATCCCACGAACCCGTTCCGCCACCGTCGCCACCCCGACCACACTACGGGGTTCGACATCAGGCGCGAGATCAGGCTCGACTTCGACCCTGCGCCTGGCGGCGCGATTGAGTCTGCGGGTTACGGTGTCAAGAGTATCACCGGAACCTATCGGGAAGAAATCTTCGGACTGCACAAGGCTCTCGGACCGGCGCCGGAGACCGCCCCTGTAGGACTCAAAACAGAAGGGTTCTTTGAACTGACCCGCATAAGCGAAATAGACACCTTGAACGCAAGATGAGGTATATTATGGAAACTAAATCAATTCTGAAAACCTTGGGTGCTGTCTTTTTAGCGGCATCGTGCGCACATGCGGCAGAAATCCCTTTTACCATCGAGATTACGCCTACCGGCTCTTACTCAATGGATGTTAAGTTGATTAACGAGTCGTCGGAAAGCATCAATGGGCTGACGTTTTCAATCGAGGGAACCGGCAAGAAATTCGGCTCCATATCCTCTGGGTCTTTGACTCGAGATGCCAGCGTGCTGGAACCCAAATACCTTACCGAGAGTTCCGAGTGGGGCGTTGTCAGGGAAGTTTGGTATGGGATCGTAGGTATGGCAGTTACCGATCTGACCCTTAATAACCGTTACCCTAATTATCCGGATTACCGTCAGATTATAGCTGGTTCCTTCGCGGCACCTCCGAACACAGCCGATAACTACGGCCAGCGTATGCACGCATATCTTAGGGCACCTAGAACAGGTAGTTACGTGTTCTGGATAGCCAGTGACGACTTTGGTGAACTTTACCTTGAGCGAGACGGCAGCCTTCAGAGAATCGCCCACGTTCCGGGATATACAGGAGTGAACGAATGGAATAAATACGCCGAACAGAAATCTGTAGCAATCAATCTGGTCGAGGGCAATTACTATTACATCAGAGCATTGATGAAAGAAGGGGGTGGCGGAGACAACCTTTCAGTGGGATGGAGCCGCCCGCTAGATGCAGACAAGACCCAACCTTCCGAGATTATTCCCACGCAATATTTGCGCATCCGCCCAGGTGACAACAACGAACCTCTGCAGACCGCTAATCCAGTGGCTGCCGCGGGCGAAGAATCTGACACCATCCGCATTATCAACATCAACGGACTGGATACGGGCAAGTCAATCTCTTTCAAAGCATCCATGACCCCACCGCCGGCTAACGCTGCGAAAGTGCTCTGGAACAACGGCGCAAATGTTCCAAACGCGAAAGTAACGGTTTACGGTGTAAATGGCGGCAGTAGCTCTTTGAATATACCAGACACGGCCTCGAACCTGAGCGGCGTCAAGTACACCTTCAGCACCACGACCCGTCCGAGAAAACTGATAGTTGACTCAAGAGTTGATGGTTTGGGTGCGTTCGTGTCAAACTTTGTGGTAACGGTTTCAGATTCAGGCAAAACCGTCTCGTACACCAACAACACATCAAAGCTGAGTTTATCCAACCTTTCAGATGGCACGAAGGTGGACATTTCGGCTGTGAGCGCCGTTTACATGAATGAGAGCGGAGAGTTTTTGTACGACAGCACTTCGATACCTGCCCAAAACGAGGAGGATTCCCAGAACCCGTCACGACAGCGCTACGCTGCAACCGGCATATCCGTCAACAACACGCCGCAGACTGGCGATCCCACGCTCTATTCCTTCACTGTCGCCAGCGATGCCGAGATCAACATACGGTGGCGCCACGAGTACGCACTCATGGTCAACCATGACTTTTCCAAAACCAAGAGCCCTGAGCTAGACCCCACGGGCACACCTTGGGCGGGACCGCTCACATCAAGCGCTTCCGGCAACCCTACTCCCGATTCAACAAAGACACACTGGATACCAAAGGGAGATCAGGTTATAGCACAGATCGACGGTCAAGTGCTAGATTTCAGCCGCGCGGGTCTTGACATACGGCATGTGCCGACACACTACGTGGCGCGTGGAAGCGCACGCGGAGTGTATTCCGAACGAGACAGCTACACCAATGCTTTCACGGTTGGCCAGTCGCCTGCGCAACGGCAGCAGGTCGATTCATTCTCGATGTCAGGCTGGGGTGAGATCACTTACCAATGGCAGATTCAATACGGTATTCGTATAAACATTGACGACCCCTCGCGTTCCAGTCTGCCCCGCGTGTTCCGGCTCGACCGTGTCAGCGGCAAAGACATTGAAGTCGGCAGTCTGGAAGGCGTCTTCTGGTTCAACCCCGGCGACGCCATAAAAGTTGCCTCCCCTGCCAACGTGACGACAGACCCGGCCTCGAAGGCGCTGGGAGGATGGATGAGCGGCGATGGCTTCTACTTCAGCATGAGCGGTGATGTAGACAGCCAGACCGGCGCGCTCTTAAGCGGCGGCCCGACCGTGGGACCCGACGGGCCTGTCGCGCTATGGATACCGAACTATATGGATTCCGCGGGACGCCTCTACAGAGCACTGTCTATCACATCTCTACGGCGCCCGGCGCGCGTTCTATGGACGTACGGCGAGCCAGTGTTCCGCGTCACAGCAAGAATCGGCGAGTTTGTTTTCCAAAACGACCAGACACTCCTCGAACAATACCCTGTGATCGCAGAAATGGTCGTGAACCCGCCCGCGTATATCAATATGATGTCTATCTCGGGCAACAACAAAAACGTTGCTGAGTCAGACATGGCGATATGGGATCCCAACGCACGTCAACTGCTGCCGCTAATCCCCGGACAGTTCCGCGCAACCTGGACTGACTCCACTGGCAAGAACATACGGATAATCGTCGATGTGCTACCACCAGACAAACCGCATTATCCACACATCGTTGGCTCGCCCCCGGTGCAACTCACGCCGGATCCACAAGGTCTGTTTCAGTTCAGAGGAATCAAGTATTCAGAGAATGAGGCGGTTGTCACAGATGGCAGCCTGTTCACAGCGGACAAGGCCGGACGCACCGTGCTCCTCTTCACCGAAATCAAACAGGTCGGGCGCGGTGAACCAAAAGAATATATGCGGGTGCGCATGGTGCAAAGCAAACTGTGGAAAGATGCGGCACTACCAACGGTTGAGGCCATCATAGGGCAGGCGATCCGCGATGACCAACTGGACCTCGCGAAACTCGGGACTGGCTACGTCCGCTTCCCCAACGCACGATTTAACGCAGGCATCTATGACGCTACGAAACTAGACGGCCTTCGCTCTGTGAACGTATATGACATGACGGCGCTTCGCTCCACTACAGCCGAAAAAATCGTCGTCAATCATAATGCACTGCCCGGGCCAGTCATACCGGTAAACCTTCATCCTCTGGCTACTGACGATCAACGCATCGTCGTCACCTGGTATCAAGACCCGACCCTCACCGATGAAATCCTCTGGCCGCACGCCGCGCGTGTATACATCCCGCGCTGGCCTCAGACGGCCGATGAAGGCCTCGGCCGGATCGTCATCGCGAGCCAGCATGGCAGCGAGGGCTTCGGAGCCGGAAAGGTAGAGCAACTGGTAGCTTCGGCAATCACAAACTTTGTCCCTGATGGCAAAGGAGGAACCACCACCAGCGTAGTCCCGGCAACCTATACATACGATCCAAGCCGCATCCAGAATCCATCCATATATGTTCAGCCCAATCCCGTGCTGCCAGGCTACAACCCGAACGAAGAGCATGCGCTCATGGCGCCATCGTTGCGTTACGCTCAGGTTTCGCCTCGTCCCCCAGCGGCGTACGCACTCCGCAACAACGACCTGAACGCCTTCAATCCGAGCAGCAAGACGGAAAGCGGCCAGCCCGCCGGCTACACGTCGCATCCATTCGTGCTTGTCCAGTTCTTCGACACCGCAGTCGGCGAATACCGCATGCGCGTTTACAAAATTGAAAAAGAGGACACACTGATACCCGGTTACTCTTTAGCAAACCAGATGAAAGTGACGCCTGAGACTGCCGGAGGCGCAGTGCCATATTCCCCTAAGACTCTTGCTCTCGAGCCGCACATGACAATGGAGGCCGGCGAACCCGTAATCCCGTTCTATCCGCTGGGTGTCGTGGTCGGAGCCACACCTTCCCCGGAAACATATGGAACCAACATCCGCGGCCAATCGGCCTACTGGGAAGACCACAAGGGTACAAGCTGGGCGGTCTCTGGAGGAGAGGAGGCTTGGTTCACCCACTCAATATACTACCCCATGGCTCCCGATTTCTGGTGGCCTCAAGGGCAATCCGGGCGCATAGTCTACAACACCGCAACCGGCGTCAAGACAGCGGCGATTCCGAACGTCGGTGACAGTGTTGCGTTCATGCCAAAATCCATCGGTCTTCTCCGTGACCTTGTTCCCGGAACTGCTGTCGATGCGTCAGTAGAGTCATTGGCCCAGCCAACCCGCATCCTCTACAAGAGCGATTGGCCAAAAGTGTCTCCTGTACTGAAAGCTGGTGAAACGCTCACCTTCTCTGGTGGCGAATTCCGCGCCGACAACCCGACAATGCAGGTCGTGGACGAAAACGGTGACCTGCAGACAGTCCAGACGCCCGGCTTGCCAGGAGTGCTCGGATTTGCCGTCGGCGAGGTCGTGTTCGACGCTCTAAACCCAAAAGGAGACCCCACATTGCTCGATAAGAGCTGGACCTTGCGAGCAGCCCAAGTGCTTGAGGCGCGAACACAGATACTCGCAAGCGGAGTATTTCCAGGATCCCTTCTGCCAGCGGCTGGGCGGACCCGCTTAAGCGGAGGAAAATACGTTTTCAACGATCTTCCGGCATCGTTGCAAAAGCGCTTCCGTTACGATCCTACAGCTCAGAGCTACGATCCCGCCTCCGGTTTGATGATTAGCGGTCGCATGGAAATCAGCGGAATCGTAAACGGCAAGACTATCAGCGACGACACGCTGACGGCAGCCCCGCCTGCCGTCTACACACTAGAACCGAGCGTCATGACCTCTGCCGACCGTGACGCCCTTGTTGCCCTCTCAAGCGAGACGGCATGGATCAATGCTGTCAACAGCCTTTACGAAAAGACGCGCAATCCGACCGGTCTCCAGAACACCGCGGGCCAGGTTCGCACTGGCGAATACCTCGTGGGACTACAGCCTAAAGTAGTCCGGGATCCGGTTACAGGCATGCCCGTATATCCCGCTTCATCGGACGGAAAAACCCCCGAGGCGGCTCGCCTTTTTGGCCCCGGCCTTGCGCTGATCCCCAACTCCAGGTTCCTCGACCCGAAAGGCACTATTCCAGGAACCACTCCGCTGCCGTTCCCCGACGTCTCATGGGTTACATTCGCAGAGAACAACGACCCTTCATTGGGCGGGTCTCCGGTAACCCTGCACGTAATCAAGGTCGACCGTCTCGAGCGCTACCGCGGCTCGATTCAGACCACGCTCTCCGACAACGTCTTCGATGAAAACATCGTACTGCGCCATACCGGAGAGTTCGGCGCCAACGCCGATGATCTCGTCTTCGAATGGTGGTATCGTCCAGACGATGGAAGCCTGGACGTGCCCCCGCCATACATAGCCGACCCGGCTTCGGCAGGATCCTGGAAACTATTTCCCGACCCGACAGGCAAACAAGGCCTCGGCCGCGCGGAGATATTGCTCAAGGGCAACCCCAACACCCCTGAGACGTTGCTTGCTGACTCTTGGTGGTTTGTGCGATACCGCCACAAGAACGATGTCGTTTCTGGAACAGATTGGTACGTAAAACAGGACGATGGTTCCGGCAAAGTAAACTTTGAATGGGCAGGAGCCGGAAACAGCGACCCGTTCAACGATTTCAACCTCGACGGCTTCATGGACTACCGCGCCCAACTTTCGATGGGCTGGATAAAGCGCGTGCTCGATGCCGTCAATCCGTACGAGGCTCGTATCAGAGACTTCACGGGCGACGCTCCGTCGACTGTCTCCAGCATGCTCCAGCAGCTTGGCCCCCGCTTCGAAGGCCCGGTGGCACTCAATCCAGACAAAAACGTGATCGAAAACGTCGGGCTTATCGAGCTTTACGAGACGATTCTCAAACGGGCGTCGGATCTTAGCATCAACCTCTCTTCCCCAGTTTCAACGCCAGCAATAGCCAACGCGCTGCAACTAGCTTCGACGCGGCTATCGGACTTCTACACACTGCTCGCGAACGAAGCATACACGGATGCCAAAGATCCAACGATCGGCTTCGGCAGCGACTCCGTTGAGTACGGCGCTATGTCTCCGGTAGTCTTCAGCTTTCAGAACCAGCTCTCATCGCTTCTTGAAGAAGAGCTCGGACTGCTGCGCGGCGTGGACGATGACTTCGCGCGCCCCGTTTACAACCGCCTTTTCTGGAACTTCACCAAGGGAGAGGGCGAGGCGGCATACGCAATGAACTACAACATCGCGGACATCACAGCCGATGGGTTCATAGATGAAACCGATGGCATGGCACTCTATCCGCAAGGGCATGGCGACGCATGGGGCCATTACCTGACGGCGCTTCGCAAGCAGTACGACATGCTGCGGCATCCGTACTTCAACTGGGTGTCGCGCTCGGAGTTCTACAACCTCATGGACGTAGTCATGAAGGTGGATTTTCTCGACGAACGCAAGTTCGCTCAAATCGCCGCCGCCAAGGCTCGTGCTGGCGCAGAAGTGCTGGCCGTGACTTACCGCGAAAATTATGCCGAGGATCCGGAAGCTCAGTGGCAGGGATATACCGATGTCAACCCCGACCGCGCGTGGGGCGTTCAGGAATGGGCTCGCCGCACGGGCCAGGCGGCATACTTCGACTGGGTCGTGGCCAACGCGCTACTCCCCTCCGAGCACCCGAACAAGACGCTTGAGGGGATACAGAAAGTTGATCGAGAATCGAACTCCGACATCTCCGCTATCTCAGCTAACCTCAACAATGTGCAACAGACCTTCGACGATGCCAACAAGGGGCTGAACCCACTCCGCCTATCCCCCAGAGCCGTGCCTTTCGACATCAACCCACAATCCATCGAGGATCTCGTTTACGGGCGCTCGCACTTCGAGCAGATGTATGACAAAGCGCTAGCCGCACTTCAAAACGCAAAGGTGGTGTGGGACAACGCAAACGCCGCGCAAAACCGCCTGCGGCAGGTTGCCAACAACGAGACAGAGTTCCGAAACGACGTCTATCAGGAAGACCTGGCCTACAAAAATCGCCTGATCGAAATCTTCGGGCGGCCGTACGATGGCACTGTTGGCTCCGGCAAGATGTATCCGGCCGGCTACGATGGTCCGGATTTGGCGCTTTACATGTACGTGGGAGTAAATGAAATCAGCGACAAGACCGTGCCTGGACCGGCGCTCTCCTACGCATCGTTCAACGACAAAAACGTGCTCTCGGGAGGCGACCTCTACAACGCCTTCGTAAATGGTCAGGGAGGGATGAGCATAGCCAATGCTGACAAAACCGGTGAAATGCGCAAACTGATCGCCCCGTCGCTTGTGGCTAAAACGGAAGGAGCCACCGCGGACATTCTGGCGCGTGACGGCCTGTATTCAGTTGAATTCATAGACATGGAAACAGGGATGGAGAATCTGGACATGATCATGCCGGTGACGGCGGCTGGTTACACTTATAAGGCACCTCCTGAATGGGGGGCTCGCCCCGCTATGGGCGAGTTGCAGACAGTGATAAACGAGATGATGCAACAAGAGGCCGAGGTCGCGCTTGCGATTGATGCATGGAACTCGCTCTCCGCCGACATCGTCAAGTCGATTCGTCTTGCCAACGCGCAACTCCAGACAAGCGCCGACATACGCTATCGCACTCAGGCAATGGTGCGTTCCAAATACATTATCAGCGGCGCAATAAGCGGAGTAAACGCCGCTATCGAGATATTTGAAGACCTAAAGACGACTATAACAACTACTTTATCGGCTGTCGGCAGTTCCCTGCCCACTACTATGCCCACTGTGGGGCTGGCCATATCCCCAGGTGATGCGCTCGCGCCCGTTCGCGGCGGACTGGATGTAGCTTCTTACACCGCATCCGGAGGAATAAGCGGTGCGCAGGCCGCACTGCGCGCCATTATGACCGCTCAGGAGATCGCTCTCAATGTTGCCGAACAGGAGGTCGAACTCGCCAACGACGCGGACGAACGCACTCAGGCGCGCCGCGAGCTGCTGAAAGGGATAGAAGACCTCGTGGGGAACGAAGCGTCGGTGCGTCTCGCGGTATTCAAGGAGATTGAAGCCTACCGTGCCCTCTCCGACCGATACCGCTCGCTTCTAGCCGAAGGCTCTGGCCTCATTGATGAACGCGCGGCGTACAACAAACGTGTCGCCGAAATGACGCAGAAGAACCGCTACCAAGACATGACTTTCCGCGTACAGCGCAACCATGCTCTTGAGCAGTACGATTCGATGTTTGAAATCGCCGCGCGCTATGCCTATCTCGCTACAAAGGCGTACGACTACGAAACGAACTTCGATCCGTCAGATGCCGGCTCGCCACGCGACCTCTATGCGGAAATAGTGAAGGCGCGCACAATTGGCTATATGCCGGACGGGGTTCCGCAAGTAGGTGAAGGCGGACTCTCCGAAGTAATGGCTCGCCTGAGAATCAACTACGAGTCGCTCAAAGGGCAACTGGGGTTCAACAACCCGCAGACAGAAACAGGCAAGATGTCGCTCCGCACCGAGCTGTACCGTATTCTTCCGTCAGGCTCGGCCCAGCCTTACGCCGCGGGATTTCCCGGCAGCGGTCTGGATTCAGACACGCTCTGGCGCCAGACGCTCCGAAACGCACACGTTGAAAACCTGTGGGATGTTCCTGAATTCCGCCGCTACGCCCGCCCATTCGCCGCCCCCGTCGACGCTGATGGGAACCCTGTGGTGGAGCCTGGCCTCGTGCTGCGCTTCAGCACCTCAATTCTCGCCGGAGACAACGTGTTTGGACACCCCCTCAGCGGTGGCGACCACGCCTACGACCCGTCGGTGTTCGCAACAAAGATACGTTCCGTCGGTGTCTGGTTTTCGGATTACCTCTCTGGAGACGTGTTGAACGACCTGCCACAGGCACCGCGAGTGTACCTCATACCCGTAGGGCAGGATGTCATGTCCGTAGCCAACGCCCCGTCGCCGGATCAAGTCCGCTACTGGAACGTTGTTGACCAGACCGTACCGGTGCCGTTGCCCGCGCTGACTTCCAATCTTGATCGCAGCGCGTACGTACCGCTGCTCGACAGCCTCAACTGGAATACAGGGACGGAAGAGCGCAAATATTCCAGCTTCAGGGCATACCACGACGGAGGTGCCGCCATCAACTTGGACGAGCTTGTCCTGAACAGCCGCCTCGTCGGCCGCTCCGTATGGAACACTGAATGGGTGCTGATCATACCCGGGCAAACACTCAACAGCGACCCCGATGAAGGCCTCGAACGCTTCATCAGCCAGGTTTCCGATATTAAACTGGTTTTCCAAACCTACGGCCACTCCGGAAACTAAACGCGGAAGGATTGACAAGCCATGAAAACATACAAATATATCTTCCACACAGCCGCAATCGCCGCAATCTCACTCGCGGGCGTACTGTCCAGCGCACAATCAGTCACCGAACCGCCGACGATTTTCTACGGCAAAGTCCTCGGCACCGGCTCTGCCCAGCCCTTCCTGATCACCGAAGGTCTTATCGAATGGACAATTAAGCGCCACGACGGATCAAACGTGACGTTTCAAACGCATCTGTTCGATCTTGGCGATGGCGATTACTCATACAGGCTGGAAATTCCACACTCCGCCATAGCGCTCGGTCTCGTGGATGATCCGTATGGAGTGCCGATGCCACCCATGCCGGAAGTAAACGTCCACACATCGGTCAAAGTAGACGGCCAGCCCGCCACACTGCTCGGACCCGCGCCATCGGCTTTCACCACAGAGCAGTTGCTGCGCACTGCCACTCACCGTCTGGACTTGGGGCTTGAGCGCAACGCGCCAGACTCCGACGGCGACGGCATCCCAGACTGGTGGGAGGATGCGAATAACCTGGACAAACAGAGCCAGGCTGACGCCGCGCTCGATGTTAACGGCGACGGTATCACCGCGCTTGAAGCGTATCTTCGTGGCCTCGACCCCGCACGGGACGCACGTGCCCCGTGCGTGGTGACATCTGAACTGCTAGTGTACCCGGCCGGGACGACGGCGATTCTGCTAGACACACTCGACCTTGACAGCGCGCCCGGCAATGTACAGTACACGCTGGTGTCACCTCCCGCTTCGGGCACTCTGACTCTTCGCAATGCACTCTCAGACCCGCTATCGCCGGACTCCGTACTGGCTGTTGGGGGGCAGTTTACGCAAGCAGACATACTAGCCGGACGCGTGGTTTATGATCACGACGGATCTGCCAACGCTCCGGGTTCATTCACGGTATCCGTGAGTGACGAAGATCCGGCACACACAGCGGTTGAGACAACCATCGCGTTGCTACCATTTGATCCCGGCAATTATGTTGCAGCGAATATGACAGCTCTTGAAGCGAGGCGCATCATAAATCATCACCACGCCACACGCGGCTTTGTCGTAATGGACGCGGCGGGAATGCCACACGATGCCGCCATTTCCGCTCCTAGCACCGGTTTGGCAGGTACAGCGCTCGAAGCATACCGCTCTTCATACGGCGACGACCGCCGCGCGCTACTGGCAGGGGCTTCAGGCAATGGATGGGCGCTTGCAGGTGGGCACAGGGACGATGTCCTCATGCCGGGCACCGGCAACGGCACCCTCTCTGGCGGACTTGGCGCCGACAACTTTGTATTCGGCTACTTCGACACAGGCGATGCAACAATAACCGACTTCTCGACAGCGGAAGGCGATGTCATAGACTTCGACGACCTTCCTTCAAGGACCGGCGGTTACGTGCATGAATATCTGCAATTAGCTTCCATAAACGGTGAACCCAAACTCAGCGTCGACCTCGATGGCAACGGAGTAGGCTTCACCAACCTAGCTGTTGCCCTGCCGGGCTTTGACATAGCCAAGGGCGACCTATACGATCTGGTTGAAGGCGGAAACCTATTAGTCGGCGGCCTACGTCTGCAGCCGCTGCTGAGCATCGAGGCCACTACGCCTAACACGGCGGAAAACAGCCCTACCCCCGCAGTTTTCACCATCCGCCGCCGCGGCAGCCTGTCTGAAGCGCTGAGCGTCAATATCATGCTGACCGGCACGGCGGCGAACGGCACAGACTACGAATTCGTAGCGTCCACAGTCCCAATCCCGGCTGGCGTGGCCTCTGCAACGGTCGCAATCACCCCTTACAAAGACAGCGTAACCGAGGGATCCGAATTCGCACAACTCGCGATCCAGCCTGGTGCGGGATATTCAATTGCCACCGCAAATCGTGCCACAGTCACAATCGACGATCTGCGCATGTTGATCTCTCTTGAATTGAACAGGCCGCTTGCCGTGCGCGATTCCATTCCGACAACTAGCGGAAGGATCGTTGTAAGGCGCAGCGACGTTACCGCGATCCCCGTCGACATCTTCCTGACCATTGAAGGCACGGCTTTGAACGGGATTGACTACGAGTATGTGGAAGACATCGTCAGCATGGCTGCCGGACAGGTGACAAAAGTGATTAACATAACCCCGAAAGCCACCGCCATCCTTGCCGACGGCGCGGAAACTGTCCGCATAGGCATAGAGAACGATCCTGCATACCTGATTGCCGGTGCGACTCCCGTGCAGGTCGTGATCATCGAGCGTAATGACACCTTCGCCAACTGGGCGGCGCGCGAATTCAGTGTCGGCACAGCAGATGTCAAGGCATTCGCCACTCAAGATCTGGGTAGCACGGGCATAACCCAATTCCAGCGCTACGCCTTCGGGCTCGATCCGCACAATCCGACCATCGACGGAATGCCGAAGCCGATCGTCCGTGAAGGTCGTCTCGTAGTGACTTTCCGCAAACCGTACAGCGCGCGGGGCGACGTCGTTTACACCGTCACAGGCATGACCGACCTCAAGGATCCGGCAGGGAGCAGTGTCCCTGTGCAGCAGGTCTTCCCTGATTCCTTGGAGTCTGATCCTCAGCGCGTTTACTACGAAATCGGATCTGCCGCGCAGGACGCCCCTGCGGCATTCATGGAAGTCAAAGCAGAATGGATAGAAACACCATGACGCTCAACACATCGCTACGCGCAATGCCCGCAGTGGCATGCATCACCTCGTCAGTCATTATCGCGGCGGCACTGACAGGCTGCCGCCGCGAAGAATCCCCACCACATGCTGAGATTGTGCCTCTGGCGCGCGTTGGCAGCGCCGTCATCAGCGCCGAAGACGTCACCGCCGAGGCACTGCGCCTGCGCGTCGCTGGCCAGCCTGTTGTCGACGCCCAGGCCGTTTTAAAATCTCTTGTCGAGCGACAAGCGATACTCCAGGAGGCCGCTGCATCTGTGTGGGTTAACGAGCCCGCGGCGAAGCGCGAGAGAGAGAATCTAATGCTAACGCAATGGCTGCAGCACGCTCTCCAGCCTGAAATCGCAAAGGCGACAGTTACGGATGAAGAGCTGCGCGCCTACTACGACGCCAACACAGCAGAGTTCACCCGCCCGTCAATGGTTCGTCTGGCGATTCTATACCGCAAACCTGCTTCGCACGGTGAACAGTCTTCAGCCGAGTCTATTGCGACGGCGTTACGCGGAGCGCGAGAGGCGTTTCTTGCGGATCCTCGCAAAGCGACTCGGGAGGGGCGGATCCCCGGCTTCGGCGCGATTGCGGCGGAGGCATCGGAAGACGCTGCTAGCCGCTATAGAGGAGGCGACATCGGTTGGCTCGATCCAGAGCGCGGGGGCTACGCCTGGCCTGAAGACGTGGTGCGGGCTGGCTTTGCGCTCAAGGTTGGGGAAGTCAGTGACGTGATAGCCACCGGACAGGGATTGTATCTCGTAATGAAGCACGACGAGCGAGAAGGGAGCATTGCTCCATTTGAGGAAGCGTCAACCGGCCTGCGCAGGCGTCTGCTGAACGAAAAGCGGGGTGAAATAGAAGCATCGTTTAAAAGCAACGTAATGTCGCGCGCCGCAGTTGAAATAGACACGGCGCAGGCGGCGGGATTGACGCTGCCGGAAACCGTCGAAACACAACTGCAACCACCCGAACTAATCCCGGTTCCCGGGTTGAGGCGGCAGCATTAAGCATAAGAACCACTTTCAGGTATCATCTACCCAGCGAAGGGAAAAAATGAAAAAGAAACTCAGAACATTCTCCGCACGGGGCATAGTCCTCCGTGCAGCGTCCCTGCTTCTTCTCACGGCTGGTGCACACACACTTTCAGCGCAATCCACCAACATGACATTCCGATCGGACCTATCCGATCTTTCAAGCACAGCGTACGGAGATGCATGTAAAGTCGTCTACGACTATGCGCCCAAAACCATGCAATTCGGCGCAGAAGAGACGGGTAGCAGCTCGATTCTTGTGCTTCCCCCCTCGTATTCATACAACGCAACCAATACAAGGGTCACGATAACAATCTCGGCTAAACCCAATGTTTCCGGCGTAACAACACTGAAAACTACATCGACCGTCGGGGGATTAAGCGATTCGCAGACTCTGACCTTCGGCCCCTACCCTCCCTGGATTTCCAACATCCCAGACACTTTTGTCGACGAGGACGGGACTAACTCTATAACATTTACTATAAGCGATCCTGATACCCCCCTGACCAATCTTCTTGTAAGTGTGACCAGCAGCAATGCTAGCCTGATAGACGGCAGCGGGCTTACGGTCAGCGGCACCACTGGCACCAGAACGCTGAAAATCACCCCCAAGGCGAACAAGCACGGCACCTCCACAATAAAAGTGACAATTACTGATCGCGATGGCAAAACAGTTTCCACCTCTTTTGTCCTTACAGTTAAGAGCGTCCCCGATTCCCCGGTGCTGAGCACCACTCCCATCGTGACAACAAACGACAAAGTCGGCTCTTTCAAACCTTTCTCTACCGCTACGGTCACAGACGCCGACCACAATGTGCCGGTCGGAATCAATGAATATCTTAAACTCACAGTGACATTGGGCAACGATTATCTTGCGACGTTCGCCGACACATCCAGCGAGTTCACGTTGACTGGCACACCGGCGGAGGTCCAAACGGCCTTGCGGAATCTTGCGGTATACCCAATACCGCGCGCAGGAACGCCAGGCACTATCCAAAGCCTTCAAGCACAGATAGAAGTCAAAGGTACAACAACGACAGACTCACTCTCCACGACAAATAGCGTAACGATTCGAATAGAAATGCTGAACTCGGATCCTTCGCTGTCAGTATCAATGGCAACCACCGTCATGGCAGAGGGTGCAACAGTTCAGCCGTTCGTCCTCGACAGCATCTCGGATCCCGACTACGGGAACGACGAATTCTCGCTCGTGGTCTCCATAGCGGATCCCTCGCAAGCATATCTGGGCAGCCTGAGCAACACGAACGCCAATTACGGCTCTTATATTAACTTGAAGCCCGTCATAGACTCGCTAACATTTTCATCCACACCCAACGTTCTCACAACAGAATCGATTGATGTCGCCTTCAAATTTGTGCTTGCTGACGGATACGGCGGTCGAAGCACAATAACAAACAGAATAACAATCAGTCAAACGCAGACGCCTCCCTCTATTTCCGGCATACCTGCCGACACGCTCCAAAAGACTGACGCCGACGCCGCTTTCGTCCTCCTGCCAGATGTTTTCGTCACGGACCCAGATCTACAGGGGAAGCAACCTCTTAGAGCAACGATTACCCTTTCAAACCCGGCACTCGGCACACTGTCGCAGACCACTTTTGGGCCGATGGTCTCCAGCAACCTCGTCACTGCCCTTCGCAGTACTCTCTTCCAGCCAACCCGCGGCGCGGTCGCGCCAGGCGATTTTGCAACCACAGTCATCATACTCACCGTAACGGACTCGACTGGAATTTCGGCGCAGAACAACAACCTCTCAATAAACATAGCAGGCGTTAACAACGCGCCACAGATTCTAAATGTTCCTTCACCCGCCGCACAACCTCTGCTGATTCCGCCAACCCCGCCTGTTCTCCCGTTCGCCGCACTCGATATCTCGCACGACGACGCCGGTGAAATCCTTTTCACCATCGCCATCGACAATACTTCGAAGGGAACTTTACAAAACCTCGGCGGGTTTACAGAGGCAAACTCCGGCGTCTATACCATGACTGGCAGTAGATCAGCGATTCTGGACTCTCTAAACGCTATAAAATACGTCTTAGACATCACGTACAACTTCCCCATCGACGATCCCGGCGGAACGACCTTCACACTCAGCGCACGTGATTCTGCACTACTCACCTCAACGCGCACTCTGGCAATTCAAGTTCAGCTAACGCCCAGGAACCACATAGTCACGCGCTCCATAAACGACGGAATGCCAGGTTCGTTCACGTTCGCGCTCGCAAACGCCGGGAACAACGACGTGATCACTTTCGCGCTGCCGGAATACCCCGCGACAATACGCATGCAAGGCTCCGCTACCACCGAGATCATCCGCAACCTCTCAATCAAGGGACCGGGGGCGGATCTGCTTACAATAAGCGGCGATGGAGATGGCGACGGTATTCCAAACCGCCAAATTTTCAGCGTTCAAGCTCGCGTCACAATTGAAGGCGTGACTCTCTCGCACGGCACGGCTACAATGGGTGGCGCTGTCTCCGTCAACCCCTCCGGCGAACTCATACTCCGTTCATCCTCCATCATACACAGCACCGCCACTGAATACGGCGGCGCAATCGACGTTGATGGAGGCAAGCTGACCATTGAAAACTCCTTCATAGGCTTAAACTCCGTTTCCGCCGACAGCGGGCTGGGGGGAGGCGGCGTCTCCGTATATTCGGACCACGGCGCGCACATTTCCAACACCACCTTCCACGGCAACACACAGGCAAACGAAGCCGGCGACGGTGGCGGCGCTGTATATTTTCAAATAGTGAACTCAGGGCCACTGAAGATATTTGCCGACATCACGCATTGCACTTTCGTCGGGAACAGCGACGCCTCAGGCAAGGCCAGTGCCGTAATCTGTGTTGAAAACAACGCATTTGTACGTCCGGCGAACTCAATTTTCGCAGACTTCTCAGGACGCAATCTAAACGTATACGGCGGCGGAGATTTCGAATCACAAGGCGGAAACTTCTGCGACGACAGCACTAAGGTTGTCCGCACCACAGCTGAAGGCACTTCACCCTATCTGTTAGACCACTTATACGACTATCCAGAGACAAACCCCTTGTTATCATCCCTCACTGCTTCCGGCACAGTCATTCCGCACCACAGATTGCAAAGCGGAAGCCCGGCGATAAGCTATGCTTTCCAATCTACGGCAAGCATAGACCAACTCGGTTCCGCTCGGGGCGTCCAACCAGATTCCGGCGCCGTTGAATTCGACGGGACGGGGCGCCTCGTTATAAACGAAATACAGCATTCCGAGGGAACCATCAACTTCTTCGAAATCATCGCGCCGCGTGATAACGCACCGATCGATCTCGCCTCTTACTCACTATTTGTTGACGGCATCAAGGTGCACTCGTTTGCAGCAGGTAAAATCGTCGGCACGAACTCTCTATTCGAAGCTGGCACTCCTGCCCCCGCAGCAGGCATGTTCTTGAATCCCGGCTCCGCAATCGTGGTTGCCTTTACGAACTCGCCGATGGCATTGACCACAGCCATAAACCCAACGCCAGTCTATGGCGTATCTGAAACTAATTCCGCAATAAAAAGCCTCAACGAACGCGGACAGGTTACAATCGCATTGAATGCCACTGCGGCTCCGATCGCAAGACAATCGTGGATTGGCACTTTCATAGACCCTGCCACGGGGACAAACGACCTTGACACTGCTGGACAGTCAATTGCACTGGCCCCACAGTTCCGGGGATTCTCGCTGCTCCCCCACTCCGCCATACTATCAGGACCGTTTGAAGGAGCGAACTTCGATTTGCCGCTTACAGGCATGTCTGAGACGTTGGGAACCGATATAACAGGCACCCCCTACGGACAAGCCAACGCAGAGCCCCTCGCCCGCAATGACCTTTTCACTGTCACCGAGGACGATACCGCGACATTAGACGTTTTGGCAAACGATTACGACGGCGACGGCAATGATCGCCTTGTGATTGTGAACATAGGCACTACTTCGAACCCCGGCGCGGACGTCGGGGCAACCAACTCGCTGTACGGAGCTGAAATCCGTGTCGAGCCAAGCACTGTGCCACTGCGCGGCAGCAATATCGGATTCAACCCACGAATATCCGCTACACTACAGCAGCTTCCTGTTGGAGTCGAGATTATAGATGAATTCCACTACGAAACGATAGACGTTGGCCAGAACGCCATAGAGGCGTACGCGGAAACCGGCTCCAACGTGCTTGTCACCTCCACCAACCACCGACTTTCAACTGGCGAAGAAATAATCATATCAGGATCTGATACCACTTCCTACAACGGCACGTTTACTGTCACTGTAGTCAACGAAAACACATTCGAGATACCGGCGGAATTTGCCGGCAAGGCGGCTGGGGAATTGGGTACGTGGGAATCAACACTGCCACGGCAGCCAACCAGCCGATCCGAAGGCATTGTGAACGTCCGTGTCATCGGCCGAAACGACCCCCCGGAAGCCTCGCACGACGTTATTACAAACGTCACGGAGGAGGCAACGTTAAGAGTCATGATCCGCCCCGAGTTCGCAGGGCAGCCTCTGGTATTTCCCGGAGACACTACGCCCGCACCCGAACTTTCCGCACAAAACCTGCTTGAGAATGATAATGACATCGATTCAGACGACACTTGGGAATCGCTTTCCATAGTTGGTATAATCGGCAAGGTTAACCGTATTGAGGGATTCTCTGAAACGTCCGGAAGTTCATCCGTAACAGTAAACTCCCCGTCACATGGCCTCACAACTGGCACAGAGATACTTATCGCCAACTACGGTGGGCACCCGTCGTACAACGGATACCATGTCGTCACAGTCATAGACGCCGATAAGTTCTCCATACCAGTAAGCTATGTCGATGATAATGAACAAGCGGGCGTTTGGGCTATTCTTGAGAAGTCCAATAGTCTGCAGACCACAACTGCATCCGGAGTTCCCGTGTATCTGACTCTTCGCGCAGACGCTCGTGAGAACAACCTCGTGTATCACGCTGGGGACTCGGAATTCCTCGACGGGCTCGCCGAAGGCGAATTGTACGAAGACACGCTCTGGTACGCTATCGAGGATAGCCACGGAGCCATCGGTATCGGAAAAGTCACATTCGAAATCACAGGCGTCAATGATGACCCGACCCCCTCCGACGACCCGTCCGGATTGGAAGCTCTAACACCCATAATCTCGTCATCCAACACGCTTGAGAAGGTGCTAGCCGAAGGCTTGGATATTATGTACACGCTTCCGGCGACATCGGGAAGCTCTCACAAAACGGATCTCCACGCACTCGATCTGGGCGGAACCCTACCCGGCACTATCGTGCTCCGGGACATATTCACCACCGATGAAGACACGCCTATTGCCATCACAACCTCCGACCTCCTCGCCAACGATGCAGACATCGACCGCATCGACACTCTCTCCGTGCAAGGCGTCACGCCGATAAGCCGAGAAGACGCCTCCGTTACCATGGGGTCGTTGACAGACTTGCCGACTATAATTTACGATCCGGCCTCCTCGACAAATCTCCAGACGCTAGCGCGTGGAGAAATGCGCATCGACACCTTCACCGCAACGATTACAGACGGCATGGGCGGCACGGTGGATTCGCTCGTCGCCGTGCTGGTGATCGGCGTCAACGACAAACCGACCGCTGCTGACGACACTCGCACAACAAACGAGGATGAAATCTTCTCCTTCGACCCTCGTGTCAACGACACCGAGCTTGACATCAACGGCGCAATTCCTGATGACCGCATTTCAATAGTGCCCGCTGCCAGCGTGCCCAACCCGGGACAGGCTCAGGTTTACCACACAGGGACTATTGCGACGCACGATGCCACAGTCTCGGATCTGCTCAACCAGCTAGCCGATTGGCAGGTGTTCACCAACACATTCGAATACACCATCACCGACAACAGCTTCCTATTCGCGGCGGGCGATGAATTCCATGTGCCTGTTGATTCCCCACAGGTCGTTCTCGACGTGTTGGCCAATGACCGCGATTATACCGGAACAGCTTCCGGGTCGATCACGATCATCAATGTCAGCCCGACATTGCATGGCGGGTCGGTCTCGGTTGTCTCAAACGGCCAGTACATAGCCTACCAGCCTCCTGCCGCGTTTGTGGGTGAAGACTCCTTCAGTTATACAATCGAGAACACTATGGGTGACGTCCGCAGCGGGGTCGTGCTTGTGCGCGCTGTTGTTCCGCCGCTCAATGGCGTTCTCCACGCCTCGGACGACCTTTTCACAGCCGCCGCAGGCGAAACGGTCACGCTCGACGTCCTCGCCAATGACGGCATGTTGCCTGCCGGGCGCACAGGTCTGCGGATCACCGAGCTTGTCTCTTCGTCAATCCCAGATCAGCCGCGTCTCGAAGGCAACTCATTCGTGTTCGACGCCACCAACGGCGCCACCAGCCTCAAGTTCACGTACGCCGTCACGGCAGGAGGAGCATCCACTTCTCGTGCTGACGTTGTCGTATCGATCATCGACCGCAACAATTCACTCGATGTAGTCAACGACTTCTTCAGCGTGCAGCCAGGCAGCTTTGGCAACGTGCTCGACGTAATCGCGAACGACGGTCTCATCGGAGAAAACACGGGCAACTACCGCATTGCCTCAATCGTCGACGACGCTATGAACGGAACGCTGGCTATTGACACCGACGGGCGCAAGCTCGTGTACTCGCCCAACTCCACGTTTATCGGCGTTGAGAGCATCAGCTACATCGTCACGGACCGGGCAGGAGGCAACGGGTTGGGCAAAGTCACAATCTCGGTGGGCAAAAACCTCGCGGTCAACGACTTCTTCAAACTAGAAGCGGCCAACACAAACGCCGTCACAATCAGCGTACTTACGAACGACCGTACGCTTCCGAATACGGCGGGAACGCTTATGATTCAGTCCATCGCGCCGGACACAACGTCCATAGGCTCAATGGCTCTCGGCTCAGGCGGCAGTTTGCTTTTCACAGCCTCTGGAACCATTGGTCAGACCAATTTCCAGTATATTGTGGCTGACGCCTCGAACCCCGCGCGCCTCTCAACGGGGGTTGTCAGCGTGGTAACAGTGGCTTCTGGCACCTATGCAAATCCAGACCTATACCGCGTCCGGGGAGGTGGTGCGGATTACGAACTAGATGTTCTTGCCAACGACCGTAGCTTCCCTTCGCTTAACCGTACACGCACGATAACGGCCATAGGCACCGGAGAAAACGCCCCCAGCGCAGGCGGCAATGTTGTGATACAGAACGGCAAGCTAATATACACTCCAGCGGCTGGCTTTTTCGGGAATGAAAGCTTCACCTATACAATGTCAGATTCAGCGGCGTCCGATATCGCGCAGGTTACTGTGTCTGTGGTGCGTGGCGACTTCTTCGCAAATACCGATGAATTCACCGTCTTCTACGAAACCCTTGGCACCGCCAACCGTGCATTCACGCTCCCGGTTACGTTCAACGACTGTATCGTGCCGCACATGGATCAGACGTTCCAAATCGTAGACCTCGGGATTGGAGCGAATGCACCCAGCGCCGGCGGTTCCGTGATAATAGCAGCGGATAAACAGTCGCTCATATATACCCCCGCCGCTGTGCCTTTGCCAGAGTACATTGAACAGTTCACGTACGAAATCGCGGACACCGCGGGCCGGCGTGCCGCGGCACAGGTACGAGTGCGCGTTGTAAACCGTAGCAACCAACTAGCCGCCATGACACAGGAAGACTCTTTCGTTGTCGCGCGCAACAGCCTGTACAACATCCTGCCAGTACTTGTAAACGACCATGTCCTGCCCGGCAACGCATCCTTCTGGACGATCACCAGCGTTGCCCAGACAACCTCTTCGGGTGGCTCCGCGGCCATCAACGGCTCCTCTGTTCGCTACTCCCCTCCTTCCAGTTTTGTTGGTATCGATACTTTCACCTACACCGTATCAGACGGTCTGGGAGGATCGGGCAGCGCGGCAGTACACGTTCGTGTGGGCGATTTGCCGACCGTACGGGATCGCTTCGTTGTGTTGGCTGGATCTACATCTAATAGGCTCGATGTTATCGCCAACGATGCCCTTACCCCGGAGTACGAAAACGAATACTCCCTCGGAGCAGTATTCGGCGTCACCGCCGGTGGAAGCGTCGAACTCGGCATGGGCGGCGTAGCGGTCTACACGCCTGATCCCGGCTACGCGGATACATTCCCATACACCGAACAGTTCTTCTACACGGTGCTCGACGACTCTGCCATAGCCTCAACTGGAATCGTTGAAGTCTCCGTCCACGATCCAGAAACCGGTCTCTCAACCGGCACGATACACCTTGCAGTGGAAGGCCGCAATGACCAACCGGAAATCTACAACAGCACCACGAATGCCCCCATAACCGACAAGGAAAGCTCAAGGGTCTTCAGCGGGGTGACACTTGTCGAACACGATCAGCAACTTCAGGAGCGAATCGACGTGACTGTTGCGATAGACAACATAGAAAAGGGAGTGCTTGCCGATCTGAGCGTCTTCACTGACGTGGGCGGCGGCGTATACACGCTCTCAAACTCCACTGCGGCGGCGGCGACTTCGGCAATTCGCCAGCTCCGCTACATCCCGGTTGAAAACAGAATAACGGTTCCAACGAATGAAGTTGTTTCCTTCACGATAACAATCAGCGATCGCAAGGCGCCGCCAGTCTCGGACACACAGACCAAGCTGGAAGTGTGGTCAGCGAATGACGCCCCGATAATTTCGGACACCGAAGCCGAGCAACGCTTTTTCTACAAAATGCTTGTAAAGCCATTCGCCTCGGCGAGCATAACAGAACTCGACAACAAGTCTCTCCAGCCCCTCTCCGTGACAGTGACAATAATGGAGCCGTCACAGGGCGCACTACGGCATATTGGCACATTCAAGAGCATTGGTGGCGGCATGTACCGCGCAACCAACATTACAGCAGTAGCAGCAACCGAACAACTCCGGGCAATGGACTTCGCTTATGATGTCCGATTCCCTCCCGCGAGCCCGGCAGGAACAACGACACATCTGAGTTTGCAAGTTGATGATGGCTTCGCGCCACCGGTTCTTGACACCGTCACAAGCGTCATCGCGATGCAAAGCCTTGCTGGAGATTTTGAGAGCCCTAGCTCATCTCCAGGCGACAGCTTCGGCCAATCCGTTGATATCACAGACAAGTTCGCCGCAATCGGAGCACCAACAGCCAACATACAAGGTTCCGAGTCCGGTTCGGCTTATGTATACCGTCTCGAACCCGGCAGCACAAACGTATGGCGGGAATGGCGTAGGCTGGAGCCCTCCACGGTCACTGCAGGCAACCGTTTTGGTCGCTCAGTGGCAATCACCGACGACTTTCTGGCTGTCGGCGCTTCAGAACAGGTCACCGTGGCCGGGCAGACTGGTTCAGTCTATTTGTATGGCCGCAACGAGGGCGGAACCGACAACTGGGGCGAATGGATGCGCCTTACACCTACAAACCTCACTGGAGCATCACGATTCGGCTACTCAGTTGCCATGCACGGCGATCTGCTTGCGGTCGGCGCCCCAGACGCGACTCTTCCGGGCGGAGCGGCATCCGCCGGTGCGGTGTTCCTCTTCAAGCGCCATCAAGGCGGCTTTAACTCATGGGGTGAAATCATGCGGTGGTCGCCTGCAGGCCCGGGGGCAGATGGCGCCGATTTCGGCTGGAGCGTTGCGCTGTCGGACGACACTCTCGTTGTGGGGGCGCCGAAGTACAACACAGACACTGCAACGGTCGGACGGGAAGGCAAAGCATTCCACTTCCATCATAATGGTGGAGACACTAACGCCTGGATAATGGTTCAGAGCATGACAGGAACCGCAGCGACCACCGTGGATTTCGGGTTCGGCTGGTCGGTTGATGTTGTCAATGGACGTCTTGCAGTGGGCGCCCCTTACACCACTGTGGGAGTTGTGCCCAAGGCCGGGCGCGTCTTCCTATACGAACGCGCAGATACAACAAACGATTTCGCGTACATTGTTTACATAGACCGTATTTCGCATCCAGAGCGCCTCTTCGGATACAGTGTGGCACTGAATGACGAACGCCTTCTGGTAGGCGTCCCTGAAAACGAAACGACTCCGTATCTAGGTGCCGCATTTCTGTTCGACAAGCGGTATGGGCACTGGGTAGAGGCGGAAAAAATCGTGCGCCCATCAGTCAACAGCACCGCAACCCTTTTTGGACGATCGGTGGCAATGCACGGCGGCAACGGGATCATTGGGGCGCCAGGAATCGCTGGCACGATGGGGCATGCCTTCTTCTACCGGTTCGATTACACGGCTCAAGAAACCGATCTGACGTTGAGGCAGCAGTGGGATGTGCTTTATTTCGGGACCGAGGTTGACAATCCTTCGAATATGGAGACTCTTTGGGGTGGTTCGGCCGACCCTGACGGCGACGGCCTGTCAAACGATCAAGAGTATGCCTTCGCAGGGGATCCTGTCGGCACATCGAGCCCGGATGCAGACTGCGGTCTCGTTAACATAAGAATTGACGAGTCAGGAAACTGGATTCTCGAATACGAACGCCGTGCAAATGATCCCGACATGGTATTCTCGGTCGAGGCATCTTCGGATCTGCAAACATGGTACGATTGGTCTTCCACGGTAATTTCAGAATCATCAGTCCAGACAGCGGCCGAATCAGAATGGACGACCGTTGTTATGCAAAATGTTCCATCGAATGATAAACTGTTCTTCCGGATAAGAGCAACATTCTGAAACAAACCAAAATAACACGAACCGCTACACTTCATATGGGGCGCGCGTTTACTTTGGAATTAATGCGCCCATAAAAGAATTAAAACAACTGTTGTCTAAAGTTTATTCATGTGGTACTATTTTTGTCTGTTTGAGTTTTAGACGACGCCTTCTGGTTTTCCGCTGTTCCACGGGAAGAGGCGGCGATGGGGTGTTTTACGCATGACTGCCTTTGCAAGGTTTCAGCGAAGAATTGACGAAAAAAGAAACAATGTTAACGATCCACCTGTTCTGATTGTTGCGTTAGGCGACAGTGTTACTCAGGGATGGATGAGTTATGACACCCTAGATTCAGAGGGAGTTTACCACAGTTGCCTCAAGCGCCTGCTGCAGGAAGAGTACCCCAAGGTGACTTTCAACGTGATCAATGCCGGTGTTAACGGTGACAGCGCTCCCGGTGGGCTCGCTCGTCTGGAGCGCGATGCCCTGCGCCATTCTCCAGATTTGGTAATTGTGGCTTTCGGTCTGAACGATGCCTGTGGCGACGGCATGAATGGAATCGACGCTTTCAAGGACAATCTCCGCGAGATAGCCGCGCGCATTCGAAAAGACACAGAGGCGGACATTATATTTCTGACACCCAACATGATGCTCACACGCCGCAATGACTCCGTGGCGGAATGCCATAAGCACCTAATCGATGATTTTCTTGAAATACAGGGAACCGGAATTGTTGATGTTTATGCGCAGGGAATCCGGGATGTTGCGGCAGAGTTTGAAGCTCCAGTCGCCGATGTCTATGCTGAATGGAGCAAGCGCGCCGCCAATGGCGAAGACATGACGGCGAAACTCAGCAATGGCTTGAACCATCCTACCGCTGAAATGCAATTTGCAACCGCAAAACTGATTATGAAAAAGATAAAAGGAAAATGAGAAACAAAATAAAGGGACTTATAGCGGCGCCAAACACGCCAATGCATGAAGACGGCTCAATTAATTTGGAAATGGTGCCCAAATACGCGAAACACCTCCGAGATTCCGGAGTGGCCGGCGTGTTCGTGAACGGCTCCACCGGAGAAAGCCTTTCGCTCACTTTTGATGAGCGTATCGCATTGGCAGAGGCATGGTCTGAGCACTGCGACAAGAACTTCAAGCTAATCGTACACGTAGGCGAAAATTCGCTGCCTAATGCGTGCAAACTGGCCGCACACGCAGAGAAGATCGGAGCTTGCGCGACGGGCGCGATCCCCCCCTCGTTTTTTATTCCCGGCCTCAAGCAGGTGGCAGACTGGTACAGGGCTCTGGCAGCAGCAGCGCCTTCCCTACCCCTCTACTATTACCACATGCCTGCCATGTCACGCGTCAACATACGAATAGCGGATCTTTTTCCTCTTCTACGGGACGTCGCAAACTTCGCCGGCGCCAAGTACACTTTCGAGGACATGATGGATCTCCAGGTCGCGCTTGAAATGGACGGAGGCAGATTCGACGTACTGATGGGTCGCGACGAGATGCTTCTATCCTCACTGGTAGTCGGCGCGGAAGGCGCGGTCGGCAGCACTTACAACTACATGGCTCCCGTTTATACGAACATTATCGAGTCTTACAAAAAAGGCGATATCTCAGGCGCTTGCAAGTGGCAGTCGCTTTCGCACAAGCTCGTGCAGATACTCAACCGCGCACCTAACGGACTCGCATGCGGCAAGGCTATATTGACTCTGTGCGGCGTTGATGTCGGCCCAGCACGCCAGCCCTTGTACAAATACACGAAAGCGGACATGGAGTCGCTGAAAGACTCTCTTGCCGCAATCGGCTTCTTTGATTGGAAAGACGGCAAGTAGCCTATTCCACCTTGATTTTATCCAGATCCGGTATAGGGGCTGGAATCTTGGGATCCATCTTCGTCAGAGTCTCAACAAGAATTTCCGACACCGCGACGTTGCGGAACCATTTCTTGTTCGCTGGGATTATGTACCATGGAGCGTGGTTGGGATTGCACTTGGCAATTGCGTCCTCGTACGCTTTGGTGTAGTCATCCCAAAGCTTTCTCTCCTCCAGATCGGACTTGCTGAACTTCCAGTTTTTCTCATCGTCCTTTATACGCGCTTTTATGCGCTCCGCCTGTTCATCCTTTGATATGTGGAGGAAGAACTTTACGATGGTGGTACGATTTTCAGCAAGCAATTCTTCGAACTCGTTGATCTGGTTGTAGCGACGTTTCCAGACCTTCTCCGGAACGATGTTGCGGACGCGCTGTACGAGCACGTCTTCGTAATGGGATCGATTGAAAACCCCTATCTCGCCAACAGCCGGCGTCGCCATGTGTACTCGCCATAGAAAATCATGAGCTGCCTCGATCGGCGTTGGCACCTTGAAGGAGGTCGTCTTAACGCCCTGAGGATTGAGACCTGTCATCACATGGCGGATCACCCCGTCCTTACCCGCGGTGTCCATGGCTTGCAGAACAATAAGAACGGAACGTTTGCCCTCGGCATATAGCTTATAGCCAAGATGCCCGAGTAGGTTCTTGTTGTATTCAAGGCGCGCTTCCGCTTTTGTCCGCGACATCTTGAACGTTTCGGAGGGATTGATTTCGTCAAGTTTGGGGTTCTTTGGGGCTCTTAGCTCTTCGGAAAATAATTTCATGGTCTTTCCTTAATGAGGGTGTATGTATTTGCGAGGACTCAAATGTACCTGTTTATGACCGCGATTGTACCGCTCTGTTGTGAAAATTGAAAGTAAAAACACGGATTCCGGTTGCGCAACATCTGTGGAGAAGTGTATACTCCGCGACATGTGCTTTGCGAGAAATACAATAATGTCAGGGGCATGCGCCGCATTTGCCCTTTTCGCTGTCGCACACGCGGAAACCGTCTTCCCCGAGGAGGGATGGAAAGACAAGCCAAACCCGTTCGCTTCGGAGCGTGCAATTCCGGGCGGCCGTCTTACAATCTCAGCCGGTGCCGTTCCTAAGAGCCTCAATGTGCTGCTCGACAACAACACTTTCAGCTCTCAGGTGTTTATGCTGATGTACGAAACACTGCTGGGAATGGATGGCGAAACGGCGGAATACGCACCGGGATTGGCCAACAAATGGACGGTGTCTGACGACGGCAGAGAGTTCACCTTCTCAATCGATCCCAAGGCGCGATGGAGCGACGGGCGCCCGGTCACGGCAGAGGACGTGAAGTGGACGTTCGAAGCCATAATGAATCCCAAGCACATGACGGGGCCACACAAGGTCGCGCTGGCGCCGTTTGTAGAGACACCGCCAGAAGTATTGGGAGAGCGTGAGATTAGGTTCACCGCGTCGGAGGTCCACTGGCGCAACCTCGGGGCTGCGGGCGGCTTCCCGGTGATGCCGAAACACGCCTTCGAAAAGGCGGACTTCAACAGGATAAACTTTCAGTTTCCGGTGGTTTCAGGACCTTACACGGTCGGCGAGATGCGTGAAAACCTCCATCTCGATATGGCCAGACGGCGCGACTGGTGGGCGGCGGACAAGGCGTCGAACAAGAACATCTACAACTTCGATGTCATAAGGTTCGTGTTTTTCTCAGATTCTGACAATGCATGGGAATCGTTCCGAAAAGGGCGTTTCGATCTCTTGCCCGTATACACGGCTCGCATCTGGGCACAGGAACTCACAGGAGAGCGATTCGACAAAAACTGGATTGTGAAGCGCGAGATACACAACAGCAATCCAGTCGGATTTCAGGGGTTCGCCATGAACACGAGGCGCGCCCCTTACGACGATATACGCGTACGCAAAGCATTAGCGCATCTTCTGGATCGCAAAACGATGAATGATACAATGATGCACGGCGCATACTTTCTGCATCGTTCTTACTATGAAGACTTGTACGACGCGGAACACCCCTGCACAAACACTTTTTACGAATATAATCCGGGCAAGGCGGCGGAGCTGCTGCGCGAGGCGGGTTGGGAAGCGGATCCGGCGAGCGGCGCGCTTATGAAGAATGGGCGTCCGCTAGTACTAAACTTCTTGTCAAACAGCGGCACGCCGGATAAATTCCTCGCCCGCTACAAGGCCGATTTGGCGGAACTGGGTATTGGGCTGGAGGTAGAACGCAAGGACTATGCGGCTTGGGCGCGAGACATGGATGAGTACAATTTCAACATAACATGGGTCTCGTGGTCCGCAGGACTTCGCAAGGATCCGGAACACATGTGGTCCTCCGCGTATGCGAACAGTCAGGCCGGCAACAACGTAACAGGCTTCAGCGACCCCCGTATTGATGCCCTCATCGAAACACAAAAGACCGAGTTCTCTCTCGCGGAACGCAATGGAATCTGCCGCGAAATCGATGCGATTCTCACAGATGCTGTGCCCTACATTTTGCTTTGGAACACCGACTCGACGCGTCTCCTATGGTGGAACAAGTTCGGAGTACCCGAAAAAGTGCTTTCAAAATACGGATCGCACGAAGACGCAATGGTATATTGGTGGCACGACCCCGATTCGGCCGATGCGCTAAGCGATGCCATGGAGAGAGGGTTGACGCTCCCATGAAGGATGCTGACGTTTTGAAGTTTAAAGGACGCGTTATGACGCTGGAGAAACCCGTGGTCATGGGAATTCTCAACGTAACGCCAGACTCTTTTTCGGATGGCGGCAAATATGCCAACATCGAGGCGGCGCTGGAACATGCTGCTCGCATGTTGGCGGAAGGCGCCACCATAATTGATATCGGCGGAGAATCAACACGGCCGGGGTTCAAGCCTGTGTCTGAAGAAGAAGAAGCACGACGCGTGATTCCCGCCGTAAGAGAGGTAAGAGCGGCGTTCCCGGAATGCGTGATTTCGGTGGACACCATGAAGGCGGGCGTCGCCGAAGCAGCCGTTGAGGCAGGAGCCGACATCGTGAATGACGTTTCGGGTCTTGCGGATCCTCGCATGGTGGATGTCGTTCTGGGCACAGGATCTGGACTTGTTCTGATGCACGGGTACCGGGAACACACGGGGGCGCCGAGACCGGCCACACCCGGCAATCTGGGACGCTGGATGGTTAATGAAATTTCGGCGTTGCTTGAAGAGACTGTAGCACGTGGCGTAGCACGAGAAAGCATAAGCCTTGATCCGGGATTTGGATTCGGGAAAAAAAGGGAAGAAAATGGCGAGCTGCTTAAAAGCATGCCGGAGCTTGTGGCTGCGTGTGGACGTCCCGTGCTGATCGGTGGATCACGCAAACATTTCGTGAACGGGCTGCATCCTGAGGCTGGCGGCGACGTGGTCGCGGCTAGCGTGCGGTTTGCTGTTGACGCACTCCGTTTAGGCTGCAAAATATTCCGTGTTCATGACGTTGTTGAGACTTGCGTTGCGCTCGGTATTGCGCTAAAATAGCGACTTCAAAAGAACTTTAGCGCCTACGATGGAATGGCACGATCCCGTCGATTTGGCGAGTGGTGGGATATCGTGTGTAAGATGGCGTTTAGCGGAGGTCGTGAACGATTTCACTTATTTTTTTGCGGTTGCTATAGACTTGCTCCAGATTTTGATTCTGGCGGTGCCGATTTACTATCTTATCGGGTTTCTACGCCGCACAAGGGGGTACAGGATACTTATCGGACTGTGCCTCGTTCTCCTCGGGATAGAGTTGGCTTCGAGAGTCCTGAACATGGACGAGATAAGCTGGTTGCTAAGCAGAATTGCGGTAAGCCTGCCATTCATGCTTGTTATCATATTCCAGCCGGAGTTGAGGCGGATTTTTGCGGAAATCGGGAGCAGGACTGCCACCAAGTCCAGCACGCCGGAGGTGGATGTTGTAAACGAGATATGCAACGCCGTGGAAGCTCTTGCCAGCCAGAAAATAGGCGCTCTCATCGCCGTGGAGCGAGCCCACAATCTGGATGAATTCACAAGCGTTGGACGCACGCTAAACGCACCGGTCGTCGCGGAGTTGCTCGCGACTCTTTTCTATCCACACACACCTATGCATGATGGAGGTGTAGTTATACGCGACGGGATCATTCTCAGCGCCGGATGTGTATTTCCCCTCGGCGACCTTTCCGACAAACGCAAGGCGTTCGGAACGCGCCACCGCGCGGCGATAGGACTCTCCGAAGCGACCGATGCGATCGTAATCGTCGTGTCGGAAGAAACTGGACTTATCTCTGTTGCATACCGTGGAGACATCGTGCGAGGAATAGAGGTAAACGGGCTGCACGAAATACTTACAAACGGCATTCAGCATGACGACGAGCGCAAGACGTCGGAATCCATAGATGCAGTTCGCGACGCAACGCCATCTCCAGAAGAAACCGACCGGGTCGCTCAGGCAATCGCCAAAATCAAGGAGGAGGGCTGATGAAACGTTACGTGGGCAAAATCTCCGATCTGGGTAGCGGCATGGTCTCATATCTCCAGAAAGCCTGCCGGCGCCTCCTTGGCTCTAACGGCGATCTCAAAGTGCTGTCTTTCATCGTAGCCGCCGTGTTTTTCGCACTTGTTCGGGCGACTATCGGCTTTACCGACACTTATACAGTTCCTGTCAAAATAGTCGTGAAGGCACCGGGCGTCGCCTTGCGCGACCAGGAGGCCAGCGAGGTCGAGGTAACGCTCAAAGGAGCTAGCGAGGACATACAGAAATTCGACGCCAGGAATCTCTCCATTGAAATCGTTGTTCAAGAGGTCGCACCGGATGTAGCGGGAGAACTCATACCTGTTGACCGCAACGACGTGAAAGGTGTAGGCAAACTCAGTGTGCGCGGCGTGGTGCCAAATGGAATCTACGTCAACTACGACCGCGAAGTCACTACACGCCTTAAAGTTGCGCAGCCCGATCTCAACGGGAAGCCGCTTCTCGGCGAGGCCAAGGTTCGGCTAAGAGTCGACGAAGTTATTGTCACCGGTCCAGACAGCAAACTGAGCTTGCTTCGCGAAAGGAACTTTGTGCTACCAACCGAACCTGTTGACGTATACGGCAAAACTCAGAATTTCTCCAAAAAAGTTCGCATCCTGCCCCCTGCCGATTCCGGGATAACATCGGTTACGCCATCCGAATTGGAGGCTGAAATAGTAATAGTTACGCCGCAAGTGGAATCAATATACACAAATGAGCCGCCAAGATCAGTAATCACGAACGAGCTGGTCGGTGCTTCACACACCACAAATAAACTCGAAGTACTTTTGCACAAGACTTCCGACACCAATGCAACGCCTCAAGTTGAGGCGCAAGACACGCTCTTGAACGAGGCGTCGCCGTCCGCCATTCCGGTTGAATTGAACAAGAAGGAATGAAGCAATGAAAATTCTGGTCACGGCAGGACCCACACGCGAATTTTTCGACCCGGTGCGCTTCCTAAGCAACAGATCCTCGGGCCGGATGGGCTATGCCGTAGCGTTCGAAGCAGCCGCGCGGGGGCATGAAGTGGTGCTTGTCTCAGGCCCGGTGGCGCTTCGCCCACCTTCTGAGGTGCGAGTCGTGAACGTTGTTTCGGCGCTTGATATGCTTGCTGCCGTGGAAGCCGAATTAGAGGCTTGTGACGCGCTTGTAATGTGCGCCGCCGTTGCCGACTGGCGGCCGAAGGAATTCAGCGCATCCAAGTTGAAAAAACGCAACATGACAGCTACGATGGAACTCGTCCCTAACCCCGATATCCTGTCATCTATACGCCAGAGCAAGGGCAACCGCATATTTGTAGGCTTTGCGGCGGAGACGGACAACCTTCTTGAAGAAGCTCAAGGCAAACTCCTTAGAAAAGGGCTCGACATGATCGTTGCGAACGACGTCGCACAGCCTGGTGCGGGATTTGAGACAGACACAAACATTGTGACAATCCTTTCGGTCGGTGCCGAGCCAGAACACCTGCCGCTCATGGGCAAAGACGCCGTCGCCACACGAATAATTGAACGCATCGAGAGTTTAAACAAAATCCGGCACCACTCCCTCTCGTAATTAGGACATTTCCCTCTTTTGGAAGTGTGCTTTTCAAGATAAACCGAGCGGATTTTTTTGCATTAAAACGATGTTTCAAAAGAGAACAGACCCTCGCACCTAGCCTTGATAATACAGACCAATACTCGAGAAAAAAATCTGAAAAGTCAAAACTCATAATTCGTTGCATCCATAGATGTCTTTTGCTAGGATGTCCGTCGTACGGAGCATGTTATATAACCCTTCCTAATAACAAGCAACCGCCTACAGATTGTTGCCGGGGCTTGCGCACACAACACAAGAACGATGATTGGAGTATACCGAATGAAACAACGTTTCCCAACTGCAAGGTCTTTTCATTATGTATTCACAACGACTTTGCTACTGACCAGCTTCGCTCTATCCCAAGCCGCAGCCCCCGCCCCCAAGGCGCAGCGCCCTCCCGCCGCCGACGCTCCTCCGGCAGGATTGACTTTCAAGACAGAGAAACTAAAGACGTTCACCCCCACCGCAGCGGACATCCTGAAAATTCCCGAGGGAGTCACAGGTGATTTTGATGTGGCAAAAACTCCCCCCACCATAAGGTTTGCGGTTCTCCCCGGCCAGTGGAAAGGCGCCAGCCTCTGGAGTTCATGGGGCGACGCGCTTTTCGCAAGCGACACCAATTTCTATTGCTCGATAGGCGATCACAATGGACCACATGGATATTCATACGTGTATAAGGTGGATCCAAAGAGCGGCACGGTAGACATGGTCGTTGACGTAAATGCTGTCCTTGAATTGCCGGCATCGGACTATGCTCCAGGGAAAATACACGCCCCACTGATGGAGTACGATGGATGGCTAGTGTTCGCAGGGTACCGGGGGAAATCATCTGCGGTGACTGACGAGTACAACTATGTCGGCGACCACTTGGTTCGCTGGAATCTCACAACCGGCGAAGCGGCGTTCGACCCTCCCCCCGCGCCGTATTGCAGCTTAGCGGCATCCGTCGTGCACAAACCCTCGAATCGCATATATGGAGTTGGTCCCGGAGGCAAACGCTTGGACGGGAAAAGCAAGTTTTTTTCATACGATCTCGTCAACAAAAAGACTGTTTTCCTCGGCGATCCGTCACCCGATGCCACCCGCGCGATAATCGTTGCCGAGGACGGCCGTGTCTGGTACTCTGCCGGAGCGGTTGCCGCTAAAAAAGGCAAAAAGGGCGAGGCGGATACCCCGGGAAGCCCAAGCATGTTCGCTCGCTATAACCCAAAATCAAACAAAGCCAAAATGACCAAAATGGCGGTACCCGGAGATAAACTACGCGCCGCCAGCCGAACAAACTCTGACGGGATAGCATACGGCATTACCTGGGACGGAATCATGTTCCGCTTCGACACTGTCAAAGAAAAGGTCTCGGTGATAGGACGCACGTTCGAAACCGGTCCCGCTTACACTGCGGTCTGCAAGCTTTCACCCGACGAGCGCTTCCTTTACTACGTTCCGGGGTCGCATGGTGGCACTGCGACAGCGGGAACCCCTATCATACAGTTCGACACTAAGACAAACCGGCGCAAAGTAATCGCGTTTATACACGACTACATGCGTGGCGCCGCGAACTACTACACAGGTGGCACGTTCGGACTCGATATCAGCCCAGACGGCAAAACTGTAGGCATCATATTCAACGGCCGTGAGCTGAGCGACACTCGCAGCGCCACGGGGTCGAACGAATTCGACAACTGCATGGTGCTGCTGATTGACATCCCTGAATCGGAACGTTAATCCGCCCGGCGTTTTTCGAGAATCTGCCCGTCTTCAAGCAGGCGGACGCGGAGTTCCGTGTAGTCCACATCTTGGACAGCGACGCCGTTCTCAAGCGCAATGCAGGCGGCAGTTGCGGCTGATTGTCCGAGAATCATGAACACAGGCTCCATGCGTACAGAACCAAATGCGATGTGGGAGCTGGAGACACAGACAGGTACAAGCAGGTTGCTGCATTCCTCCGCCTTTGGGCGTATCGAACGGTATGATATCCTGTAAGGGCCGCCCGTCTTGACTTGGACATCGCCTTCGTTTCTGACATGTCCACCCGCATCAACGTAGCGCTGTGTGTGGTGCGAATCCATGGTGTACGACCCCATGCCAACCGACTCCGGTGTTTCTCGCTGCGATCGACAATCGTGCTCCGTGTGAACGTAGTCGCTTACCATGCGCCGGGCCTCACGAATGTAAAGCTGGCGCGGCCAGTTTTCACTGTCCAGAAACTCGTCTTTGGCCGGCCCCCAGAGCAGCACTTTCTCTCGCAAGGTTGGCGGCACGCGCGGCTCGTTCTCATAGGCCAAAAACCACATTAGCCCCTTTTGGTAAGTTTCATGTTCACGAATGATACTCTCTCGTTCGGCGTAACTTCCCTCTGGATAGCCGTAGTTCATGCCGATGAAATCCGTCCCGAAACCACCTCGGTTGTTCGTGTCAGTTTTGCAGTTCGGCATGGCAGTGTGCAGAGCGTAAATGTCGTCCCATTCCGGCATGGCCTCCAGATATCTGGCAAGCAGCTCGTAGTGCATGGGATCGTACCCTTCGGGCTTCACATACGACGCACGGTTCTCAGGGTGGTTTGTCAAACACATCCTGTAGTTGTAAGCCTGAATGCGGTCGTCACCGGAAAATTCTTCACCTGGCCCATCGGCGTGAACGCCTTGAAGCATCCCGCTGGAGGGATCACCGGGCATGATATATGGATCCACATCGCGCATGAACTGGTGGTAGATCGCCTGTCCTGTTTGTACGCCGTTTAATGTCTCGCCGTACTTAGAGTTCGGTTCGCGCCCAACATGATATTCCACACCGGCAAGCGCCATCAGATCGCCCTCGTATGTGGCGTCTATGAAAACACCGCCTTTGAATATGCGCCCGGATTCCATTACGATCTCCTCGATGCGACCGTCATTCATCCTGATGCCGTCCGCGCCACGGTTCAGTCTCTCTCCGAACACAACATCCACGCCGGCTTCAGATATCATGTCATTAAAAATTTTAGTGGCCACTTTTGGCTCGAACCTGAAGAGAGCATCGCCCTCAGGATCATACGGCTTGTATTCTTCCTTCTTCTGCCAATTCCAAGAGGCATCATTGTCGTAATGCTTTTTGACTCGTCGGTAGAACTCGCGCGAAATACCGCCGATTACTGACTCGTCGCCGGAATCTGTCGCCCCGAGCCCTCCGGTTGTAAGCCCGCCGAGAAAACGCGTCGGCTCTATTACCACGACGCTCCTGCCCATGCGCGCCGCCTTAACACCGGCTACGACACCAGCACTTGTTCCGCCATAGACCACGACATCCCGGCATACCTGTTTAACTTCGCCTTCTGATTTCTTCATTTCTGTCATCCGAATAAGTAAAACACCATCGTTTTGTCCTAAATATACCATTTCAAACGAGTATTGAAAAGCCATTAGAATGCATTTGTCCCCTAATTTGCTACACGGCGAGACGCTGTTTTGATATTCTGTGCCAGACAAACAAAACCAATCAGCGGATTAAGAACCTTGATGTATCAAAAAACAGCAGCAGACGGCACCAACGACTGGCGCGATCAAATGAATGGAAGGATAATGTCGCTCGACGATCTCAAAGAGCGCCTGTTCCCGGAAATGACCATTACCGAAGAAATGCGCGCCGCCGAAAAAGTTTTCCCTGTTTCCACAACTCCGTATTATGCGTCGCTCGTCAAAACGGCCGATTTCAACGACCCTGTTTTCGCGCAGATCGTTCCGTGCGGCGACGAGCTACGCACGCCTCCTTGGCTCGTAGATGATCCATTGCGGGAAAAAAAATTTTCCCCCGTCCCTCACCTAGTGCATAGATATCCAGATCGAGCCCTCATAGTAGCGACCTCCGCTTGCGCCTCGCGTTGCCGTCACTGCACTCGCAAGAGAGTTTCAGCATCTACCCGAGAATCCGCAATCACAACGGCGGAGATGGAAGCCTGCTGTGATTATCTTCAGAAAAATCCGGCAATTGACGACGTCCTCGTTTCCGGTGGAGATCCACTTACACTTTCAGACGAAAAAATAGACAAAATCCTCACAGCAATAGTCTCGGTGTCGTCGGTCAAGGTTGTGCGCATAGCAACACGTACACTTGTAAACATGCCCATTCGCTTCACAGATAGCTTGGTCGCAATCTTGCGCAGGGACAAACCTGTTTACGTCAACACGCATTTCAACCACCCCGTGGAGATTACTCCCGGCGCCATCGCCGCTGCTGACAAACTTACCGACGCAGGCATCCCTGTGGCAAACCAAACAGTCCTGCTGCGCGGGATCAACGATACGCCTCAAATCATCGAAGCATTGTGCCGAGAACTCTTCCACAACCGCATACGCCCCTACTATCTTTTCCAGTGCGACCTTGTGTGCGGGATCGAACACCTGCGCACACCTCTTTCCACTGGTTTCGAGATCATGAAGTATTTGCGCGGACGCCTCAGCGGAATGGCCATACCCAATTTCGCAGTTGACACACCAGGCAACGGGGGAAAAATAGAACTCCTGCCGGAAAGCATCGTACGCCGGGAAGGCAACGCCACAATCCTCGTCAACTTTCTTGGCGTCGAAGTAGCCTACCCAGATCCGTAACCATCTCGCAATCATCCCCCCAGCCTATTAAGCATAAAGCTTTCTTAAGAAGCAAGGCTAAGGTAGAGTCTGCTCCCCTTCTACTGTTTTTGAGCCAAGTTCATTGGCAATGGCGATTAGAATGCCGAGGCAGACGACGAGCGGCGAGAATAACTCCCAATATGGACAGACAAACTTTCGTTGGCGGGCGCGGAGATGCTTCTCGGAATATTATCTTTTCTCGATTGTGACGATGATATCGTTGCGCGTGGTACTTGCTTTCACAGCCTTGAGGTAATGCGAACCGCGAAGACTTTTCATCTCATTCAGGATTTCACTTAACTCTTTAATATCTGCTTCGCTATTTGTCTGATGTTTTGCAAGCAGTCGTATCGTGTATTGAGGAATTGTTCCGTAAGACTGTAAATCCTCAATAACATCACGAGCGAACTGTTTCAAAACCTGCGTCATCTGCGGCATGGCATTTTGAATGTTAGCCACAGCCTGTGTCGTGTCGGAAATTCCTCCGTGCTGTCTCAAACCAGGCGGCGAATATTCCTTCAGTTGGTTATAGATGCCAGTGATTTCTTTTCCTTTGTCATCTTTCCCGCATGACCAGAATTCTTGGCTAAACGATATTCGCTTGGTCTCATATGAACACTCTATCGCTTGAATGGCTTCTTCCAGAGGCCATTCCGAAATATCCGAAATATCTTTCTCGTGGACAATGGCAAAGAAACTGGGTCCCTGGCGGCGGAACATGAATGTCGCCTGGGAATCACCTTGAGAGGCCGTCTTGACCATGAACGGGAATCGGCCTATTCGTTCAAGTTCTTTCGGATGGTTTTCCTGCAAGAACTTGCGTGCCTCGGCATATTTCTGTTTTAGTTGTGAGTACAAACTGGATGTTTCTTCATCACTAGCATCCCATAGGCTTGATTTTGATTCAGCCACCCAGCTGGAGACCGTGGTGTGCTGACACCGTGGAATCCTATCAGATGTACCGGCGTATTTCAACCTCCGGACAAAAATAACGTTGGCGGGTTTTTGTAGAGAAACAGCTCTTTTTGTGGTTTTGAACCATATTAAAGCCGTTCTGTGGGACAGCACATAATACAAACCACGTCTGAACAAATAGAACAGCTATCATAAGTGTGCCAAGGTGTCGCGACCAAATATTGCCTGATCAATCGCTTTGCGATATAATCCTCGCAAAACCTCACCCACGTACCATACGAAATTAAAATGACAAAACCAGACGATTCGCGCATCACCAAATTTCCGTTCATGCTCCACGGAGGAGACTACAATCCAGATCAATGGCTACATGTCCCCGGCACGGTCGACGAGGATTTCCGCCTGTTTAAACTCGCCGGGATCAACGAGCTCTCAGTCGGAATTTTCGCATGGTCGACTCTGGAACCGGAAGAAGGCCGATTCGATTTCTCGTTTCTCGATGACATCATGGCGCGCGCCCAGAAGGAAGGCATGGCGATTATCCTCGCCACTCCTTCCGGCGCAAAGCCCAACTGGATGGCGGAGAAATATCCCGAGATCCGCCGAATGCACCCTCAAGTGCCGGGTTTCGAACCGGTTCGCGAGGAGCAACGCGCACGCCACAACCATTGCCCAACCTCCCCCGTTTATCGAGAGAAGTGCCGCATCATGAACACGAAACTCGCCGAGCGGTACGGCAACCACCCGTCGCTGGCAATGTGGCATGTTTCCAACGAGTACAACGCCGGATGCGATTGCCCACTCTGCCGTGAGGCATTCCGAGAGTGGCTACAAAAGAAATACGGCACGCTGGACGCTCTGAACGAAGCCTGGTGGACCGGCTTCTGGTCACACCGCTATTCTTCATGGAGCCAAATCACCGCGACCGATGCGTCTATGCCAGCCATGGTGCTAGACCGGCGCAGATTCAATTCGCAGCAGATGCTCGATTTCTTTGTGGCAGAGTGCGAACCCCTCCACAGAATTTCTCCCAATGTACCCGTAACCGCCAATATGATGGCGTCGTTCTTCCCTCTTGATTACTGGAGCTGGGCCGAAAAGCTCGACGTGATCAGCTGGGACGCATATCCGCCCTACCACGACAGGCCGGACACTGCCACCAATACAGCGCCGCGCTTTTCAATGTTGCACGATTTGATGCGGTCACTGAAAAAGGGGAAATCTTTTCTGTTGATGGAATCTTCGCCGGGACCGAC
>CAYOPG010000011.1:0-25751 GCA_964405775.1 uncultured Lentisphaerales bacterium
GGGGAGGGCAAACAAAAGCGGCCTGCGGGAAAACCGCAGGCCGCGATGCGTTCCTGTTGCCCGGATGGGCACTGGATATTACATCATCCCGTCCATGCCGCCCTGGGGCATAGGAGCGGGCTTCTCCTTCTCGGGGACGTCCGTGATCATGCTCTCAGTGGTTAGAAGCAGACCAGCTATGGATGTCGCATTCTGGAGAGCCAGCCGCGTTACCTTGGCGGGATCAACGATTCCTGCCTTGAGCATATCCACGAAGTCGTCCGTGGATGCGTTGTAGCCGTTGGCGCCGGATGAGGATTCGACCTTGCTCACAACGAGTGCCGCTTCCTGGCGACCTGCGTTTGCAACGATCTGGCGAAGTGGCGCAGTGAGGCAGTTGTAGACGATCTGCATACCGACCTTCTCGTCGCCCTCAGCGCCATCGATGGCGGACATAAGAGCCTTGCGGCAACGAATAAGAGCGACGCCGCCGCCGGGGATTATACCCTCCTCGACTGCTGCGCGTGTCGCATGCAGCGCGTCCTCGATGCGATCCTTCTTCTCCTTCATTTCGGTCTCGGTAGCAGCACCGACGTTTATGACGGCGACACCGCCTGCGAGCTTGGCGAGGCGCTCCTGTAGCTTTTCACGGTCGTAGTCGGAGGTGGTTTCCTCGATCTGGTTCCTTATCTGGGAGACACGCCCCTGAATGTCGCTGGTCTTTCCGCCGCCTTCGACGATCGTGGTGGCTTCCTTCTCGACGGTGATTCGCTTGGCCTGGCCGAGATCCTTCAGCTCAATGCTGTCAAGCTTGATGCCGAGTTCTTCGGAGATCATCTTGCCGCCTGTCAGGATTGCGATGTCTTCGAGCATTGCCTTGCGACGATCGCCGAAGCCAGGAGCCTTGACCGCGCAGACGTTGAGGGAACCGCGCAGCTTATTGACAACCAGTGTGGCGAGAGCTTCGCCGTCCACGTCCTCAGCGATTATGAGCATGGGCTTGCCGGCCTTGGCGACGTTCTGGAGGAGCGGGAGCAGTTCCTGAAGCGAGGAAATTTTCTTCTCGTGGATCAGGATGTAGGCGTTCTCCAGCGAAACCGTCATCGTGTCGGGACTCGTCACGAAGTATGGGCTCAAATAGCCTTTGTCAAACTGCATGCCTTCGACGACGTCCAAAGTGGTGTCAATCGTTTTCGATTCCTCGACGGTGATCGTGCCGTCCTTGCCGACCTTGTCCATTGCCTCTGCGATCTTGGAGCCGATTTCTGTATCGCCATTGGCGGAAACAGTCGCGACCTGTTCGATCTCTGTGTGCTCTTTGACCTTCTTGGCGAGTTTGGCGATGTTGGCTGTAACGACGGCGGTTCCCTTGTCTATGCCGCGCTTGAGCGACATGGGGTTGGCTCCCGCTGTTACGTTCTTCAGGCCTTCACGGTAAATCGCCTCGGCCAGCAGAACTGCAGTCGTCGTGCCGTCGCCCGCAGTGTCGTTCGTCTTGCTCGCGACTTCGCGCACCATCTGGGCGCCCATGTTTTCAAAAGCGTTCTCCAGCTCGATCTCTTTGGCCACGGTCACACCGTCCTTGGTGATCTGGGGGGAACCGAATTTCTTGTCGATAATAACGTTGCGCCCGCCCGGCCCTAGTGTGACTTTCACGGCGCGCGAGAGTTTCTCTACGCCGGCTAGAATGGCCTGACGTGCATCATTGTCATATTTAAGTTGTTTTGCTGACATTTTGTCTCCTGAGTTTCGTTGTTAAATTATTTGCCGATTACGCCGAGGAGGTCTTCCTCTCGTACAATCTGGTATGTTTTGTCGTCGATCTTGATTTCCGTGCCGCCGTACTTGGGCATCAGAACAGTGTCGCCGACTTTGACGTCGAATTTGATTTCCTTGCCGTCATCGTCGCGCTTGATGCCGACTGCGATTACCTTGCCCTCCTGGGGCTTTTCTTTTGCGGAATCGGGAATGTAAATCCCTCCCTTGATTTGTTCTTTAACCTCTATTGGTTCTACGAGGACGCGTGCGCCCAGCGGTCTGATCTTCATTGTTATGTTTTCTCCTTTTTACCGAGCCGGTCTTGACCGGCCCGGGTGTTGTTTAAGTTTGAAAAATAGTTGAAAAAGATTACTTTTTCTTGTTGTCGTCATCCATCATTTCAAAGTCGGCGTCGACTACGTCGTCTTTGGGCGCTTTGCCGGATTGCTGATCCTGCGCTCTGCCGCCGTCCTCCGGTGGTGGGGGGGCGCTCTCTCCGCCTTTGTCGGCGTACATTTCCTGCGCAATTTCATTCATTGCGTTGGTAAGCGCTTCTTGCTTTGCCTTGATGTCGTTCATATCATCGCCCTTGAGGGATTTCTTAAGATCCTCAATTGCTGATTCGACTGGGGCTTTTTTGTCTGCGCTGACCTTGTCGCCGGATTCCTTAAGAGCCTTTTCGACTTGATAGACGAGCGACTCTGCCTGATTGCGTGTGTCGACTTCCTCCTTCTTCTTGGAGTCTTCATCGGCGTGCACTTCGGCGTCGTGCACCATTCTCTTGACCTCATCGTCGGAAAGCCCTGACGAGGCGGTGATCGTGATCTTCTGCTCTTTTCCGGTGCCCTTGTCGTGAGCGGTTACGTTCAGTATGCCGTTTGCGTCAAGGTCGAAAGTCACTTCGATCTGCGGCACTCCACGCGGAGCAGGAGGAATGCCGTCGAGGTTGAAGTTGCCCAGCAACTTGTTGTCTCGTGCAAATTTGCGTTCGCCTTGGTAAACCTTTATCTCCACGGATGGTTGCTGGTCAGCAGCCGTGCTGAAGACTTCAGATTTTTTTGTCGGGATTGTTGTGTTGCGCTCAATAAGCGGAGTGAATACTCCACCGAGCGTCTCAATGCCGAGCGTGAGCGGCGTGACGTCGAGCAGCAGCACGTTATTGACTTCGCCTTTCAAGATGCCCGCCTGTATAGCGGCTCCGATTCCAACGACTTCGTCAGGGTTCACCCCTTTGTGCGGGTCGCGTCCGAAGACTTCCTTCGCGAGTTCTTGCACGCGGGGCATACGGGTAGAGCCACCAACGAGGATAACCTCGTCTACTGATGAGACACCCGCGTCCTTAAGGCAGTTTTTGCATGGTGCCACTGCGCGCTGGATTGTGTCCTCGCAGAGTTGCTCGAGCTTGGCTTTTGTAAGTTGCACGGCAAGGTGTTTGGGGCCTGTTGCGTCAGCCGTTATAAATGGCAGGTTGATGTCAGTAGTGGTCGCCGACGAAAGTTCGCACTTCGCCTTTTCCGCCGCCTCTTTCAGGCGCTGCACAGCCATCACGTCCTGCGACAGGTCGATGCCGTTCTCCTTTTTGAATTCATCTACAAGCCACTGCATCACAAGCTGGTCAAGGTCGTCGCCGCCCAAATGCGTGTCGCCGTTGGTGGCTTTTACTTCAAAGACGCCGTCACCGATTTCGAGGATGGAGATGTCAAATGTACCGCCACCAAAGTCGTAAACTGCGATGGTTTCCTCTTTTTTCTTATCGAGTCCGTATGCCAACGAAGCCGCTGTCGGCTCGTTTACTATGCGTAGCACCTCAAGACCCGCGATGCGGCCGGCGTCTTTCGTTGCCTGGCGCTGCGAGTCGTTAAAATACGCCGGAACGGTGATAACCGTCTGCGTGATTTTCTCCCCAAGATATGCTTCTGCATCGGTCTTCATCTTCTGAAGAATCATCGAAGAAATTTCGGGCGGCGAGTACGTCTTGTCGCCGATTTTGATGTGAGCGTCTCCGTTCTTCGCCTTTACTATTTCATAAGGCACGAGTGTGGACTCGTGCGCCACCTCATCGTACTTGCGCCCCATAAAGCGTTTGACCGAGAAAATTGTGTTTTTCGGATTGGTGACTGCCTGCCGTTTTGCGGCCTGACCTACAAGACGATCCCCGTTCTTAGCAAACGCGACTATAGAGGGCGTAGTCCGCTGGCCTTCGGCGTTGGGGATTACGACGGGCTCGCCGCCTTCCATTACCGCCATGCATGAGTTCGTTGTACCGAGGTCTATTCCTAGAATTTTTCCCATAATGTTTTTCCTTTTTATACCCCGAGCGGATGTGCCACGAGGTTGCCTTTCTCGTTAAGCACGACCTGTGCCAAGCGCAAAAAGGGCTATTTTTTCAGGAAAAACGAGACAAAACAGCGACAACCTGTCTCGCTGGGCGTTGCGTAATCAATGCTATCTCACGATAACTATGGTTTATTGGGAAACAGAAAACGATGGTTATTCTATGCCCGACACCTGCGAACGCCGCCATTTACAGCGTTCCCCGAATCAATCCACTAACTTAAACCTGTTAGAGAAGAGCGGTTTTGTGCGACAAAGTTTCCCAGAGCGGTGCGCCAGTCGTCCATGATGCATAGACCTAAGTTCTTAAGTTTGGCATTTTCCAATATGGAGTTAGCGGGACGGCGAGCAGGGGTGGGGTAGTCTGCCGTTGTGCAGGGTTCCATTTTATACGGGACGTTCATCAGCGTCAGAAATTCTCTGGCGAAGCCGTACCACGTTGTATAACCCTGTGCCGCTGCGTTGAAGAGTCCTGTAGGAGGGACGGGTTGATCGAGTATCTTTTTGATTTGGAGTGCCAACTGCATCGAACATGTGGGGCAGCCGAACTGGTCGTTTACAACACGGATAGTTTTGGCTGGATCGGAAAGCGCGAGTCGAAGCATGGTTTTCGGGAAGTTTTTGCCGTGAGCGCCGTATAGCCAGGCTGTGCGCAGAATTGCGTAGCGGCACCCACTGGACTGAATCGCTTTTTCGCCCTTCAATTTGGTGCGTCCGTACACAGTGGCAGGTGAGGGGACGTCTGTTTCGAGCCACGCCTCTGGCACTGCCTTGTCACCGCTGAATACGTAGTCTGTGGAGATGTGCACAAGTAACGTGCCAAGTCGTTTGCATTCCTCTGCTAGTAAAGCGGGGCCGGTGGCGTTAACGGCGTGGCACAGTGCCTGATCGGATTCCGCTTTGTCCACCGCGGTGTATGCCGCACAGTTGATAAGAACATCCGGCTTGAAGTCTATTATTGCGGACGCCACGGAATCACGCGAAGTGATGTCGATCTCTGGCATGTCCAACGCCAAAAGGTCATGTTCCGCGAAAACACTCTGGCAGTCTGTTCCAAGTTGCCCGTTGGATCCGGCGATTAGTATCTTAGCCATTTTTCCCTTCTAGGGAGGCTTTGATGTCGTTTATCATCGCCTCCATGCGTTTGCCGTATTCTACGTACATTGCATATCTGCGCTCATCGTCGGTCTTAACAGAATCATCGTGGAAAACAGCTCCAAGGTGGGGCTCTATCGAAATGCCGCCATCGTAACCTGAAGAAATTGCATCCTCGATTACTCGCCGAACATCGCCATTGCCAAGACCCGGGAAAGTGTAGTTCATTTTTTCGCCATCCCAAATGCCGTCTTTGATATGGATGTAAATGACATGGTCCTTGACATTGCTATAGAACTCCCAAGAAGATTGTTTTGGGTGTGGAACCGGCTTCGTGCGGTCATCCGACATGATTGGATTGCCCGTGTCGAAGACCAACTTCAGCCCCGGAACGTTTTCGATGATGGCCAGCGTGTAGCTCCAGCCCATGCCACCGTAGTTCATGCAGTTTTCATGTACCGGCTGAATGCCGGCGTCAAGAAACATTTTGGTGAACTCGCGGAGGCGTTCGAAACGCGTCTCCTTCATCTGATCTTCCGGAGAACGGTCCGGCAGGACGGCATAACTCATGATGCGTATCATCTTCGTGCCCATCCGTTGCATCCTAGGTATGGCGCGTTTGATTGCCGCAATGTCCTCATCGCCGGGTTTGTCTATGTGTTTACTCCAGTTGGCTATAGCTGAGCCAAAGCAGTTTATTTTTATCCCGGCGTCTTCAAGCTTCCCGTAGACGACATCGAACGTCTTGTCGTCGATGTCGTGTATGTTCACCTTGTCAATCCCACGGGATTCTATGTTGCTCCACCCCAGCTCTTTTGTAGCTTTTATCTGTCCGTCGATCGAAACTGCGGCTTCGTCCGCAAAACCTGTCATGTACATGTTGCTTCTCCTCTGTGGTTTAGTATTTAAACGAGTCTCCCATGCCAGCAGCATCTTCTGTTTTGGACTGTTTCTTCTTTTTATCACCTTTCGAATCGGCGATTAGTTTTTTCAGTGTCGTGGAAAACGCGGATGAGTTGAGAGGCATTTCCACCTTCTTCTTTTTGAGCGACGAGAAGAGCATGGCGTTGCCTAGTTCGACTGACTTGATCCCCTCCTCCGCTGGGGCAATTAGTTTTTCCCCGTTGAGGATTGCATTCACGAAATTTTGGATTATGCCGACATGCTGCGGGCCGTTGCCGTTGCAGGGGATGTCGATTGTCCACGTTTCCGGCCGAGCAAATTTCTGGTTCGTAGTCCGCAAAAACTGCTGCTGGCCTACGGTGTTTCGCGTCCATGTGACTTTGCCGTCTTCAACGACGATTTTGCCGTATTCGCCGGACACTTCGAGACGGTTCGTACCGGGGGCTTCACCTGTGGTGGTTATGAACACACCAGTTGCGCCATTCGGGTATTCGAGGAAGGCTGTGACGTCGTCTTCTACCTCTATGTCATGGTATTTGCCTAGCGAGCAGACAGCCGTTACAGACGAAGGCATTCCGAATAGCCACTGCATCAAATCGAGGTTGTGGGGGCACTGGTTCAAGAGCACGCCGCCGCCTTCACCAGCCCATGTCGCGCGCCAGGTGCCGCCATCGTAGTAGGCCTGCGAACGGAACCAGTTCGTGATGATCCAGTTCACGCGTGTGATCTCGCCAAGCATTCCGCCATTTATTATCTCACGCAATTTTATGTATTGCGGAGTGGTGCGCTGGTTGAACATGGCACTGAAGATGACCTTCGGATCCGTGTGCGCGGCGATCAATTTCTCGGCATCTTTTTTATGGACCGAAATAGGTTTCTCAACAAGAGTGTGTATGCCGCATTTCAGCGCGTCTATGCCAATAGTGGTGTGCGCGTAATGTGGAGTCGCTATAAGGACTGCATCGACTTCGTCGGAACGCAGCAGTTTGGCGCTGTCGGTGAACTTTAGCAGTTTGTCGCCGCATTTATCCATTTTTTCCGGTACTAAATCGCACACAGCGGTTACCCGCACGTTGGAAACTTTCCCTGCCTCGATGTTCCTGAAGTGTTCATAGCCCATTCCTCCAAGACCTATGATCCCTAGGCGGACTTCCTTGTTTTTTTTATTTTCCATTTTTTTCCCTATTAAAAGGTGATAGTTAAATCATTTTTTCTGTTTCTCAAGCCCCAGCAGCATGGAGCCGACATTGTCCATTACGTAGTCTGGCTGGTAAGCAAACTTGCATATATCCGCTTCGGCGGTTACACCGGTGAGCACCAGAATTGTGGTCATCTCCGATTCTATTCCGGATATTATGTCGGTGTTCATCCTGTCGCCGATAATCGCTGTTTCCTCCCGACGCACCCCAATTCGTTTGATCGCGCTACGCATCATAAGAGGGTTCGGCTTGCCCACGAAGTATGGTGTAGCTCCAGTCGCCATTTCAATCGGCGCCATAAGAGCTCCCGTGGCCGGCACTATATCCCCGCCTTCGACGGGGCCGGTGGTGTCGGGGTTGGTGCCGATGAGCTTCGCTCCGTTGCGCACTAGTTTGATCGCCCGGCATATTTTCGTAAAATTATATTCTGGAGATTCGCTTATGACGACGTAGTCGGGATCGATGTCGTTCATCGAGTATCCCGCTTCATAAAGTGCGTTGATGAGACCGTTGTTGCCGATTACATACGCTGATCCACGTGGCTTTTGAGAAGCAAGAAACTGTGCGGTGGCTAGAGCGCTGGTGTAGAAATGGTCTTCGCTAACGGAGAAGCCCAGACGTCCGAGTTTTTCGTGCAGTTCACGAGGGGTGCGTTCCCCGCTGTTTGTAAGAAAAAGGTACTTTTTTTTGTTTTCATCAAGCCATTTCGTGAACTCGATGGCACCTGGAAGCACGTGATTCCCATGGTAAATCACACCATCCATATCGATGATGAAAGCCTCCATCTTGCGGAGTTCATCAAGGTGAACATAAGATTGCGGATCTCTGATTATTTTCAATTTACAACTTCTATGTTAAGGTCGGATTCTAGCCTCGGATCGCGTTTGGCTCCAAAGTCCAAGGCGGTTTTGTAATACATGATCGCCATATCGCGGTTTGCTCCCGGATCCATCATGAGGTATACGTACGCCATGTTAACGTACGCATCGGAGTAACCTGGGTGATCCAGCATGAGCCTGTCCATCTGAAAGACTGCCTCCGCAAAGTCGCCCTTTTGCAAAGCTATTGCCGCTGACATCGTGCGAGCTGACGGGTTGGTTGGGTCTTTTCTGAAAATCGTTTTTAACTCTGTTTGCGCCCGCGAGAAGTTGCGGCATTCGATCAGGGACCGGACAAATAGGATGCGGGTAGTTGTCGAAGCGCTGTCGTCCTCTTCTTCAATGATATCCTCGAGAATAATTACAGCATCGGGCGCATCGCCCGTTCTGATTAGCTGCTCCACCGCCACGCTCCTTACGAAGTCATTGCCATCCGTCATGCTTTGTTTGCGGTCGGCGAACACTTCGTCTTCAACGTATCCGTCCTCGGGAGACTGAGGCGCTGCCTCTACTCCTGAAACTGCGGGCTCATCTTTCTTATCGGCGGCAGCAATCGAGGCCGCCGTCTTGACCGGGGTGCCACTGAGCACGTCGAGTGCGTCCTGCTCTGGCATAAGAGTAGGTATGCCGTGTGTAAACGTCGGCGAAGTCGTCGAAGCGTCTTCGAGTTTTACAGCGGCGGGTTTAGCAACGTAGCCTTTACCTTCGCCTGAGGCGGCAGCGTCAGGGTCGGGGACGGCTATTTTACCGGTGTTGATCAGCTCTCGCAGCTCTCTAGCCCGTTCTGCGCACTGGTCGAAGCGCGTCATAACGTAATCTTTTTTGTAATCCGGATGTTCAGAGGCTATATCCTTATACATCTTCATTGTGGCGGATAGGGCGGAAAGTTCGTCCAGCACGCGTCCTTCGTCGCGTGCAGCCGTGGCTTCGGAGAAAGAGGCGTCGGCCTTTTTTAGCATGTCCGCCTTGGCGGAGCCAAACCCGAAGATCGCGAAAGATGTCGCTGGAGTGCACGCCATAAAAGTCGCGGCAAACGCAATGATCAAAAAGCTTCTTCTTCTTCTAGTTTTCATTTGGGGATATGCCTATTCCTTTAATCGTCTTCCTCGTCGTCTTCGTGCGGAGGCTCTGGTTTTTCTAGTTTGTGCACAAGAACGCTGTCCACGCGGTGTCCATCCATTTTCTCTACAGTTATCTGCAAATACAGTTCGGGAATCTCAAGTTTAGTTCCAACGGATGGAACTCGGTTGAGTTTTTCGAACACGAAGCCGCCAACCGTGCTAAAGTCGCCTTCCTCGATGTCGACATCAAGCTCATCCGCAACTTTTTCAAGTTCAATCTCGCCCGGGAGCCTGTAATCTGTTTCCGAGAGTTTCTCTATTTTCCCGGGTATGACGTTTGTGTCGTATTCATCGTAGATTTCTCCGACTATCTCCTCAAGAAGGTCTTCCACCGACACGATCCCGGAGGTGCCTCCGAATTCGTCGAGCACGACAGCGAGAGCCTGCTTGTTTTTCTGCATCTGGCGGAAAAGCAGGTCGGTACGAATAGTTTCCGGAACGAAGAAAGGCTTGCGAATAAGGTCCTTGATTTGCGGATGCTGGTCGTCGAGTGCCCGTATGAGGTAATCGCGGGTGTTGAGGATCCCCTGTATGTTGTCGATCGTGCCATCGTACACGGGTAGGCGCGAGAACTCGCAGTTGCGCATGCGCTCCCTGCATTCGGCCTCGCCTACGTCTATGGGCAGCGCGGCAATGTCTGTCCGGTGAACCATGATTTCCTCGGCGGTCTTGTTGTTGAACTCGAATACGTTCTCGATCATCTCCTTTTCCTGCGGCTCTATTGATCCGCTGGCTCCGCCAATGTCGACCATCATCCTGATCTCCTCCTCGGAGACGCGTTCTGCGACATCCTCCGGGTTTATGCGAAGAAGCTTCAACACGCTGTTCGTCGAGAAGTCAAGCAGGCTCACGAACGGGGAAGCGAGGGTGGAAATAAGTTTAAGCGGTTTAACTGCGGCTCTCGAGATCGCCTCGCTGTAGCGCATGGCTATGCGCTTGGGCACAAGTTCCCCGAAAATCAACGTGAAAAACGACAGCGCGATCGTGACAAGAATTGTCATTATGGTCTCAACGGTCGATAGTGAAAGCTTGCACCACTCCTGTGAGCTCACCCACGCGGCGGCAGGTCCGGCGAAAGTCACCGCAGCGAAAGCGGATGCGAGAAATCCGGCGAGTGTCACGCCGATTTGAATCGTGGAAAGGAAGCGCCCGGGATCATCGATGAAATTCAGCATCAGCTTGGATGTCTTGTCGCCGTCCTCAGCCCGTTTGCGAACCTTGGTCTTGTTCAGCGAAACGACCGCTATTTCTGATGCAGCGAAAAATGCATTCGCAAGAATGGCTATGAACAGGATAACCAATGGCCATGTGAAACCGACAGATGCGGCCACGATAGATAAGTGGGGGTTCAATTTATGTTTTTGGGGGTTGTTTGATTCGATCACCAAATCTCAGGGCTGCTGACTTGTAATGCCCGTCCAGACCCTCAATGTCTCCGAACATTTCAATAACTGGCAGAGCTTCCCGAAGATCGTCTTTAGTATAACGAACAAGACTCATGCGACGGCGGAAGTCATCGACGGTCAATCCGGAGAATCTCCGGGCTGAACCTCCCGTGGGCAGCACGTGGCTCGGGCCGGCGACGAAATCTCCGACAGATTCTGGGGTAAACTGTCCGATAAAGACCGCTCCGGCGCAGGAGACCCTGCCAACCAGTCTTTCCGGTCTGCGTACCATGATTTCAAAATGCTCGGGAGCGAATCGGTTAACGAGATCCATCCCATCCTCTATGGATGGCGCAACGACGAGCATTATCCCGCCCCTGTCGACCACGCGGGCTACAAGCGCGCTCCGCGAGAGTTCCGCTGCCTGTCTCACGATCTCTTTCGCGACTTTCTCCGCGAGTTCCTGCGAGTCTGTTACAAGAAGTGCTTTTTCAGCCCCTGTGCCATGTTCAGCCTGGGAAAGAAGATCTGCGGCCACGAATACAGGATTGGCGAAGCGATCGGCCAAAACGGCTATTTCGCTCGGGCCTGCTACCAGATCAAGAGCTACGAGTCCGTAAACCTGGCGTTTCGCCGCCGTCACATAAGCTCCACCCGGGCCTACGATCTTGTCCACCGGCTTGAAGCGTTTGGTTCCATAGGTCATCATGCCGATTGCCTGAATGCCTCCAACACGGTATGCCTCAGTTACCCCGGCGACCTTCATCGCATACAGCATGGCGGGGTTTATTCTCTTATCTTTATCGGCCGGAGTGCATGCCACGATTTCGGGTACGCCTGCCACCTGCGCAAGAGTCGCCGTCATGATAACGGTCGAAGCCAAGGGAGCCGTTCCGCCCGGCACATAGACACCGACGCGGTCGAAAGGGACGTATTTTTCTCCTAGTGATCCGCCTTTCGGGGTGGAGGAGCTCCAGTCCGCGCGCATCGACTTTCGCGAAAAATCGGCAACTCTACGATGTGCCTCGTCGATTAGCTCCTTTGTACGCGCAGGCACACTGGCCTCTGCTGCGGTAAACTCTGATTCTTTGACGCGTAGCTCGGAGGCTTTGAGGGATACCCCGTCGAACTTCGCCACTGCCTCAAGCACTGCCGTCTCCCCGTGCTCGCGAATTTTCGAAAGCATATCCGCAGCCACTTTTTCGGCTTCAGGGGCGAAGGCAGGACGCTTCAAAAACGTTTCAACCTTTTCGGATTTTCTGGAAGGCGACCAATTTACTACTCTAATGTTCATGTTGCGTTTTGTTTTCCAAAATGAAAAGTTGCCACTGCTAGTACTTCAGTTGGCTCCCTCCGATGTACTCGCGCAGAATCGAATCGCCCGGCACGGCTGTTGGCGATATCGAATGGAAATTGGCGAGTACACGCTGTATACGCCTCGCAGTGGCGTATTCGGGATTGTGGGGTTTGACTTCCGCCAGAAGAGGCTCGACGAATGGCCGCAACACCGCGACTTCGTAATCAAGCGCCGTATTCAACGAAACGTCCGCCATGTCCTGAAATGGGAATATCCAACGTTCCTCCCCGCGGCGCACGGACGGCCACATCTTGATTGTGTTCAGTGCGGAGTGGCCACGGAACAGGTGGTCACGCACTATGCGTCTGATCAAACGGTTGTCTGTGGTGGATAGGACGTTCCCGTCGTCAATGCCAATCTGTGTGAGTGCGCTGAGGAATATGAGGAATTTCTGATTGCGGGAAACATCGGCAGTCAAAATCGGGTTGAGACCGTGTATTCCCTCGACTATCAGAACTTCCTGGTCGCCTAGACGCAGTTCCTCGTCCATAAACACAGGGCTTTGAGCCTTGAAATCGAAAATCCTGCGTTTGACAGGCTTGCCGGCGAGCAACGAGTTCATGTCTTCGTTAAACATCTTGACGTCGACGGCGTCTATATGCTCGTAATCCGGATCTCCTTTTTCATCGACAGGGTTGTGCCCGTTGCCGACGAAGTAGTCGTCGGTGGAAATTAGGAGGGGACGCAACCCGTTCACGCGGAGATGTATGCCAAGGCGCTTCGCTGACGTGGTCTTGCCTGCGCAAGAGGGCCCCGCAATTAGAACGATTCGTGGCACAGGGGTGCGGCTCGTAATGTCGTTCGCTATGACTGTAAAGTTCTTGTCGTGCAACGCCTCGGACATCTGTATGACGTCGCTGATTTGGAGCTTGTAAACTGCCTCATTGAGTTGTCCCACGCTATGGAGTTCCATGTCTTCACCCCACTTGGAGTGCTCCCTATGGACACGCATAAGTTCCGGATGAGGCTTGAATTCAGAGATTTTCAACGGGGCTTCCTGCGATGGCAGTTGCATCATGCAGCCGTTTTCCTGTGGGACTAGAGAGAACATCCCCAAAACACCCGTGCGACTTGCCATCGGCCCCTGATCCAAATCTGTGTAGCCTCCGCACTTGAAGATCCGTACAGAAGGCGTGTTTACGTGGCGCAGGAGACCTACCTTGTCATGCTGGCCTGATTCGGCGAAAAGCACCACAGCCTCTTCGTACGAAATGTGCGCGCATTCTATCGTCATGTCAGCCTTTACGATGGCGCGCATCGCGTTCTCAAGGGCGGTCAGATTCTTCTTGAGCGGCGGCTTGGAGCCATCTTCACCCTTTTCTCTCAGGGTGAAAAACATGCCGTCACCCAGCGAGTGAACGACACGCAGGCTTGCTCTGGGCAGAGCCGTGTGCGCCGCCATGCAGAGCAGGAAGCACATGGAACGCCGCATGATGCGCCAACCATCCGGGTCTTTTATGGTCAAGCCCTTGATGAAGCAGTTCATGTCAAGACGCGTCTGCAGGGAGACCACCTCGTTGTTCACGAGCGCACCGAAAAACGGAAAGCCTTCGTCGTCTGTTTCAGGCAACGTCTCCCAGACAAAAGTCCCGGGCATACGCATCTGCGGTTTCCCGGATGATTCGGTGGTAATGGAAATCGCTGTTCCGCTCATGCTCATATTGTCGCTTGTTTCGCTTCTGGGGCTGGGGTGGGTGGTTGTTCGGTGGCGGTATCGTCCGACGCTTCTTCCGCAGGGGGTGGGGTATCTCCTTCCACTCCGGGAACGTCGAAACCGGCCTCTGCCAGCTTCTTAAGGTCGCTTTCATTCAACTCTATCGGCAGTGGAGGCCCTTGGTTGTTGATGATTATATCCACATTTATGTCGTGCAGCCTTTGTTCGCGCTCTTCAGGAGTCATCTTCTCCAACTCTTCCTGTTGCTTCTTACGCGCCTCTTCGCGTTCTTTACGCGCCGCTTCGCGTCTTGCGTTCACTTCATCGCGGCGTTTCTGCGCTTCTGGGGAAAGGACATGGGTGTTGACACGACCGCGTGTGCCTGCGGTTGCGCTGGTGGCGGGCAATGGAACTCCGGCGTAGGCTCCGCTGCCAGCGGCCATTCCAAAAGTGGCCACGTCGGCCTTGTTTGTTGTCGCCGGATTTATCCAAAGCGGCAACTCCATCTCGTAACCCCCACGTTTGAGTGTTATTACAGCCTTTTCCAAATCAACGTCCAGAAGTTCGAATTCTTCGAACTTCTGCCCCTCCAAAAGGTAATAGGAGGCCTGAGTCTGCTGGTCGCTGAACCCAGCCGCTGGTATGCCGTTGTAACGAGAGAGTAGTGTTACCTTGATCGTGTCCAGCCCGGGTGGAATCACGAAAATCTCCGGTTGCTCCGGCTCGGGTGGTGGCTCAGGTGGAGGAAGTTGCTCTACAGGTGGAAGGTTGTTGAACGGATCCTCCTTGATTATTGCGTTATAGCGTTCAAAAAGCGCCTCCCTGTCGGCAGCACTCGCCAGCACACACGTAAAAATGGCCAAAGCAACCACTGAGGCTGTTTTTCCTGTGTTCAAATAAAACCTTCTTTCGCAAAAGAATTGCAACATGCGCACATATTAACATATCCCGCCCGCGTGTGTGAAGTAAGAATTTAACAAGCGGACCTGAAAAACAGGATAATCCTGAAACTAAAAGTTAGAAGAGAAAAAAGTGAGGCTTTTTCTTGTTCCCTTTTGTATCATTGTCACCGACTCCTCCTCAAGTGACGACCTAAATTGCACAAAGTAATGAACGAGACAGATAAAAGACGCAAGATCAATATCGGCTGATCGGATACGGTCAGCATGGAAAATGGGCGGTGCTGCCTTCGCTGCAGTCTGCATCCAAGGTGAAACTTAAGTGCGTGGCGGATTTATACGCCGACAATCTGGTCCTGATCGCAGATCCACGCGTTTCCACTTACACAGACTACAAGAGGATGCTGGTTCAGGAGGAACTCGATGCCGTATACATTGCCACACCGCAAAATACTCATGCCGACATCGCCGTGCATGCCCTAAAGGCGGGTCTGCACGTGATTACGGAAAAGCCCATGGCTGCGTCAGTAGAGGAATGTAAACGTATGCTCCAGGCAGCCAAAAAAGCTGGAAGGTTGCTGGTGGTTGATTTTGAGACCCGCTATGATAAGCCCTACATGCAAATCCGTAAGTGGATCGCCGATGGGCGTCTTGGGAAATTGGGTGCCATACACATAGACCATTTGTGGGACTGCCATAAGGCGACAGGCCGTCTGGCGGAGCGGCGCCGGCGTTTCTGCGACGTCGCGGGAACTCTCGATTGCGGCATCCACAAGCTTGATCTTGCGCGCTATTTCAACGGTGGTGGGGAATGGCGCGACATACGGGCATACGGTGCTTGGTTCGGTGAAGACGTGCGCTATCCACCACACATCACAATACAGGCGAGGCTGGACACCGGAGTGCTTTTCACGCTCAACTCTAGCTTCAGCTTCACAGCGTATATACCACAGCGCATCCCAAGCTCCAATTACGATGCTATGTCCATTCTGGGCGACAAAGGGGTTGTCGTTTTACACCAGACACCAGAAGGCAAGCGCAGTCTGCAGATCGTTTCCGAGACGCTGTCGGAAGTCGTTCCGTTCGACCGACACGGAGGAAAAACGGGGATCGTCAAGATCCTGAACGATTTTGCAACATCAATTTTAACTGGGCGTCCGCTGCCGCCTGAGGCTGCAACCGGCCACGATGGACTCATGGCGCAGCTGATGGTGGACGAAGCAAACCGCGACGCTCTGGAGGCGGGAGACTCCAACCGTTGCTTATAGCTCGGCAATTTGCAATGGCGAGAATGCCGTTAGTGTGCTAAAATAAAACGCTTTCAAGTTTGGAACATTAAAACAGAAGGCGATACGATACAATGGCAGGCGAATACGCAATCAGTCTCGTGGACATGACGAAGCAGCACGAGAACAAGACTGTCCTCGAGGATGTGAATCTCTCTTTTTTCCATGGCGCGCACATTGGCGTCATAGGCGTTAACGGCTCAGGCAAATCAACGCTGCTGAGAATCATGGCTGGTCTCGATACTGAGTTCATGGGGCAATGCATCGTCGCCAAAAACACGAAGGTGGGTTATCTGCCGCAGGAGCCGGTTCTTGACAAGACAAAGACCGTCGCCCAATGTGTCGCCGAAGGCGTTGCCAGTTCTCAGGCACTATTGGATCGATACGATGAAATTTGCGGGATGCTCGGCGATGAGATGTCAGACGAGGAAATGGATAAACTCAACGCAGAGATGGGGCGTCTTCAGGATACAATCGACGCCAACGACCTCTGGGAGCTTGACCGTCATGTTGAGATTGCCATGGAAGCTTTGCGTCTGCCTCCACCTAACGCCCCGGTGGCGCCACTTTCCGGCGGTGAATTGCGCCGCGTTGCCCTCTGCCGCCTTCTCCTGTCCAACCCCGACATAATGCTACTTGACGAACCGACTAACCATCTGGACGCGGAGTCTGTCGCATGGCTCGAGACATACCTTAAGAACTTCAAGGGTTCGCTGATAGTCGTGACGCACGACCGATATTTCCTGAGCAATGTCACGGAATGGATTCTGGAACTCGACGGAGGTCGCGCATATCCATACAAAGGGAACTACGAGGCATGGCTCGAACAAAAGCAGGCAATGCTGCAGCGCGAGCAGAAACAGGCGGAGTCCCGCCGCAAACTCATTGAAAACGAGCTCGCATGGGTGCGCACAAACCCCTCCGGTCGCCATGCGAAGAGCAAAGATCGTATCAAGCGCTATGAACAACTTGTAGCACAGGAAGTAAGCACGCGCGAAGAAGACCTCTCAATCCAGATACCGCCTGGCCGCCGTCTCGGAGATCTCGTTGTACGCGCCAAAAACGTTTCTATGGGATTCGATGACAAACTGCTGTTCGAGAACCTCGAATTCGACCTGCCGCGCGGCGGCATCGTTGGGGTAATCGGTGGTAACGGTGCTGGCAAAACCACGCTGTTCAAACTCATAATAGGCGACCTGAAGCCACTTTCAGGGACGTTTGAAGTTGGCTCGACTGTGGAGCTGTCATACGTCAACCAGATGCGCGAGACTCTCGACGACAACGCTACCGTTTACGAGGAGATAACCGGAGGCAATGAGTATGTGAGCCTTGCTGGCAAGCAGATGATGAATGGTAGGGCTTATTGTAGCCGCTTTAATTTTAAAGGCTCCGAACAGCAGAAGAAAGTGGGAGTTCTTTCTGGAGGCGAGCGCAACCGCGTGCATCTGGCGAAACTGCTCCGTGCCGGGGGCAACCTGCTCCTGCTTGACGAGCCTACAAACGATCTCGACGTCGCCACGCTCCGTTCTCTGGAAGAGGGCATGATGAACTTCGGCGGCTGTATCATGGCAATAAGCCACGACCGCTATTTCCTTGATCGAGTTGCCACGCACATCCTCGCTTTCGAAGGCGACAGCAAAGTGACATGGTTCGAAGGATCGTATTCTGAGTACCACGAACAACGCAAGAAACTGCTCGGCGAGGATGCCGATCGCCCTGTACGCGTCAGGTTCCGCCCTCTAGCCGTTTAACATCTAGCCGTTTAAATGATAGAAAAACTAGTCCGAGAAATCCTGCTCGGCAAAAATATTACGCAAAAAGAAGCCCTGGAGGCTGCTATAACGCCTGTCGCTGACGATCTTTACGATGCCGCACACAAGATCACTGTCATGATGGCTCCGCGCGATTTCGACTTGTGTTCTATCGTCAACGCGAAATCAGGTGCATGCACCGAAGACTGCAAGTGGTGCTCTCAATCCGCCCACTACAGCACGGAGTCCGATGTCTACGAATTCATCGGCGCCGAAAAATGTCTCGAACTGGCGCGTTACAATGAAGAGCACGGGGTCGGACGTTTTTCCATCGTTACTTCGGGGCGGAGTCCTGACTCTGCCACATTCGAGGAGATACTTGAGACCGTGCGTTTGATAAAGGCGAATTCTGGCATATTCATTTGCGCCTCGCTCGGTTTGCTTGGTGAGGATGAGCTCCGTCGCCTTCGTGCGGCGGGGGTGGAACGCTACCACTGCAATCTTGAGGCCGCCCCATCCCGTTTTTCAGAGCTCTGCACCACGCATTCGACGTCCGACAAAATAGCCTCGTTGAAAGCCGCCCGCGAGGCGGGCATGGAGATATGCAGCGGCGGAATCATAGGCATGGGCGAGACAATGGAAAAGCGAGTTGAACTGGCGTTTGCTCTCAAAGAGCTTGAAATAAAGTCGATTCCCATAAACATCCTGTGTCCAATCCCCGGAACCCCGCTGGCGGACGAGCCGCGTCTGTCTGATGAGGAGATTCTGCGCACCGTGGCAGTGTTCAGACTCATCAACCCTGATGCCCATCTGCGATTTGCTGGCGGACGGATCCAAATGACGGAAGGTGGTGTTCGCAAGGCGCTTTATATCGGAATCAACGCAGCTATCACAGGCGATATGCTTACTACTGCCGGGGCTGACATTGAAGGCGACATAAAACTTGCCCTGAACGCCGGATATTCGGTTACCCGCTACTCCAAATGAAAACAACACAGTAGAGCCGTTGATATCGTGTCATATAAGGCAGACACGAGCCAACTTTTTTGCACGGGGGTTGAAATACCCCGATGCCTCTGGTAGAATGACGCAGTGTCAGCATGCCGTGGGTTCCTGCCGGGTGGCTGAATCAAAATCAAGCCTATGGGATGCTACTGACAACGGGGGAATCTCGTATGGGACTTCAAACTGCACCCATTTGGTATCTTGCTGTCAGCTGTTTTGATGAGGCGGAAGGGCAGAAGTGGCAGGACTATGTCCGCTGGGCTGGTCTTGCTCATCTCCGCGAGTTGATCACCCTTGACCCCAGTCTTTGTCGGCGTGTTGTATCTGAACTTTCGGATGAAGACTGGCTTCATAATGTCCACGAAGACAACATGCAGGAGTTCTTTCTTGATTTGGACTATTTGCTGGCGAGAACTTCTCAGTTCCGGCGCATTCATATATTTGCGGTTCAACGTGAACCATCCAAAGAAAACCGTTCATTCCTTGCTGAGAGCGACTTTGCATTCGTGGGATACGATATTCTTGATCGTGAAGGCCCATTCAGTTTGCTGACAAACTGTGGCCCGTTCCCGTTGGCATGTGACAAGACGGAATTATCTGAAGTCGGGCTTGTCGTCGACTTTTACCGTGCTGAACAAGTCCGGCGTAAGTTGTTTCAATACTATTCGGCGAATGAACATGTTCCAGAGTGTGTGATATGGGCCGTTTGGAAAATGTTGTCGCCAAGTCTTGGCTAAGCGGTGGCCTTACGTTCCGCCGCTGTCATCCGCCGTGCTTGACTACGGCGGCACGGCGACCGCCAGCGGCTACGCTTATGCGGGGGCATCAGGGGCAGCTCTGGGGGCATCAGTCAGCCCTTGACTGAAAATAAGAAATAAGAACCTTCCATAGGCGTGGTGGGGCGTATTTCCCCATTTGTTGAGTTGCGGGCATGACTGGTAAACGGTACAATGCAGCCATGAAAAGCGATGGCTATTCATTTGATGCTGTTCCTGTGGCGGAGTGCACACCCTGCCACGGGTTCAGGTTTATGTAATCTGGCAACCCCATGCAAGATTACAACAGGGAGGTTTCATGGCGTAGTGTGGACTCTGCCATGAGTGCGTTTTATATAATTTTGCAACTTCATGCAAGATTACAATCGGGGTGCTGTGGCGTAGTGTGGACTCTGCCACGGGCGAGGGTTAATGTAATCTTGCAACTCCATGTAAGATTATAATAGGGTGATGTGTCAGTGTGTGGACTTTGCCACGGGTTCCGGTTTATGTAGTCTTGTGTTGCGGGCGGTGCTGAGAAACAGGTATGATAGAGGCATGAAAAGCGACGGCTATTCAGTTGACGCTGTTTCCGTGGCGGAGCGTACACCCTGCCACATTGGGAGCATTGTCGATTGCGCATCCGACGGCACCATCGCCGCCCATCGCGAATACGATCCGTTTGGTGGCACAGTCTTTGTGTCTACATCGCCCTTCGTATATTGCTTCGATCGGCATGGATCGCCATGATCGCGCTCGCCACAACAGCTTTGCTATTTACCCTCTAGCGTCTCGCTTTCACTGCAAAATCGGTTGGTGAAAAACCGGTGAAAAACCAAAAACCCATGCTTGACATGTTTCTCCCAGTTTGATAAATTCTTGACTCTCTGATCACCAAGGAAGAGAGAATACCTCATGGAAGCATACGCAGTTATAGAAACCGGTGGAAAGCAATATCGAGTTGAAGCCGGACAGACAATAGAAATCGAACGACTTAAAGACGAAGAAGGCAAAGAGGTCGCGCTTGACACGGTTCTCGCCGTTTCAGATGGATCGTCCCTGAAGGTAGGCGCCCCCTACATCAGCGGAGCGTCCGTAGTGCTAGAGATCAAAGAGCACTTCCGTGGCAAAAAGGTCGTAAACTTCAAGAAAAAACGCCGCAAGGGCTATCATCGCAAAATAGGACACCGTCAGGAACTAACCCGAGCGGTTGTCAAATCTATAGCCTAAGGAAAAGGGAATTTAGAAATGGGACGTAAGAAAACAGGCGTCAACGGACGCAACAGCCCCGGCCAGAGGCTTGGGGTTAAACGCTACGGCGGTCAGGAAGTAAACGCGGGCGAGGTGCTTGTGCGCCAGCGTGGCACGAAGTTCCATCCCGGCAATAACGTCATGCGTGGACGTGACGACACCCTTTTCACCGTGGTGGCGGGCAGGGTCAAGTTTGAGAAGGACGGGCGCGTTGTAAGCGTTTATCCTGAAGCCGCAGAGACTTCGGCGGAATAATCGGCACTCGCAAATTATTATCCCTTGCGCCGTTAAGGGGCGTGACAGTGGCAGAGTTCAGACTCTGCCACTCTTTGCGTTTTGGCGGGTTTGACTATGTTTTAGCGCCTTTTATTCCCCTTGTCGCGGGTGATAGGGTGCAGGAGCGGCTGCTCAAGGATGTTTTGCCGCAAAATTGTGGCAGTGTCCGAACTGTCCCACAGGTCATTGGAAAGGATCCCGAGCAGTTGCGTGCAATGGCATCGTCTCTGCGTGCCATTGGTTATTCGGAGATGGATCTAAACTGTGGATGTCCGTGGAAGTTCGTAGCTAAAAAGGGGCGAGGCAGCGGGTTGCCTGAAAACGAGGACGCCTTCCGCGCGATGCTTGAAGCTGGCTGCGAGGCAATGCCCGGAGGCTTTTCGATAAAGATACGCCTTGGTATGAAGACGCCGGACACGCTGGCGAAGCGTGCTGAACTTATCCAACAATTCCCCTTGCGCGAGATAACCATTCATCCGCGCACGGGTGGGCAGATGTACGAGGGAAAGGCTGACGTGGAAGCTTTCGCAGAAGTGCTTCCGCTGTTCGGGGTGCCGGTCGTATACAACGGCGACATCAAGACGGTGTCAGACTACGCGAGCATTGTCAAGAGGTTCCCGTCGATTGTCGGCGTTATGGTCGGGCGCGGGCTTGTTGAAGATCCTTTCCTGGCGCACGATATCCGCGCCTGGGAAGACGGCGGACGTGGCACTCTGGAGACTCCGCCACATGATGAAGATCGCGTTGGAAAAGTTCTTGCGTTCGCTGACGAGCTATACAGGCGGTATCGCGAGACTCTTTGCGGACCTTCTCCGGTTCTTGGGCGCATGAAAGAGCTGTGGGGGTACCTGCATCGCTATTTCAGGGGCGGCGAGGGCGTTTTGCGAGCGGTGCAACGTAGCGCCAGTCTTCACGACTACGAGAGTGCGGTCGCTACTTTTCAGCGTGAGCTCCCAGCCTGCAAGTGCTAAAGCCAAGCCGCATCGGACTTATCCCGTTTTCCGCCACCTTGCCGAGAACTGATGCCTTAGTGTCGGAGTGCGCCACAAACACACTGAAAAAAAAACGGGCAAAATCAGCAAGAACGCGCGCTTGAAAATTGAGGGCGGCTATGTTACTATACAAGATAACTATTATATAACGGTGCTGGTGATGGAAAAAAAGACTAGGCGCGAAATTGACGAAAGGAACCTGATGGAGTTGTCTGAGGCGCTGGTGCGTCTGAGCACTCCCGAGCAGGTGCGTCGCTTCATAGAAGAGGTTTGGACAGATTCAGAATGTCGAGATGTCGCTCGCAGATGGCATTTGATGAAGCTGTTGGCGGTCGGTGTCCCGCAGAGGGAAATTGCCCGACGTCTGAGGCTAAGTTTGTGCAAAATAACGCGTGGTTCCAAGTACATAAAGGACGAGACATCGCTTTTTCGGAAAGCTGTGATCAGGGCGGTTGAAAAGGAAGGCAAAAAGATCACCCTGCGCGGGAAAAACAAATAATGAACTGGGATTTCTACGTCAGCTTGATGGCGAGTTTTTGGTGGATAAGCACCGCGGTCTCGGTAGGCGTCATATTTTTCGGACGCAAGAAACCCAGTTCAACGCTGATCTGGGTGATGGTCATAAACTTCCTGCCCGTCATTGGGTTTATACTTTATCTTCTACTGGGGCGTGACTACCGTGAAGTTAAGATGTTCGGCCTCAAGGAACGTCAGGACGGCTTCATTAAAGTTGTGGCGCGCGCTCAGGAGACGTTCATCAACGAGGGTGTGTTCCCGTTTGACAACAACAGGATTGTCGAGTTCTATGATCTTGTAAAGATGAATTTGAAGCAGGACGAGTCTTTCCTGACGCAGGACAACGATGTTCAATTCTTCTATACAGGCGAAGACAAGTTCGGTTCGCTGCTCAGGGACATTGGAAACGCCACTCGAACGATAGACGTCCAGTACTACATCTTCCGTCTCGACGGTATTGGTAAACAGCTTGTGGAGGTAATGGCTGGCAAGGTAAAGGAAGGCGTGCGTGTGAGATTGCTCTACGATGCCCTCGGAAGCTGGTCGATAGGCAGGAAAGGGAGAAGGCAACTTACAGAGTACGGAATAAAACACGCCAGGTTTTTTCCTGAAATCCTGCCGCATATCAATTTCCGCATAAACTACCGCAACCACCGTAAAATTGTGGTTATAGACGACAAGATCGGCTACGTTGGCGGGTTCAATGTGGGGGACGACTACATGGGGCGTTACAAGAATGTAGGACCGTGGCGTGACACACATGCCCGCATAGAGGGACTTGGTGTTCTTGGGTTGAAGATCCGGTTCCTAAAAGACTGGTACTACGCATCGGGCGAGAAACAGACTGACGAAGACGAGATTCACGCTGAACGGAACCCAAACGGCAACTGCGCTCTACAGATCGTGACTTCGGGACCTGACACCAAGACGACCAACATCAAAAACGCGATGTTCAGGATGATAACGAACGCGAAGAAGGAGATTTTCGTGCAGACACCTTACTTCGTTCCGGATGACAGCATACGTGATGCGTTCATAACGGCGATATTGTCCGGAGTGCAAGTGCATATTATGTTTCCCTCGAATCCGGACAACCATCTTGTGTATAGGGCAACAACTTCGTACATCGGCGAGCTGGTGATGATGGGCGCAAAGGCATATGCATACGAAAAGGGGTTTTTACACGCGAAAGTCATGCTTGTGGACGACTTCGTATCTACCGTGGGAAGTACCAACATGGATATACGCAGCTTTAGCTTGAATTTTGAAGCGAATGCCTTTATCTACGACGAAGCCAAGAACAAAGAGCTTAAGGATCGGTTCATGCGTGATCTTGAGGAATGCTCTGAGTTGACTCCAGAGAAGTACGCGAGCCGTTCGAAACTGACAAGGACGAAGGAGGCTGTTTGCCGTCTGTTCTCCCCAATCCTGTGAGTATTCACTTACGTCCATAGGCGTCGGGTTCGCACACGGCAGCCTAGAGCTGAACCTGAAAAAACGGGAGATTCTTTGTTGAAAAGCAGGATGTTTCAGGCCGTAGACTTGTCTATAATATGAGGCAAAGGGTTAACCTTTTGTAATGGAGAAGAACATGGAAGAAATCAAAATAGGGGTTATCGGTGTGGGCGGCCGGGGGACGCTCTCGGATCTGTTCAACAGCGAAGAGTTCAAGACACGCGTCGTAGCCGGAGCTGATCCTAGCGAAACGCAGTTAGCCGCGTTCAAAGCTCGCAACAAGGGCGTCGAGTTCACTACCGCCGACTACAAGGAGTTACTGGCGCGTGAAGACATTGATGCCATTGCCGTTTTTTCGCCAGACTTCTGTCATGAGGAGCATGCCGTGGCCGTGCTTGAGGCGGGCAAAGATCTTTTCCTTGAAAAGCCGATGGCGATAACAGTGGAAGGATGCGACAGAATTCTGGATGCGTGGCGGCGCTCGGGCAAGAAGTTTTTCATGGGCTTCAACATGCGCTACATGAATTGGGTGCGGACGATGAAACAGATCGTCGAAGAAGGCACGATAGGACCGGTTCAGAGCGTGTGGGTGCGCCATTTCGTTCCGAGCGGGGGCGACTATTACTTCCACGACTGGCACGCAACGCGTCGCAACGCCACGAGCCTCCTGCTACAGAAGGCTTCGCACGACATTGATGTCGTTCATTGGATCGCGGGTGGGTACGGCAAGCGTGTGACCGGGATGGGCAAGCGAGCGTATTTCGGCGGCGACATGCCGAACGACTTGACGTGCAAAGAGTGCAACGTCCGCGCTACTTGCCCGGATGTTCAGAAGGAGGATTCTCCGCGGCAGCTTTGCTGCTTCAGACGTGAGATTGATCAGGAAGATGTGAACCAGATAATGTGGGAACTCGACAATGGCGTGTTGTGCGCTTACCAGCAATGCCATTTCGCATCGCAGAACTTCCGTGGCAGAAACTACATCTTCATAGGCACAAAGGGGATGGTGGAGAATTTCTGGAGCGACGGGCACGATTGCGTCGAGGTAACGCTTCGCCGCAGCACCGACTGGAAGAGCCATTCTGACCGCATTTACAAAGTAAAGAACGTTCCCGGGACGCATTCAGGCGCCGATCCGGAGATGGCGCGTGATTTCCTTGGCATGCTGCGCAATGGTGTGGTCCCGGCAGCGACTCCGCTCGATGGCCGCCAGAGTGTGGCTGTTGGCTGTGCAGGGGCTGAGAGCCTTAGAAACGGTTCCATGCCCGTGGACATTCTTGTTTGACTTTTCCCCTGATATTAATGTAGACTCACCAGATATTGCGTTGTATTTTGCACGTAACCCACAAACAAAAAAAGGAGATTAACAACATGTTATCAGAATTCGTCAAAACTGCGGACTGGAAGTCCGAGAAGCATGTACCTCAGATCGAGTGTGCCGATTCCGTAAAGGCGGGCGATTTTCTAGAAATCACGGTGTCGGTGGGTAAGGAGATCCCCCATCCAAACACGACAGAGCATTTCATCGCCTGGATCGCCTTGCACTACGTGCCGGAAGGGTCAAACATGTCCATAGAGCTGGCGCGCTGCGAATTTAGTGCGCACGGCGGCTCGGCCGCTGGGGCAAACCAGGGACCCGCGTTCACGGACAGCAAGGTCTGCGTATCCGCAAAACTTCTAAAGTCTGGAAAACTCTATGCCACGGAATACTGCAATATTCACGGGCTCTGGGCTTCTGAGAAGGCAATCACGGTTCAATAAACAAAAGTGTTCAACATAGGCATAACACAAGCGGCGTCCCACTCAAGGGGCGTCGCTTGATTTGCATCGAAACGGGACTTCCATGAGAAAAACTTTCGCGACTCAATTGAAAAACCCCGGCGCGACTTTCCGAGGGGCGCC